>CAYRDE010000026.1:0-21061 GCA_964422935.1 uncultured Oscillospiraceae bacterium | reverse complement strand
CATCCCTATTCGCTATTCTTTTTTCTGTTTGTCACACATCATTGTAACACCTACAAAATCTCCTTGCGCTTATGGCAAAGCTATGGTAGAATATCCGAAAACCCATTCGAAAGAAAGCGTGATTATTATGAGTGAAACCATCACTGAAACCGCGGCCCCCAAGAAACGGATGCTCTCCGGCATTCAGCCCAGCGGGGACCTGCATCTGGGCAATTACCTGGGGGCCATTCGGAACTGGAGCGCCCGGTCCGATACCTTCGAGTGCTTCTATTTCATGGCGGATATGCACACCATTACCGTCCGGCAGACCCCTGCCGATCTGCTCCGGCGGACACTGGAGCAGCTGGCTCAGTACCTTGCCTGAGGCCTGGACCCGGAGAACAATACCCTGTTTATCCAGTCTCATGTCCACCAGCATGCGGAGCTGGGCTGGGTTTTAAATTGCTACACCATGTTTGGCGAGCTGTCCCGTATGACCCAGTTCAAGGATAAGGCAGCCAAGCACGCGGAAAACGTCAACGGCGGCCTGTTTACCTATCCGGCTTTGATGGCGGCGGACATCCTGCTCTACCAGCCGGATCTGGTGCCGGTGGGCAACGATCAGAAGCAGCACTGTGAGCTGACCCGGGACATTGCCAAGCGCTTCAACGGTATTTACGGCGATGTGTTCAAGATTCCGGAGCCCTATATTCCGGAGACCGGCGCCCGGATTATGAGCCTGAACGCCCCGGACACCAAAATGAGCAAGTCCATTCCCGATGGATGCGTTTTCCTGATGGAAAAGCCTGAGGATATCCAGCGGAAGTTCAAGCGGGCTATTACCGACTCCGACACGGAAAACTGCATCCGCTTTGATCCCGAGAACAAGCCCGGTGTGGCAAACCTGATGAGCATCTATTCCGCTGTCACAGGGGAGTCTATGGAGCAGATTGAAATGGAGTTCGCGGGTCAGGGCTACGGCGCTTTCAAACCCATGGTTGGAGACGCGGTGATCGAGCATCTGCGGCCCATCCGGGAGGAGGCCAGCCGTCTGATGAAGGACAAGGCGTACCTCGAAAGCGTTTACCGCAGCGGTGCGGAAAAGGCCAGCTACGTTGCGGAGAAGACCCTGCGTAAGGTTTACAAGAAGGTCGGCTTCGTGGCAAGATAATTGCATAAAGCACCCCGTAAGCGCGGCTTGCGGGGTGTTTCTCTAAATTCTCGGATTTCGAGAGAGATTCTTTCTTCTTTGGGTGGTATTCTCACTGTCGGAATCTTAGAATATTGGCAAACACCGGCCGGTGTCCAAGCAAAAGGAGGTTACCTTTATGGAAAAGAAAACCATGGGCGCGTTTCTGGCTGCCCTGCGAAAGGCCAACGGAATGACCCAGAAGGATCTGGCGGATAAGCTGAATGTGTCCGACAAAACCGTCAGCCGCTGGGAATGCGATGACGGCGCACCGGACCTGTCCCTGATCCCGGTGATTGCGGAAATCTTCAACATCACCTGTGACGAGCTGCTTCGGGGAGAGCGGAAGTCCCCGGAGGAGAGAGGAGACATGACGCCAAAGGGAGAAAAGCAGCGCCGCCGGCTTCTGTCCTTAACTCTCTCCAAATACAGAACCCAGGCTCTGATTGCGTCCGGTATTTCTGTGGTGGGACTCATTGCTGCCCTGACCTGCAACCTTGCCTTTTTGCGGGGCGCACTGGGGTTCCTCTGCGGGGCAATCTTCCTGACAACCAGCGTGATGATGCAATTGATCTGCATGAATGCTGTGTTTACCAGCGTGGAGGATGCAGGTTTAGAGGAAGGGGAGCTGTCCCAATTCCGAAGAACCGTGATTCGCCTTTCGGAAAGATCCATAGGGATCGCAGTGGGGATTTTGGGTTTTACCTTGCCGCTAATGCTGGTCAGTGAGCAGGCCTATGCGGGATTGGAAGCAGGGCATATGTTTGTGCTTGGCACCATGGGTGCCGGGCTGTTTTTGCTTATCTATGGAATCATATGCTATTTTCTCAATGCGTCCTTTGTCAGAAAGGGGACCATTGCTCTCAGCGAGAAAGAAGCAAATGTCTATCATCATAACCACAAACTGAAAAAACACTGTGCCATTCTTTTATCCGTCCTGCTGATCGTCACCGTTCTTGGGCACATTGCCGCCACCACGATTTGGGGGCCATGGTCGATTATGAAGGGCACTACCTTCGACGATTATGAAAGCTTCATAGCATATATGGAGCAGGACGTTTCCTCCAGTAGTCGTGGAAAAATGCCTGTGATGTCTTACGGCCCGGTTATTTATTATGATGAAAACGGAAATGAGGTCAGTGAAGAACAGGCATTCACACAACGTTTGGAGAATCAGAACGGGGATGTGGTCTGCGCCTATGTGCAGAGAAATCATAATGTGGTTTCCGTCCAGTACACGGAGCAGGACGGAACCCTACTGCCCATTACGGTATATACCTATGATGATTTGCAAGAGGCAGAGCATACAGCGGATGTCCGGCATGTAATTTTCGGATGCCTCTATGCCCTGGAAGTTGTGGTAGTTTTGGCATACTACTTTAAAAAGAGAGCGAAATAAAGGAAAATCCCGCCTCACAACGAGACGGGATTTTCACTGCCCGGAAAACCCTCAGTTCACCATGGATGCGTAATCGGGCCTTCCAAAGCCACGGATAGAAATGTCATTGAGCAGAAGATAGTGGTAACAGACTCGGTCGCCCCGGTTGCCCTCGATCACCTTGACAAAAGGCCACTTGGTGCCCACCACAATGCCCACATGGTCTGCCCAGCCGGTGCAGTCACCCAGCCGCCGGTTATTCCAGTCATAGTAAATGAGATCCCCGGGCAGGGGAATGGCGTTGTCATTCTCCTCCCAGCAGTCCATTGCCTGAAAAAGGGCAATCTGCCGCTCACAGCCGCATTCTGTGGGAATGATATCCGTAAGGCCGCTGTCCAGGGCGGCAACGCTGACAAAGGCAGCGCACCAGCTGTCATCCGTAGTCAGGGTATAGCCCATGGGCAGGGAGGGCTGGGTGTTGTACCGGTCAAGAATCACCTGATAGCTTCCATCCGCTTCCTTTCGGCCCAGATAGCTTTCCGCTGCCCTCACGACGGACATGCGCAAATCCCTCTCGTTAGGCTCGACCTTCCAATAAAAGCCCCAGGGGTCCAGAAAGTAGTGAAGCCCCAAAGCGGCGAGGACAATCACCGCCGTACAGAGCAAAGGCAGAACCCGGTTTTTGCGTTTCGTAGCCATGGAACACCTCCCAGAGAAAAGATGCTACCATTATAGTGGCTTCTTCGACAAAAAGCAAGGGTTCCCTACAGGAACAAATAAAGGGCCAGGGTCAGCAATGCGGTATTCTGATCCTCCTTGCAGTCTCCGGATATAAGCAGCAAAAGTAAAACGACCAGCAGATCCTCCGTATCAAAATCCCGGGGCAGAAGCTGACGGAAGAACTGGAAGACGCCTGAGCTTTGCTTGGACGGAGAACTTTGTCGGGGAGGCTGCTTTGGCGGCGGACAGGGCCGCCGGGGCTGCCGGTTCCCATTGGCACGAGGCTGTCCGCCACCTGGTTCCGGGGAAAACGGCGGGCATTTTGGCTCGGGAGGGGGTTCCTGCTGGCAGCTTTGGGGAGGGGGCGCTGACCGCATGGGTGGTCGCTGCTCCGGCTCCGGCATCCGGTTGCGCTGAAAGGAGCCGTCTGGCTGAGGGATATAACGGTTATACATGGTTTCACCTCCCCGTAAGCATTTGGAGAGCCCCTGAGTTTAGGAGGTTGGAGGCAAGTCCCGCCATTTTTGCCGCCCGCATGGCTCGCTCCAGCTTATGGACCCGATTCTGGCTGAGATATGGACACAGAGCTTTGAGAAGGGTCTGCTGGTTCCGATCCACGCCGGTTTTCTGGGCCATACCAGCCAGAGATTGCAGCATTCTGGGGTCCACCGGAAGGGCGGGTGCGGATTCCTGAGGCTGGGGAGGCGGAGACTGGGGCGTACTGTTTGTGTTCATAGCCTGGGCCATGGATAGAATCTGCTGCATCATTTGGGGGTTATTCAGAATCGCGCCCAGCTTTTCCTCCATTTCACTCATAGATATCCCTCCATTTGCTTGAGCAGTGCCTGGGCCTGGGGGGAGGATAGCAGAGATGACAGGGCTTTTTTTGCCTCCGCCATGTTTCCGGCAGAAGCCTGGCTCATGGCGTTTTCCAAAGCGGGATCATTGGAATTTTGGAGCATGGTCAGAAGCTGCTGTCCCGCCGGGGACTGGGCCAGCTTCATTAAATCCGACATATTTGGCATATTCTCCATGGGATGACCTCCTTGAAAGGTTCTCTTGTCATAGCTTATGCGCCGGATGGGGAAAATGTACCGGAAAAATAAGCCGCCTGCTGGGTTACAGCAGGCGGCGAAATAAAATTACCCCAGATCAGGGCATCTTTCCAAAGTGTGGCGGATGGTAGACAGCCCTCGGGCATATGGTATCAAACGAGCAGCCACATGGCGCATGGTCACAACCTCCTTCACATAGTGTATCATGCCGCGGGAGAGCAGGTGCTCAGATCTTATGAGACCAGATGATGCTCTCGCAGTACATATCCATTGCGTCGTCGAGAAGCTGACCAATGGAAAAAGACTTCTTCTTCATAGTGTTACCTCCTTAACAAAGGGGCGGAAAACCGCCGCTGAATGCCCGGCTAACAGAACTTGCAAGGAAGCCCGGGCCGCTGACCCTTGAAGTGCCTGCATTATAGCACCTTGACACAATGGGAAAAAGTGGTATAATTGACCTTCATATGGAGGATATTGACATTGTGAACGAGCTGTGAACCAAAAAACTTGGGGAAAGGCGGAATTTTGTGAACAATTACCAACAAATTTCTTTGGACAGTATGGACGATACTGGCTTTGGAATCAATTACCAGCATAATCTGAGCGCCTATACGCCGCCCCACTGGCATAAGGCGGTGGAGCTGTTCTTCTTTGTCAGCGGAAGAATAACCTGCAAGTTTGAGAATTTGACCATTCACGGGAAACCCGGAAGCATTGCCATTATCAATCCCCATGAGGTTCACGAAACCAGGTGCAGCCGAAAGGCGTCCTATTTGTGCGTCCATATTCAGCCCAGCGTCATGCGGAAATACGTTGCGAATTTTGATCAGCTCCATTTCTCCCTGGCGTTTGATCCGGAGGATCAGAGCAAGGCGGTGGCCTATGAGCAGCTGAAGGTCCATCTTCAGGAGATCCTGCGGCAGACCGAGCAGGAGCATATCGCCTATAAGCTGGAGCGGCAGGCAAGGCTTTACGCTCTGACGGCGATTCTGGTGAAGTACTTCTCACAGCCTCTGGCAGTGGAGGAGAGTACCCTGCGCCGCAGCGACATGACCCGGCTGGAACCGGTTCTGGAATATGTGCAGCTTCATCACGCCGAAGATCTGCCCCTGGAAAAAGCGGCGGACGCCATGGGCTTAAACAAGGAATATTTCTGCCGCCTGTTTAAAAAGAATATGGGTGTCAGCTATTTGCATTATGTCTATCAGGTGCGGACAACTGCGGTGTGCTGGGAGCTGGAAACCTCAGAGGACCCCATCTGGGAAATCGCCGAGCGGCACGGCTTTAAGGACCCGAAAATGCTGGGGCAGTATTTTCGGGAGCTGTATGACTGTACCCCATCAGAAAAACGGAGGTTTTTCCATCAGGTGGTTGTAAACGACGGGGAAGAGGAAGAAGAGGATTGATTTTTGGGGAAGAATGGGATATGATGTTTAAAAATGTCGAAAAGGGATAAACTGATGAGGTGAAGGCAGTGAAGATACTTGTTTTATCCGATTCCCATGCCATGCTCAGCTTTATGCGCCGGTGTATTTCCAAGGTACAGCCGGATGCGGTGATTCACCTGGGGGATTATTTTGAGGATGGAGAGACGATGAAAGAGGAATTTCCCGGCATTCCTTTTTACCAGGTGCCGGGAAACTGTGACCGTTATCGCTGCCCGCCGGGTCAGCCGGAAATTCTGGTGGAAACCATGGAGGGCGTTACCCTTTACCTGACCCACGGTCACCGCCATCAGGTCAAATCCTACCTGGGGACTCTTCTGCGGGATGCCCGGAGTTGTCACGCCGACGGCGTGTTTTACGGACACACCCATGAGGCCGACTGCCACCAGGAGGACGACGGCCTATGGGTTCTGAATCCGGGAAGCTGCGGCTATTATGGCGGCAGCGCGGGACTGGTGGAGCTGGGAAATGGAAAAATCCACACTTGCAGGATTTTGCGGGAAGGGGACTTTGACTAGTTCAGAGTCAGCAGGAAAAGCATGGCGGTAATGAACCCCATGGAGGATACAATCGCGGTGAGAATATTGACGGCCTTTTCCACAAAGTACCGACGATCCGCCCCGCCGGGGTATTTGGGCTGATTGGGAACATACAGGGTTAAGTGATTTCGTTTCATGGTATTTCCTCCTTGTTTTTCTTTCTGCCATCAGTATACAAAAGATTGTGTCCGTAGAATTGGACTATTAAGATTTTTGAAATTTTTCTCACAGAACGTTCTGGCCCTTGCGGCCTTGTGAAAAATATGGTATGATGTGTAACACATATGAAAAATCATTGCCCGGAGGGATACGATGAAAAAATCCGGTAAATTTGCCGATGCACATTCTGGCGCTGTGGCTGCCGTCAAGCCTGACTCTGCGGAACCAGTGAAGACTGCCATAGGCAAGGTTAATTCTATTATCAACACCATTGTGACCTGGCTGTTCCGTCTTCGGAAAATTGTTTTGGCTGCTCCGGTCATTTATTATGCGCTGAAGCTGGCGTCTTACAATATGAGCCATCTTCCGGAGCAGGTTGGCATTAATTTGCAGGCTTCCGGGGAATTTGCCCAGATGGTGAGCCGGCAGTTCGCGGTGGTGGGACCTTTGGGATTGACCCTGGCCTGTCTTGTGCTGATGTTCTGCTCCAGAAAGGCGGTTTACGCCTGGGCGATCAGCGTCTTTACGCTGGCGCTGCCTTTGTTGCTGCTTTTTAGCAACGCCTACCCTTATTGATATTCCACTGCATGTGCCTGCCTTCTTAGCCGGAGACAGGCACCTTTTGACTATTGTTAAAATTGCCAAAACAGAGCGAATTCAGTAGAAGATTATTAGTAGTTTGTTCAAAGATTCTTCACCAAATTCCTTTCGCGTCTGGTATAATAAGGTTACAAGGTGAAGCAATGAGGAATGCCGATGCCGTGGAAATATTCGCGGATACGCCGACGGCGGCCCTGTGACACGCTGCTTCAAAAAGAGGACATAAGAAAAGGGCAGCGGCTCAATTTTCTTGAGCCGCTGCATGTTTGAGGAAAACGTAAGCGCCGCCGGTATGGAAAACCGGCGGCGCATTTGTTATTCCTTCGGGTTCAGGTCCTGTACCAGCGTATTTTTCCCGAAATAGGCGAAGATATACCGGACAAAGGAGATGGTCAGAAAAACCGTATCAATCAGGGCAATGGCGCTGACCCAATGGGCAGGCATGCGGGGGAGAAGCACCAGGACAATGAGACTGACAAACAGAACGGTGGTGCACACCTTGCCCGCCATCAGAGCACCGGGAAGCATTTTGCCCCGGCGAAGATGGATGGCTCCCACAACAAGCTGAAACAGCTCCTTCACCACGAACAAAATAAGCACCGGTCGCAGGACAGGGTGCTTCAGAGAGAGGCACAGGGTCAGGGTAAACTGGGTGATCTTATCTGCCAGAGGATCTAAAATTTTACCCAGGGTGGAGACCATATTGAATCTTCTTGCGATTTTTCCGTCCACCATATCCGTCAGGCAGGACACTGCCATAATGGCGGCGGCAACGAAATACTGTTCGTCTGTTTCGGAGTTCAGGTAGATGTAGGCATAGATTGGCAAAAGAATCAGCCGAAACAGGCTGAGAAGGTTGGGGATGGTGAAGATTTCTGTTCTCCATTTTTTTGCGAACATGGGGTTGTTCCTCCCTGTAAAGCCAAAGATACTTTTAACTTCTATTATAGGTCCGTTTTCCGACTTTATCAAGGGAAGGAAGGTACGGAAGGAAAAATTTACAAAAAAGAAATATCTACAGGGAATTATGCAGGTTGGCAGCCAAAGGATATTGAAGGGCCAGATGCTTCCAGGTGTGCTTATCAAGATTCCCGGTCATCGGCAGGCCGCACAGCTGCTGGAAGGAAGCAAGGGAGTCGGAGGTACAGTCATCCAGGTAGCCGGTATGGCTGGGCTCCGGGACGCTTTGATAGACATCATAAAGGGCTTGTAGCATAGCCTGGGTCAGGTGAACATAGGGAGAGCGCTCCCCCTTGCGGATCACCTGGTTAGGGTTTAAGACAATGCCGATTTGCTGGGCTTCCTGCTGGGCGGTGAGGGCCGGTTCAAAGGCTGCCTGGATCATCTGCCAGGTGGCGTGATCCGTGACGCCTGTGACCGGAAGACCATGGTGCTGCTGAAATACGGTAACGGCCTTCATGGTGGCAGGGCCATAGATTCCGTCCGGAATGACGGTTTCATAGCGGTCATCGTGCTCTGCCAAAACCCGCAGCATGGTTTGCAGACTGCGGATGGGCTGAGCAATAAAGGAAATAGGTGGTCTCATCGCGGTGCCTCCTGTCTGACAGGGTCCTGATTGCCGATTCGCAGATCGTTACCAGGGAACTGGGTCATGGTTGTGGTCTGAGAATACCGGGAGCGGGGACTCCCTCCGGATATGACAGAATAGGTGTAGGGGAATTGCTCGGGATTGCGCCAGGTATACTCGATGCCGGAGAACTGGTCGTAGATTTCATTCCAGGTCTCGCCGTTGACGATTCCGGTCTGGGGCAGGTCAAACCTGCCTTGCGCAGCCAGAACGGCGTTCCGGGTAGCGGGACCGAAGATCCCGTCTACGGTCAGAGGGGGGATTTCGGAGATGTAAGCGGAAAGTACGCTGAGCATATATTGCAGGTGCTCCACGCTGATTCCCTGGTCACCCTGCTGGATGGGCCGGGTATTGGCCCAGGCGTTGACATAGAACCGCTGTCCCTCACTGCGAAGCTCTGCCATTTGGGTGACCGCAATGTAGTAGCGCACCAGGGCATACCAGGTGGACCGGCCTACGATGCCATCCACACTCAGACCGAAGATCTCCTGAAATTTCCGCACCGCGGCTTCGGTCTGAGCCCCAAAGATTCCGTCCACCGGGGAAATCTTGGGAATCGCCGGGTAGTTCTGAGAAATCCGGTTCAGCTCCACCTGAACGGTGACGACACTGGGACCGGAGGTCCCCCGGCGCAGGGGCGTACCGGGATAAGAGGAAACCATGCCCCGGATGGGCGCGTTGCGGACGATCTCCACGTCTCCATAGTAGCTGCGCAGAATTTGGGGGGCGTTATAGCCCTGCTGGGCCAGATTCTGGCTGCCCCACTGGCTGAGGCCCTCACATACGGCGGTGGTACCATTGCAGAATTTTGCTGCCAGGGGCTCCACAAAGCCGGGACGGCGCAGGTAATCGTTGAACAGATCATCCACCAGCTGTGCCACATTGGAAAAATAGCTTCGTCCATTGACAAAGAACTGGTCATAAGCGGTGGAGTTGGTAATGTCAAAGTCATAGCCCCGACTCCGGTAGAACTCGGTATAGACTCGGTTCAGTGCAAAGGAAACAATGGCAAGAATATTGGCCCGAAGAGCACTTTCCTCCCAGGTGGGATAAATCTCACTGGAGGCTACGTTTTTCACATAGTCCACAAAGTTTACGGTTACGTTTTGGGCCGGTTCATCCGGGGCGCCCAGGTGTACGGTGATACGCTGGGGGACATAGGGGGTAACAACAGGCGGCATAGTTCACCTCCTATAGATTCTGGGGAGGTGTGTTGAAGATCATGTTCTGATCCCACATCCCGGGGAATTCCGATAAAGGTACCATTTCCAGATTTTGCAGGGTTGTGGTTCCCGCAAATACCTGAAGGTTTTCCGATTCGATCTGTTCATAGCCCTGAAGCCGGGCATACAGATTGACGGAGGTGAAGGGGGGCACTCCGTTTCCCGGAGACTGACTTTCCGATTTGTCCGGAACGGGGATTTCAATGGGGCGAATCTGACCGCTCTGGTCCGTCAGACGCATGGCGATGGCGGTTCCGTCGGTGGCGGTTACGGTAATGGCAACATTTTTTAAGGGAAACTCGGCGTTGCTGGTGTAGGCACGCGCCGCTATGTAGCCTGTAGCAGACAAGCACATCACTCCTTTCACGTTCTCCCGTAGTATATGCGCGGGAAGGCCGTCAGGTGCAAAAAACCTGACGGCCTACCAGTTCCCGTAAAAGCTTCTTCCTTGGCGTTAAAGATAGCCCTGCATCTGACGGATATTCGCCGTTTCACAGTCCAGAAGCTTTTGGGAGAGAATGTCCACCTGTTCATCCTGCCCGGCGTACTGATGGATATTTTTCAGCCCCTTGATCATACCCTTTGTATTGCCGTTGATCATCATTCCGGCAATTTTGGAGTCGGAATTTCTGCCGTTGAGCTTCATTCGCACCATCATGTCGGTCATCATCCGCACTGCGGGGTCTACTTCACTCAGCTCCCATCCCCGTTGGGTCGCGATCAAATGGGTTTCCGTCTCAATGGAGTCGTATTCGTGGAGCTGAGACTCCAATGCCTTCCGCAGTCCCGGGCGCATGGAGGTGTCCAGCACACTGCGAATGCCGATCTGGCCCATTTGTGTGGTCTTTAATATGGAGGTCAGAATCTCCTTGCTGTCTTTCATCTTACATCACCACAGGTAGTATGCACATTCTCCCGGGAACCATTCATAGAATTAGGAAGCAAGGGAAGGCTAAGAAAGCAAGCGCTTCCCAAGGAAAGGATGTGACCCATATGTGCGCAATATCCGGGATTATCGGGACAAAGGCGGAGAATTCCGCGATTGCCGCAATGCTTTCTACTATGCACCGTCGTGGGCCGGATGGCAGCGGTGTGTTTCAGGATAAGGATGTGACGCTGCTTCACAGCAGGCTTGCCATCATTGACCCTCCCGGCGGGAAGCAGCCTATGACGTTTTCCTGGGAGGGGGAAACTTATACCATCCTCTATAACGGGGAGCTTTACAATACAGAGGAGCTTCGCCGGGATCTGCTGTCTAAGGGACATAGCTTTTGCGGTCATTCCGATACGGAGGTGCTTCTCCATGCTTATGGGGCTTACGGGGAGGAATGTGTCAACCGGCTCAACGGTATTTTTGCCTTTGCCGTCTGGGAGCAGAAAAAAAGGCGGCTCTTTCTAGCCAGAGACCGGATTGGCGTAAAACCTTTGTTTTACAAATTCCACAACGGCGGGCTGCTGTTTGCTTCGGAGATTAAAACCATTCTCGCATACCCGGGCGTAAAAGCCTGTCTGGATGAAGCCGGAGCGGCCCAGATCATTCTTTTGGGTCCCGGGCGGCTGCCGGGCAGCGGCATCTTCCAGGATATCCGGGAGGTAGAGCCGGGGTGCTGCGGCTTCTATGAAGATGGAAAGCTGTCCCTTTGGCGCTACTGGAAGCTGAAAGACCGGGAGCATCGGGACAGCTTCGAGGAAACTGTGGAATGCGTCCGGTATCTGGTTCAGGATGCCATTTCCCGGCAGATGGTCTCTGATGTGCCCATTGGGACGCTCCTGTCCGGCGGCCTGGATTCCAGCATCATCACTGCCGTCTGCGCCAGAGAAATGGCGCAGCGTGGAGAGACATTAAAAACCTTCTCGGTGGATTATCTGAATAACGATCGGTACTTTCAGGCCAACAAATTCCAGCCCAATTCAGACAATGCCTACATTCAGATTATGATGGATGGGCTGAACACGGAACACCGCTGGACAGTTCTCACCCCGGAGGACCTGTATGGCGCTTTGGAGGACGCCACCATTGCCCGGGATCTTCCCGGCATGGCAGATGTGGACTTTTCCTTGCTGGCCTTTTGCCGGGAGATTCGGCAGGATGTGAAGGTAGCCCTGTCGGGGGAATGCGCCGATGAGATTTTCGGCGGCTATCCCTGGTATCGGGACCCGGAGGTTCGGGCCAGGGCCGGCTTCCCCTGGGCCCAGAATACCGCCCAGCGGTGCAGACTCCTTTCCCCGGCGGTGACAATTGACGGGGAAGCCTTTGTCATGGATGCCTATAATAAGACCTGCCGGGAAAGCGATATCCTTCCGGGAACGTCGGATGTCGACCGTCGGATGAAGGAAATGGTGAATTTAAACTTTGCCTATTTCATGCAGACCCTCCTGGACCGGAAGGACCGGATGAGCATGTACTGCTCTCTGGAGGTGCGGGTGCCCTTCTGTGATTATCGGATTGCGGAGTACCTGTATGGTGTGCCCTGGGAATTTAAGGATTATCAGGGTAAGGAAAAGGGGCTGCTTCGTCAGGCAGTGGCAGGACTGCTGCCCAGGGAAATTCTGGAACGGAAGAAAAGTCCCTATCCCAAAACCTTTGATCCTCGATATGAGCAGTTGATGGAGAAACGGCTGGCAGGCTTGCTGGAGGACAATTCCGCTCCCATATGGCAGCTTCTCAACCGGGCAGAGGTGAAGGAGATGCTGGCAGCGCCAAACCATTGGCCCTGGTATGGACAGCTGATGCGGCGACCCCAGACCATGGCCTATCTCTGTCAAATTGACTTCTGGCTCCGGCATAACAACGTAGCGTTTTGTTTCTGAACAAAACACACCCCTGCAAACCGTTGGAATGCAGGGGTGAAAAATTAATCGTTCTTTTTCTTCTTATCGGAGAGAATACCGCACACAACAAAGACTACCCCAATGCCGAGTCCTGACAGCAGGACGATCAGGGAGATATTTGCATTGAAGCTTTCCCAGCCCCAGAAGCTGAAATTGGCATTGCGAATCCCCGGAACATTGTCCCTGAGAATCCAGTTTTCAATGTCGTTGACAAAGGCGAACATAGTGGAGCATTCCATAATACTCAATCCTGATTTGATCAGTCCGTTTGTCCTGAGATACCGGATAGTCAGAAACAGCAGCCAGGTAAAGCCGGAAAACACCAGGGCATTGAGCATGGCAGGCCGCCAATAATTCCCATTTTTCACATAGAGACCAATGGAAAAAAGCATGAGAAACAGAAGAACAGTATCCGCAATCATGGTTAATAGCCCCTTACGTCCATGGATCACCGGATTATCATCAAGCTGGCTCAGT
The DNA here is from genome assembly GCA_964422935.1 of uncultured Oscillospiraceae bacterium. Lineage (GTDB taxonomy): Bacteria > Bacillota > Clostridia > Oscillospirales > Oscillospiraceae > Faecousia. The sequence continues at coordinate 7,877 of CAYRDE010000026.1, read as the reverse complement.
GCAAAGGGGGTAAAGAGGACGGACAGCCCAAATAAAACCGAGAATGCGGTGATCCAGAACCAGTTTCCCCCGCTGTACAGGCAGCAGGTCAGAAGCAGCGCAAGCAGGCTGACCGTAAAGCTTCCCAAAGTAACCAGAAAGCGTTTCCGTTCCACCATCAAAGGAACCACGATCAGGGAAGCGGTCACCAGCAGGGCGGTGAGAACGATAAAGAACCAGTCCAGGGAATGCCCGGTGGACAGATTTACGATCAGGCATACGATCACGGGAATGAGCAGGATTCCCGCAATGCAGCAGCCAATCAGGAATGCCTTTCGTTTAAAGCGGCTGGCCTGATGGCTCAGAATCTCCTGCTGCTCCAGTTGGAGACGTTCTTCACATTCCGTATTTTGCAGTGCAATCAGCTTTCTCTGACACTCCCGGCATTGTGTCAAATGGGCATCCACCAGTTCTCTGCTTGCGGCGCTGCAAACCTTGTCGGCATACAGAGGCAGCAAATCCTGAATGATCTCACAGGAAAGTTTCATGTTTCATCCATCCTTTCTTGAATCTTCAATTTAGCGCGATGATAGGTCACCCTGGCCCAGTTTTCGGTTTTGCCGAAGATGCAGCCGATCTGCCGGAAGGAAAGCTCCCCGAAAACCCGAAGCTGAAAGACCTCTTTGTAGGGCTCTTCCAGGGTGTGCAGAATCATATGAATCCGGAGAGAGGTATCCGACCGCAGAACGGCTTCCTCCGGCCCGGGGCTGCCCTCCAGCTCGCTTGCATCCAAATCGGTGCCATGCCTGCTCTTTCGCAGTTCATCATAATATAGATTTCTTGCGATGGCGCACAACCAGGTGAAAAAATCCGATTCCTTCCGATAGCCGTCCAGGGAGGTAAAAGCTTTAAAAAAGGTATTCTGGGTGATTTCCTCGGATAGGGTACGGTTTCGGGAAAGGGACATGACATAGGAGTACACCTTCATGTAGTAGGCATGGTATAGTTTCTCAAAGTCCATAGGGTTTCTCATCACCACCTTGCTTTTGCATTCATGGGTTAGACGGAGAAAAAGGAAGTTTGTTACAAAAAAGCACCGGGAATTTGAAAAATGCCCGGTGCTGAATAATATGCTTTTGGGAACAGTCACAGGTTGGCAAGCCCGGCCTCCACCAGCTTTTGCAGGCTCATAAGAATGCCGATCTTGGCGTGAGCCCAGGTGAGTCCTCCTTGAAAATACACGGCGTAAGGAGGACGGATGGGGCCGTCGGCGGAGAGCTCCATGGTGCTGCCCTGGACGAAAGCGCCTGCCGCCATAATGACCTTGTCGTCATAGCCGGGCATATCGGAAGGGTAGGGAGTGGCAAAGGAATCCACGGGGGCAGCCGCTTGGATGCCCTTGCAGAAAGCCACCATAGCCTCCTCACTGCCAAGCTCTACGGCCTGAATGATATCGTGACGGCTCTCGGTGGCGTTGGGCACACAGGGGAAGCCCAGGGGTTCATAGAGATTGGCGGCGAAAATCGCGCCCTTTTCCGCGCTGGCCACCACAGTGGGGGACAGGAAGAAGCCCTGATAGAGCGCTGGCATCAAGCCCAGGTTTGCGCCCACTTCCTGCCCCAGTCCGGGAGCGGACAGACGGTAGGCACAACGGTCAACGCATTTCCGCGTACCCACAATATAGCCGCCAATGGGAGCTAGACCGCCGCCGGGGTTTTTGATCAGGGAACCAACGGTCATATCCGCACCCACATCGGAAGGCTCCAGCGTCTCCACGAATTCGCCGTAGCAGTTGTCCACCATCACCAGCACGTCCGGCTTTACGCCCTTGCAGAAAGCAATCAGTTCTCCAATTTGGGCCACGGAGAAGGTAGGGCGGGTGGCATAGCCCTTGGAGCGCTGAATGGTAATCAGCTTGGTTTTTTCGTTAATGGCCTTGCGGATGCTGTCATAGTCGAAGCTGCCGTCAGGAAGCAGATCTACCTGGCGATAGCTGACGCCGTACTCTGCCAGGGAACAGGGGCTTTCCCGAATGCCGATAACCTCCTGGAGTGTGTCGTAGGGAAGTCCCACGGGGGACAGCAGCTCATCCCCGGGCAGGAGATTTGCACTGAGGGCCACGGTCAGAGCATGGGTGCCGCAGGTGATCTGAGGACGGACCAGAGCCGCTTCGGTATGGAACACATCGGCATAGACCTTTTCCAGGTTGTCCCGGCCAAAGTCGTCGTAGCCGTAGCCGGTGGTGGCGGCAAAGCAACCGGCGGACACATGATTTTTCTGCATAGCCCAAAGCACCTTGGCCTGGTTATATTCCGCAATTTTGTCGATGGTCGCAAAGCGCTTCGTTAAACGCTCCAAAGTCTTTTCGCCATAAGCGTAAACGGCAGGGGAGATTCCCATGGTTTGATACAATTCCAGCAGCTGCTCCATAATTTCGTGCCTTTCTCTTAAATTAGGTAGTTTCTCCATGGAATTATACGCAATCCCGCCCCGGATGTCAAGGCCGGGGCGGGATTGGTTGGGTCCTATCAGGTGGGAAAGGGATTCTCAGTCATTACGCCGCCGTCCGCCGAAGAGGGTGATGAGGCGGAGAAGCTGGGCGAGAGAGACCGCTGTGGCGGCTACATAGGTCAGGGCCGCGGCTTTCAGAGTTTTTCTTGCCCCTCTCTGTTCCTCCTGGGTCAGCAGTCCCGCACTGTCAATGGCCTCCATTGCCCGATGGCTGGCGTTAAATTCCACAGGAAGGGTCACAAGCTGGAATACCAGGGAGAGGCCAAAGCAGGCGATGCCCAAATAGATCAGCGTATCACCAAAATAACTGAAGGAATAGAGAAGAAGCCCAAGAAGAATTAAGGGCATGGCAAGCCTGGAGCCAAAATTGGTGACGGGAATGATGGCAGCCCGGAGCTTGATCGGGGCATAGCCGGTGGCATACTGCACCGCATGGCCCGCTTCATGGCAGGCGACACCGATGGCGGCGGTGGAGGTGTTGCTGTAGACACCGTCAGACAGACGGATTACATTGCTCTTCGGATCAAAATGGTCTGTCAGATTGCCGCTGATCCGTTCAATTCGAACCCCTCGAACGCCGTGGGCGTATAGTACCCGTTGGGCGGCTTCCGCACCGGTCAGACGCCGCTGGGAATACTGGGTGGAATATTTTTTGAAGGTGGAATTGACATTGGCACTGGCCCAAAGAGAAAGCAGAATACAGGGCAGCACCAGGATAACGTATGTCATGTCGAATCCGTAATAGTATGGCATAAACCGTACCTCCGCTTAAATCAGAATCTTTTTAAGCTATTATACCCTTTTGGGAAGGAAATGGCAAGTGGGATGGAAATGGGTATTGGTAAGATTTTTGTAAATTTTATGAATATCAGAAGGATGAATAATCAGAATGTTCACAATTTGTTCATACTGCTTTGGCGGCAGACTGTTATACTGTATAGGAAGCTGAAACAGAAATGAAGTGACGTTATGATCGATCCATATAAAAAGCGATACCTTTATTTAATGCTGGCGATTTTCGGCGGGATCAGTCTGAGTATTCTGGTGTTTTTTGCGGTATTCCGCTTCCAGGGACTTGGAGAGGCCCTTTCCTACTTTGGAGATTTGCTTGCGCCCTTTATTTATGGCGGAGTGGTGGCATACCTGCTTCGACCGGTGTGCAATTGCTATGAGAGACTGTTTCAGAAGTATTTCCCAAAGGGGATGCAGAAAGCCGCGCCGTCCCTTGCCGTGGGTCTGAGCCTGATAACAGGCCTTTTCGCGGTGTATGTTCTCATCATAATGATTGTGCCCAACGTATATAACAGCATTCGCTCCCTGTGGCTCTCCCTTCCGGATAAGGTCAATCAATTTCTGATCTGGGCAAGGGGCGTTTTTGGCGAGGATGAGGCGCTTCTGCGGGTGTTTAATGAGATATACAACTATGCTTATTCTTCCGTGGAGCATTGGGCGGACAATACCTTATCCCCTTATATTTCCAGCGTCGTCAATATTGTTACAGGCGTCGGCACGGGAATCTACAAGGTGGCAAAGTTCCTGTACAACGTACTCATTGGCCTGATTGTGGCCTGTTACCTTCTGGCAAGCCGGAAGAAGCTGGCTTGTCAGGCGGTTTTGATTGTCCGCAGTGCCTTGAAGCCCAAATGGGCAGATGCCGTGCTCCGGGAAGTTGCCTTCATGGATCGGATGTTCGGGGGCTTCATTGACGGAAAGATCCTGGATTCCGCTATTATGGGGGTTTTGTGCTACCTGGGTTGCGTGCTTTTCCGGTTCCCCAATGCGCTGATGGTGTCTGCCATTGTGGGTGTCACCAACGTGATCCCATTCTTTGGCCCCTTTATCGGCGGTGTTCCGGCGACCCTTTTGATTATGATTGACAGCCCCATAAAGGGACTATGGTTCATTGTGTTTATCCTTGCCCTGCAGCAGCTGGATGGAAATTTAATTGGCCCTGCCATCTTGGGGGACCGTACCGGTCTTTCCAGCTTCTGGGTGCTGTTTGCGATTATCCTGTGCGGCGGCCTGTGGGGCGTCGTAGGGATGGTGGTCTGTGTTCCCCTGTTTGCGGTGCTGTTTGACATCCTGGAGAAGCTGATTCGCCGGGGCCTGAGCCGGAATGGGCAAATTGAGCTTTGGGAAAAGTATCAGGCGGATTACCCGGATGAAATTCCGAAGGGTCAGAAAAAATAATTTCTTCCGCCGTGGTTTTCTACGGCGGATTTTTTCACTTCCCGGGTAGATATTGAGGGCAATCTGTGTTATACTGGATGGCAGATTGTAAGCAACCCAAAAGGCTTCAAAGATTGGAGAACATTATGAACTATGCAGAGATTAAAAATTGTGATATTGCCAACGGCCCGGGTGTTCGGGTAAGCCTGTTCGTTTCCGGCTGTACCCATCACTGCCCCGGCTGCTTTAATGAGGTTGCCTGGGACTTTGGCTATGGAAAGCCCTTCACAGAGGAAACCGTGGATTCAATTCTGGACATGCTGCGCCCTGACTATATCCGGGGGCTGACCCTGCTTGGCGGTGAACCCTTCGAGCCTCAGAACCAGGGGGCCATTGTGGAGCTGCTGCGCAGAATTAAGGAGGAAATGCCAAAGAAGAGCATCTGGGCCTTTTCCGGCTACCTCTTTGACAAGGATATCCTCTCCGGACGGCTGGGGGATACCAGGGAATACCTGAGCTATCTGGATGTACTAGTGGACGGCCCCTTTGTTGAGGCGAAGAAAAACCTGTCCCTCCGATTCCGCGGCTCAGAAAACCAGCGCCTGATCGATGTTCCCGCTTCCCTGAAAGCGGGGAAGGTGGTCCTCTGGCAGGACTGGCAGGGAGAAAAGAGAGGAATGGTATAAAATGGGAGAGATTCGTGTTAAGCGCCTGCGGGCAGGGGCAATTCTGCCAACCTATGGAAGCGCCGGTGCTGCCGGAGCCGACCTCTACGCCTGCCTGGAAGAGGACGTGACCATTCCCGCAGGGAAGACTGTATTTATCCCCACCGGCATTGCCATGGAGGTTCCGGAAGGCTGTGCCGGGCTTATCTATGCCCGCAGCGGACTGGCCTGCAAGCAGGGACTGGCCCCCGCAAACAAGGTAGGCGTTGTTGACAGCGACTACCGGGGGGAGATCCTGGTGGCCCTGCATAATCACAGCGGGGAAGACCGAATCCTGAAAAACGGTGAGCGGATTGCCCAGATGATTATTACGCCGGTATTAACCCCTGCCTATGTGGAGTCGGACAGCCTGTCCGATACCGTCAGAAGCTGCGGCGGATTTGGCTCTACGGGAAAATAAAAGCTGCCAATAAAAATGACCCCGAAAGCACAATGCTTTCGGGGTTGTAGCTTCTGTCCTTAGCCGCAAAGGCGGGCTTGTTCCTCTGCTACCCTTGCTTCACAGCTGCGCATAGCGAGAATGGTCTTCTCCATGGTTTCCTCCAGGGTCCAGCCCAGCCGCTGGGCACCGGTCTGAATCACATCCCGGGAGCAGCCGGCGGCAAACTTCTTGTCCTTGAATTTCTTCTTCAGAGAAGAGACCTCCATATCCATAACGCTTTTGCTGGGGCGCATCCGGGCGGCAGCGCCGATGAGGCCGGTAAGCTCGTCCACAGCAAAGAGGATCTTCTCCATGACATGCTCCGGCTCCACATCGCTGCAAAGACCGTAGCCATGGGAACAGATGGCGTGGACCATTTCCGCTCTGGCGTTGACTTCCGCAAGCAGTTCGGGTGCCTTCTTGCAGTGCTGATCGGGATAGCATTCAAAGTCCACATCGTGGAGCAGTCCGCACAGACTCCAGAATTCCACGTCCTCCCCCATTTCCCGGGCAAACCAGGCCATGACGCCTTCAACAGTCAGAGCGTGGAGAATGTGGAAGGGTTCCTTGTTGTATTTTTGCAGCAGGGCCAAAGCCTGCTCTCTGGTTGGTACCATTGTGAGTCCCTCCTGAAATGATTTCTTTCATTTTACCCAGGAGGCAGAGATTTGTCAACCGCCGTTTTGTCTGGGAGATGCAAAGAAGCAGTAGATTTTTCCAATGATCTATGGTATGGTAAAGGTAAGAAGGAGGGATGTGCCATGACGAATATGTTTGATTACCTGACATGGCGGGGGGATCTGACCTTTACCCAGGATGGGGTCAATGCTGTAGATGCACTGGTTTTTTCCACCCTTTCCTATGTGGGGTATGCCGGGTCCCTGGAAACAGATCCAGCCGCAGTGGTCACTCTAAAAACAGCCGCGGAGGAACTGTTCTCCCAGGAACATCTGGAGAACCGATACCGCAGCAAAACGGATCTGGAGCTTCTCCGGGCAGCTGCCGGAACTGTCCGCTTTGGCAGCACCCGGCTGTGTATGTATCGGGACCGGCTGATTCCGGAACAGGAGACTCAGTTTGCGGCAATGACCTTTCTGCTGGACGATGGCACCATGTTTCTGGCTTTCCGGGGGACGGATTATACCCTGGTTGGCTGGAAAGAAGACTTTAACATGTCCTTCCGGCAGGTGGTGCCTGCCCAGCTTTTGGCGGAACAGTATGTCCGGGAGGTAGGGGCGGAATATTACCTGCCCATGCGCCTGGGAGGTCATTCCAAAGGCGGCAACCTGGCGGTATTTGCCGCTGCCAGAAGCTCACCAATGCTGCAAAAGCGGATTCTTGAGGTTTATAACAACGATGGCCCCGGGTTTACCAGCTATCTTATGGGGGACCCCGGGTATCTGAACATGGTTCCCAGAATTAAAACCTTCGTGCCCCAGTCTTCGGTGATCGGCATGCTTTTGGAGCACGAAGAGCCATATAGCGTCATCCGCAGTACCTCCCATGGGGTCATGCAGCACGACCCCTACACCTGGGAGGTGGTAGGACGGAGCTTTATCCCGGTGCCGGAGATCACCCAAAGTTCTGTTTTTCTGGACAAAACCATCAAGGCATGGTACGCCAACATGAGCGATCAGGAGCGCAATCAGCTTGTGGATGTGCTGTATCAGGTATTGAGCGCCGATGGGGTAGAACGGGCGGTGGATATTTTCCAGCCCAGGAACATCCGGGCCTACATCAAAGCAATCAGCAGCGACGAGACCCTGCGGCGAAGCCTATCCGCGGAATTCATGTCGCTCATTGATGCGGCGAGAAGGGTCAGGGAAAAGCTGGAAAATAAACAGGAAGCTTTGGAAGAACCAACGGAAACAACTCGCTGAGATATGGACTCCTGTCCGGCTTGTGCCCTCTCTGGATGCTTGTGTATAAGAAAAGCAGACACTCATAACGGGTGTCTGCTTTTACTGGAAAAGGAAGAGATCAATTATCTCTGGATACGACCGCTGCCGTCGCCGCCAGCCAGCTTCTCCACTTCGGGAACGGTGACCATGTTGTAGTCGCCGCCGATGGAG
>CAYRDE010000025.1:0-22159 GCA_964422935.1 uncultured Oscillospiraceae bacterium | reverse complement strand
GCCCTGACCCATTCCTCCTATGCCAATGAGCGCTGGCACAACGGCCTGCTCAGCAACGAGCGGCTGGAGTTTTTGGGGGACAGCATTCTGGGTATGCTGGTGGCGGAATATCTCTACCGGAATTTTCCCAATCGGCCCGAGGGAGAGCTGACACGGATGCGGGCAGACATGGTCTGCGAGAAGACACTGGCATCCGTGGCAAGGGAGATTCATCTGGGAGAGCATCTGATGCTTGGTCATGGAGAAGAGCAGGGCGGCGGACGCAGCCGGGATTCCATTCTTGCGGATGCGGTGGAGTCTGTGATTGCCGCCTGCTTTCTGGACGGCGGCATTGGCGCGGCCCTTCAGTTTATTCAGAAATTTATCCTGGTGGAGGTTCCAGTGACGAAGCTTCACAACATGGACTACAAAACTCAGCTTCAGGAGCTAGTTCAGCAGAAGAAAAACCAGGTGCTTTCCTACTGCCTGACAGGCGAGTCCGGGCCGGACCACGACAAGAAATTTGATGTGGAGGTTTCCCTGAACGGAAAGAGCGTAGGCTTCGGCTCCGGCAGCAGCAAAAAACGGGCGGAGCAGGATGCCGCCAGATGTGCCATCGAAAAGCTGTTCCCCGGTACCGTGTAATACATTATCCGTATAAAGCTGACCCGGCGGCAGAAAAACCGTCGGGTCACTATCGTTCGGGAGACTTGTCTCCAATTGTGCTTTTTTGTTGACAAATGGACTTAAATGGGGTATCATTAATAAGTTGCAGTCTTGAAATATGACAGCAAAGGCCTGAAAGGAGAAGCGTCCATGGATCTATATCATAAGCTGGAAGAGGTGTGCCGGCTTTTTCGGATCGACTACGAATATCTGGGTTACGAGACCATTCAGATGGGAAACGTAAACCGTACTTATAAAGTCAACTTTATGCTTCCGGAGGGAAAGCCCAAATCCTTCCTGGTGCAGAATGTCAATACTTACGCCTTCCGCAACCCTGTGGGGCTGATGGAGAACATCGATAAGGTGACGGAGCACATCCGCAACAAAAAACCCGGCAAGCTGGCCCTCCATTTCCATCACACCGCTGACCGCAAGACCTATGTGTCCGACGGCAATAACTTTTGGCGAATGACAAACTTCGTACCCTCTGTGACCTTTAATTCCGTGGTGAACCTGGATGTGGTTCGCAACGCCGGCAAGGCCTTCGGAGAATTCCAGATGGACCTTTCCGACTTCGACATTGAGGAGCTGACGGAGACCATTCCGAATTTCCACAATACCCGCAGTCGTTATGAGAAACTGATTCAGTCTGTCCGGGAGGATAAGGCCGGCAGAGCCGACTCCGTCCGGGAGGAGATTGACTATCTGCTCTCTGTCCAGGAACTGGCGTGCACCCTTACGGACCTGCAAAAGGCGGGACAGCTGCCCCTTCGCGTCACCCATAACGATACCAAGATCAACAATGTCCTCTTCTCCCCGGAGACCAACGAGGCCATGATCGTCATTGATCTGGATACGGTTATGCCTGGCCTGATCGGTCACGATTTTGGAGATGCCATCCGGTTTGCCGCCAACTTTGTGGAGGAGGACTGCCGGGAGTACGACAAGGTGGGCGTCGACCTGAAGGTATTTGAAGCCTTCGCAGAGGGATTCCTTTCCATGACGGCGAAAACCATGACGGACAAAGAGATTGAGACGCTGGCTCTGAGCGCCTTCGTGCTGACAGCGGAGCTGGCAACCCGGTTCCTGGCGGATTACCTGGACGGCGACCTGTATTTTAACATCAAGTCCCCGGATCACAATTTGGTGCGTACCCGCTGCCAGATCGCCCTGGCAAAGGATATGCTGCGGAAAATGGAGGACATGGAAGGAATTGTCCGCCGGTGCGTGGCAGAAGCAAAATAAACTTTTTTCGCCCACAGCTTTTGCTGTGGGCGAATTTCTGCGGTCCTCTGCCAATTGCCGAGGCAGAAACCTTTCCGGAAAGGATGCTCCTGGAGAAAACTCCCCCTTGCTGTATATGACAGGATGTGCTATAATAAAACATAACTATGCATATCTGTATATTAGACAGTACATTGGTCTGATGGTTTCCGGCAGGCCAAGGAATAAGGTGTATTTGACATGGGTTTCAGGAAAAAAGAAAACGTAAATTTCTATACCATTACCAGGGTGGTAATGATTATGGCGCTGGATGTGCTGGCAACCTCCGCCTCCTTCTTTTTCGGATTGTGGTTCCGGGCGGACTTCGTATTTGCCAATATCCGGACGGATCATATGCAGGGCTATCTGTCTGCCATTGGCCCCTGGTGTGTCATTACCATAGCCGTGTTTCTCCTGTTCCAGCTTTATAACTGCATATGGGCCTTTGTCAGTACCCCCGAGGTCTTCCGTGTTACCGGGGCCTACTGTGTGCTGGCTGTAATCGGGGTGGCGGTGTTCCACTTCGACGGAATGCTGATGCCTCGTTCCAGCATGGTGGTGGGCTTCCTGATGAGCTATGTGTGCAGCGTGGTAATCCGTTTCTCCTACCGGATGTGGCTGTCCGTGCAGAAGAAGTTCAGTCATGCCGCCCATGCGGCGGGGCTGAAAAATGTGATGCTGATTGGCGCGGGAGACGCGGGACGGACTCTGGCCCAGGAATTTGCCAACAGCAATTTCATCCGGGACCACCTGGTCTGCGTGATTGATGACAACACGGTAAAGGTGGGAAAGCGGCTGTGCGGTATTCCCATTGTGGGCACCCGGGAGGAGATCCCCACGGCGGTGAAGCAGTATAATATCAGCAAGATCATTGTGGCGATTCCCAGCGCCTCCGCAAAGACCCGGAAGGAGATCCTGGATATTTGTACCACCACCGGCTGTGAGGTACAGATCCTCCCAGGTATTTTCCAGATGGTCAACGGGGATATCAGTGTCAGCAAGCTGCGCAAGGTGGACCCCCAGGACCTGCTGGGCCGGGAGCCCATTAAGGTGAACCTGGACGAAATCTTCCACTTTGTCTCCGGTAAGGTGGTCATGGTCACCGGGGGCGGCGGAAGCATCGGCAGTGAGCTGTGCCGCCAGATTGCCCGGGCCAATCCCAAGCAGCTGGTCATTTTCGACATCTATGAAAACAATGCTTATGACATCCAGATGGAGCTGCAGCGCAATCATCCGGAGCTGCACCTGACGGTGCTCATCGGCTCTGTCCGCAACACCAATCGGGTCAATTCCGTGGTGGGCAAGTATCGACCGGATATTATCTTCCACGCCGCGGCCCATAAGCATGTGCCCCTGATGGAGGACAGTCCCAACGAGGCCATTAAAAACAATGTCTTTGGTACATACAAAATGGCGAAAGCTGCCGCAAAGTACGGCGTAGGCCGGTTTGTGCTGATTTCCACGGACAAGGCGGTAAACCCCACCAATATCATGGGCGCATCCAAGCGGCTGTGTGAAATGGTGGTTCAGATGATGAACCGGCAGTCGGATACGGAATTTGTGGCGGTCCGGTTTGGCAATGTCCTGGGCAGCAATGGCAGCGTGATTCCGCTGTTTAAAAGCCAGATTGAAGCGGGGGGGCCGGTAACGGTGACCCATCCCGACATCATCCGGTATTTTATGACCATCCCGGAGGCTGTGAGCCTGGTACTCCAGGCGGGGTATTATGCCCATGGCGGTGAGATTTTCATTCTGGATATGGGCGAACCGGTGAAAATCGACGACATGGCGAGAAACATGATCCGGCTCAGCGGCTATGAACCGGATGTGGACATTCAGGTGGTATATACCGGTCTGCGGCCCGGGGAAAAGCTGTATGAGGAGCTTCTGATGAAAGAGGAAGGCCTCCAGGAAACGGCGAATAAGCTCATCCACATCGGCAAACCCATTGAGATGGATGATGAGCTGTTTCTGAGGCAGCTGAACCGCCTGGAAAACGCCTGCAAGGCGGAAGCAACCAATATTAAAGACATTGTGGCGGAAATCGTGCCGACCTATCACCCCAAGGTGGAGGAAAAGGTCTGAGACACAACCCGAAAGGAAGATGGGAATGTACCAGAAATATGGAAAAAGGATACTGGATATTCTGCTGTCCGGCATAATTCTCCTGTGCCTGTGCTGGCTGTATCTGCTGATTGCCATTGCGGTTGTTCTGGACGATCCGGGACCGGTGTTTTTCCGTCAAAAGCGGGTGGGTATTCACAAGAGCCACTTTATGATTCTCAAATTCCGAACCATGAAAATGAATACCCCAAAGGATACGCCGACGCACCTGCTGGAGAATCCCCAACAGTATATCACCCGGGTGGGGCGGGTTCTGCGGAAGACCTCCCTGGATGAGCTGCCCCAGATTTTTCAGATCTTTACCGGAAAAATGTCCTTTGTGGGTCCCAGACCCGCCCTGTGGAATCAGTTCGACCTGATTGAAGAACGGGACAGGTACGGGGCAAACGATGTGATGCCCGGTCTGACAGGCTGGGCCCAGATCAACGGTCGGGACGAGCTGCCCATTGATGTCAAGGCGCAATTCGACGGGGAGTATGTACAGAAGCAGAGCTTCCTGTTTGACTGCAAGTGCTTTTTCGGTACCTTCCTGTCTGTGCTGCGCCACGAGGGCGTGGTAGAGGGAGGCACGGGCCAGCTGGAAAAGGAGAAGAGCGGAAAATGAAAAAACTGCTCATTACCGGCGCCCACAGCTATCTCGGAAGGGCAGTGGACGCATACCTGAACCGGTGGCCGGAAAGCTACCAGGTGACAAAAATTTCGGTATCCGATGGAAGCTGGAAGGAAATCTCTTTTCAGGGATATGACGCGGTGCTGCATACCGCTGCCATTGTCCATCAGCCGGGGAGCAAGCATGACCCGGATCAGTGGCCTTTATATGAAAGGGTCAATGTCAATCTTGCCATCGAGGTGGCCCGAAAGGCTCGGGAGGCAGGGGTCAGGCAGTTCCTCTTTATGAGCAGCGCCAGTGTGTACGGCCTGGACGCACCGTTGGGAAAGTCTGTTACCATTACTGCCGAGACACCGCTTCTGCCCAGGGACCACTATGGCCTCAGCAAATTAAAGGCGGAAGAGGGACTAAGGAAGCTGGCTGGGGATGGCTTCAAGCTTGTCATTCTTCGCCCGCCGATGATTTACGGCAAGGGCTGCAAGGGAAATTACCAAAGACTGGCGGCTATGGCAAAAAAGCTGCCGATGTTTCCGGATGTGGATAACCGGCGCTCTATGCTGTATATCGGAAATTTCTGTGAGCTGATTCGTTTGATCCTGGACGACGAGGCGGAAGGGACGTTCTGCCCTCAGGACAGGGCATATGTGAATACCAGCGACATGGTGAACAGGATTGCCCACTGCCATGGAAGAAATATCCTGATGGTGAAGGGCACTACCTGGGCGCTGAAGCTTCTCAGGCCCTTTACCTCGGCGGTGGACAAGGCCTTTGGAAGCCTGTGCTATGCGCCGGAACTCAGCACGTACCCGAAAAATTATCAGATTGTGGATTTCATGGATGCCATCTGTCAGACCGAGGGAAATCCGTAGAGAAAAGGGGAGAAAAGGATGAAAAAACGGGATATTTTGTTTCTGTGCCAGTTTTTTTACCCGGAATATATTTCCTCTGCCCAGCTTCCCTATGAAACGGTACAGGCCCTGAATGCAGCCGGCTTTACGGTGGACGTGCTGTGCGGATACCCCAGAGAGTATCTGGAAGGCGCGAATATCCCAAAACGGGAGGAACAAAAGGGCGTTACCATCCGCCGCCTCAAATATATTCAGATGGACCGCAAGGGCTTCCTGGGCCGGATTATCAATTACTTTTCCTTTACCTTTATGGTGCTGCTCCAGCTGGGACAGCTTCGAAATTACCGCTCCGTGGTAGTCTACTCCAATCCACCCATTCTGCCCTGGATTGCCTCCTGGGGGAAAGCGCTGTTTGGCACCAAATTGATTTTTGTCTCCTATGACCTGTACCCGGAGGTTGCCACGGTAACGGGCACTCTGGGGGAGGGAAACCCCATCTGCCGGCTGATGAACCACATCAACAAATGCGTCTACCGCCGGGCGGACCGGGTCGTTGCCCTGTCGGAGGAGATGAAGGACTATATCCTGAAACACCGCCCCATTGAGGCGGCGCGGGTGACGGTGATCCCCAACTGGTATTCCGGACAGGAGGAGCCTCTGGAAAAGGGAGAGAACAACCGATTCCGGGAGACCGTAAAGGGACGCTTTACCGTATCGTATTTCGGCAATATGGGAACCATGCAGGACATGGACACCATTCTGGAGGCCATCCGTGCCCTCCGGGAAGACGAAAATATCTTCTTCCTGTTTGCCGGACACGGCAACAAGTTGGAAGCCCTGAAACACATCGCGGAGGCAGAGCGGATTCCTAACATTGCCGTTCTGGATTTCCTCCACGGCGACGCTTTCCGGGAGGCGTTGGCAATCAGCGACTGCGCCCTGGTAACCCTGGAAAAGGGAGCCACGGGACTGTGTGTTCCCAGCAAGACCTACAGCTACATGATGCAGGGCATCCCCATTGTTGCCATTATGGACGAATGCGATATCGTCCATGATCTGGAAGCAGGAGCCGGCTGTCATGTGCGAAACGGAGAAGGAGAAGCCCTGGCAGAGATCCTCCGGGCCATGGAAAGGAAGCCCCAGGAGCTTCGGGAAATGGGGAGAAAGTGCCGGGAATGCTATCTTGAAAAATACACTGCCGCAGTGGGTACCGGAAAGTATGTGACGCTTTTTGGCAGACTGCTGGGTGAATAAAGGAGAAATGAGCCATGAGTATTTTTGCAGGCAAGACCCTGATGATTACAGGAGGCACCGGTTCCTTCGGCAACGCAGTTTTGAACCGGTTCCTGGATACGGACATTAAGGAAATCCGGGTTTTCTCCCGGGATGAAAAAAAGCAGGACGATATGCGCCATGAATTCCAGGCAAAGCTGCCCCAGGCCTCCGATAAGATCAAGTTCTTCATCGGAGATGTGCGGGACCTTCAGTCTGTGAAGAACGCCATCCATGGCGTAGATTATATTTTCCACGCCGCCGCCCTGAAGCAGGTGCCCTCCTGCGAATTCTTCCCCATTGAAGCGGTGAAGACCAACGTCTTCGGCACGGAAAATGTACTCACTGCCGGCATTGAGGAAGGGGTAAAGGCAGTGATCTGCCTGTCTACGGATAAGGCAGCCTATCCCGTCAATGCCATGGGCACCTCCAAGGCCATGATGGAAAAGGTCATTGTTGCCAAGTCCCGGACGGTGTCCCCGGACAAAACCAAAATCTGCTGCACCCGCTATGGTAATGTGATGTGCTCCCGGGGCAGCGTGATTCCACTTTGGATCGACCAGATTCGTGCGGGACATCCCATCACCATCACAGAGCCTGCCATGACCCGGTTCATCATGTCTCTGGAAGAGGCGGTGGATCTGGTGTTGTTTGCCTTCCAAAACGGCGTATCCGGAGATATTCTGGTCCAGAAGGCCCCGGCCTGTACCATTGAAACGCTGGCAAAGGCAGTGACCGGCCTCTTTGCGCCGGGACACGAGATCAAGGTCATCGGCATCCGTCACGGAGAAAAGATGTATGAGACGTTGCTGACCAATGAGGAATGCGCCCACGCCATTGACCTGGGGAACTTCTACCGGGTGCCCTGCGACAAGCGGGACTTAAACTATGACAAGTATTTCAAGGAAGGGGACACCACCCGGAACAAGCTGACGGAATTCAACAGTAACAATACCCAGCTCCTCACGGTAGAGCAGGTTCAGGAAAAGCTGCTCACCCTGAGCTACATCCGGGAGGAACTGGCTTCCTTTGGAAAGGCCTGAACGGAGAAACGCTATGAACATTCTGATCACCGGCGCTGCCGGATTTGTGGGGAAAAACCTGACGGAGGCCCTGCGGTGCATTCGGGACGGAAAGGACCGTACTCGCCCGGGACTGAAAATCGGAGAGCTATACCTGTACGATAGGGACTCCTCCCGGGACCTTTTGGAGACAGGCTGTGAAAAGGCGGACTTCGTCTTTAACCTGGCGGGGGTGAACCGGCCTAAGGACCAGAAGGAATTCATGGAGGGTAACTTCGGCTTTGCCTCCACCTTGCTGGATACCCTGAAAAAGCACCATAACACCTGCCCTATTATGCTTGCTTCCTCCATTCAGGCCACCCTGGAGGGACGCTTTGCGGGAAGCGAGTATGGCAAAAGCAAAAAGGCTGGGGAGGAGCTGTTCTTCCACTATGGAAAAGAAACCGGGGCCAAGGTGCTGGTGTACCGGTTCCCCAATCTCTTCGGAAAGTGGTGCCGACCCAACTACAATTCCGTGGTGGCGACCTTCTGCCATAACTATGCCCATGACCTGCCCATTCAGGTAAACGACCCCGGTGTGGAGCTGGAAATGCTCTATATTGACGATCTGGTGGCGGAAATGCTGGACGCCCTGGAGGGAAAAGAGCATCACTGCGCATTTGTCGGGGTGAAAGCGGTCTACCGGGAGGACGGCCCCTACTGCGGCTGCCCGGTAACGGAAACGGTTACCCTGGGGCAGATTGTGTCTCTGCTGGATGCCTTCAAGGCCCAGCCCCAGACCCTGGTCATGCCCCAAATCCCGGAGGGCAGCTTTGCCAAAAAGCTGTACGCTACCTATCTCAGCTATCTTCCCAAGGAAAAGGCGGCCTTTCCCCTCCATATGAATGTGGATGCCCGGGGAAGCTTTACGGAGTTGATGCGGACGGAAGGGTGCGGTCAGTTCAGCGTGAACATTTCGCTTCCCGGTATCACCAAGGGCCAGCACTGGCACAACACCAAGTGGGAGTTCTTCATTGTGGTGTCCGGTCATGGTCTGATCCAGCAGCGGAAGATCGGTACGGACGAGGTTCTTTCCTTTGAGGTTTCCGGTGAGAAGATTCAGGCGGTACATATGCTGCCGGGATATACCCATAATATCCGGAATTTAAGTGACACAGAAAATCTGGTGACGGTGATGTGGGCCAACGAAGCCTTTGACCCGAAGAAGCCTGACACCTATTATGAGGAAGTTTGAGGAAATTAAACTATGGAAATGAAGCTGGACTACTCGGATGTTTCCTTCCAAGGCAATGGCAAGCTGAAGCTGCTGATTATCGTGGGCACCCGTCCGGAAATCATCCGGCTGGCGGCGGTGATCAACAAGTGCCGGAAATACTTTGACTGCATTCTCGCCCACACGGGCCAGAACTATGACTATACCCTCAACGGGATTTTCTTCCACGATTTGGGCCTCCACGACCCGGAGGTCTATATGAACGCCGTGGGAGATGACCTGGGGGCTACCGTGGGAAACATCATTAACTGTTCCTATAAGCTGATGAATGCCATCCAGCCTGACGCGGTGCTGATTCTGGGAGACACCAACTCCTGCCTGTCTGCCATCCCCGCCAAGCGGCTTCACATCCCTATTTTCCACATGGAGGCGGGAAACCGCTGTAAGGATGAGTGCCTGCCGGAGGAAACCAATCGGCGGATTGTGGACATTATTTCCGATGTGAACCTGGCCTACTCAGAGCACGCCCGGAAATACCTTCACGAGTGCGGACTGCCCAAGGAGCGGGTCTATGTTACCGGTTCCCCCATGGCGGAGGTGCTCCATGAGAATCTGCCCCAGATCGAGGCCTCGGATATCCATAGCCGTCTGGGCCTGACGAAGGGAAAATATATCCTGCTGTCTGCCCATCGGGAGGAGAATATTGACACGGAAAAGAACTTCCTCTCCCTGTTCTCCGCCGTCAACGCCATGGCGGAAAAGTATGATATGCCCATCCTGTATTCCTGCCATCCCCGCTCCAAAAAGCGGTTGCTGGAGACCGGTTTCCAGCTGGACAAGCGGGTCATTCAGCATGAGCCTTTGGGCTTTCACGACTATAACTGCCTGCAAATGAATGCCTTTGCGGTGGTATCCGACTCCGGCACCCTGCCGGAGGAGTCTAGCTTCTTCGAAAGCGTAGGACATCCCTTCCCGGCGGTGTGCATCCGCACCTCGACGGAGCGTCCGGAGGCACTGGATAAGGGCTGCTTTATTTTGGCTGGTATCGATGCGGGGCATCTGCTGCAAGCGGTGGATACCGCCGTACAGATGAACCTGGAAGGGGACCTGGGGATACCGGTTCCTGATTATGTGGAGGAAAATGTATCCACCAAGGTGGTCAAGATCATCCAGTCATATACCGGAGTGGTGGACAAGATGGTCTGGCGAAAGAATTAAGGAACGATAAAAGGGGGGCTGTGCGTGAGGTACCTGTTTATTAACTCCGTGGCGGGGTTTGGCAGCACCGGACGGATTGCTGCGGAGACCTGCCGGGAGCTGATGGCCCAGGGACACGAGTGTACCCTCGCCTTTGGCCGTAAGAAGGAAAACTGTGACGACGTTCCCACAGTGCGAATCGGCTCGGATCTGGGCTGCCGGCTTCACGGCCTGGAAAGCAGACTCCTGGATGACCAGGGCTGCGGCTCACGGAGGGCCACTCGTCGGTTCCTGGCGTGGGTCAAAGCCTATGATCCGGATGTGATCTGGCTTCATAACCTTCACGGCTACTACATAAACCTGGAGGAGCTGTTCGGATATCTGCGAACCTGTGGCAAGCAGATCCGCTGGACCCTCCATGACTGCTGGAGCTTTACGGGTCACTGCGCCTATTTTGATGCGGTGGGCTGTGACAAATGGAGACAGCTCTGCCATCACTGCCCCCAAAAGGGAACCTACCCGAAAAGCATTCTGCTGGATGGCAGCCGCCGCAATTACGAGGGGAAAAAGGCCCTCTTTACCGGAATCCCAAACATGACGCTGATCGTTCCCTCCCAGTGGCTCCAGCGTCGGGTGAAGGAAAGCTTTTTAAAGGAATACCCGGTGGAGATTCACTATAACCAGGTGAACCGGGAGGTTTTCCGGCCCACGCCGGGAGACTTCCGGGAGAAATACGGCCTGGAAGGAAAGAAGGTCCTTCTGGGAGTCGCCAATGTTTGGGAGGAGCGGAAAGGGCTCAGGGACTTTGTGGCCCTGTCAAAGCTGCTGGATAACTCCTACAAAATTGTCCTGATTGGACTGAGCAGCCAGCAGCTTCGCACCCTTCCCAAAGAGATTCTGGGCCTGCCCCGGACGAATACCATAGGGGAGCTGGCGGAGGCCTACAGCGCCGCGGATGTGTTTGTCAATCCCAGCTTAGAGGAAACCTTCGGCATGACAACCCTGGAGGCAACCTGCTGCGGTACCCCGGCTGTCGTATATCGGGATACTGCCTGTGAAGAGATTGCCGAAACCTATGGAGGCATGGCGGTGGAGCGGGGGGCGGAGCATTTGCTTTCCGCCATCCAGACCCTTACCAAGGAGGAAAAAACGTGACCCAGTACCCATTTCCGGAAAACCGAGTGACAAAGACCCTGCTGGGGCTGATGATGTTTTTGCTGTTATACCTTGCCAGGGATACCCTGGTGACCTCCAGCATTCTGGGCTTTTATCAGGCCCAGGCCCGTATGCTGGGGGTGCTGGTGATTGCGGGAGGCATCTTCCTCTGGTGGAACCGAAGGAATCTCCCTGCCGTATTTCGGGACAGGCGGATAGGGATGCTGCTTTTGACGGCGGTGGGACTGCTGCTTCCCATGATCGTCAAGAGGGATTGGCAGCTCATGTATTTCAGCGTCCTGATCTGTGTCTGCGCCGCCGTATTTCTGGATTTTTTCCTGCCCTGTAAGGATTGGGCAAAGTATTATGTGGTGATTCTATCGGTTCTGGGCATTTATTCCATCCTGACAACCTATTTTTTGCGGCGTCTTCCGGATCGGGAGCTGCTGCCCATCCCCGTGTTTCAAAATCAGTCGGGCGTGGATTTTTACAACTTCCTCCTTTCCTTTGTATCGCTGAGCTTTGTCAAGAGACGAAATTTCGGCATTTTCCGGGAACCGGGCGTGTATCAATTCTTCCTGATGCTGGGATTGTTTCTGAACCATTACTGGGTGGAATGTAAGAAGCCCAGGGGAATGTGGGTTGTCAGCGCAATTTTGACCCTTACCATGCTTTCCACCTTTGCCACCGGCGGCGTTGTGGAGCTTGCGCTTTTTTGGATTGTGGTGTTTTTTGACAAAAAGCTGTACCGAAGCAAATGGGTGTGGGTGGTTCTGCCTGGGCTACTGATCGTGGGCGCCGGTGTGGTGGCCTACTGCATTTCCGTGGAAAACGGCTTTTTCTGGGCGGCCTATGACATGATTATCGGAAAGTTTACCTATCAGGAGGAATCGGTGGGTGACCGGGTGGGCTCTGTGCTGGTCAATCTCAACGCCTTCCTGCACAATCCCCTGTTCGGTCAGAAAATGTCTCAGGTACTCTATGCCATCCAGAATAACACCACCTCCACCCTGATTCTGTTTGCAGTCTTCGGCCTGTTTGGAGGCTGCCTCCATGTGGCGGGATGGGTGGCACTGTCCTGGCGGAAGGAACAGAAGCTTTGGGTCAATCTCATGCTGCTTTTGATCCTGTTTATGTCCTTCAACACCCAAAACCTGATTGCCGATGTATTCTTCTGGCTGTTCCCCATAATGGCCCTGACAGAGCGGCTCGGGCCCTGTCTGAAAAAACCGGAAAGGAAGGGATAACCGTGGAACCACAATTACTGAGAAAGGTACAGCTTACCCAGCTGGAGATTGCCAGGGAGATCAAGCGGGTTTGTGAGGAAAATGGGATTACCTATTTCCTTTCCGACGGCTCCCTCCTGGGGGCAGTGCGTCATCAGGGCTTTATTCCCTGGGACGACGATATGGATATGGCAATGCCCCGGGCGGATTACGAGAGATTCTGTCGGATTGCCCCTGAGAAGCTGAAAAAAGAATACTGCTTTCAAAACTGGTACACCGATCCCAATTACGGCCTGCCCTTCGGCAAGGTCCTGAAGCGGAATACGGTGTGCCTGGAGAGCAAGAAAAGCCACCGCTTAAAGGAAAACGGCTTCTATGTGGATATTTTTCCCATTGATTCTATGCCGGAAGATCCCAAGGCGCAGATGACCTATTGGCGGCGGCTTTTGGATATCTATCGGGTAAAACTGATGAAGTGCGGCTATCAGCCCTGGATGGAAAACGATAAAATTCTCTGGAAAAAACGGATTGGATATCTGTATTACCAGCTCCGGGCCCTGTTTACAACCGGAGAAAAACTGTCGAAGGCCTACGATGCCCTTGCCACTGCCCCAAAGAAGGGAAAATGGGTGTGTCTCCAATGGGGGGGACAGGCGAAGCCGGTTCCCTTTCGGAGAGAGTGGATTTCGGATTTGGGAAGCTATACCTTTGAGGGTGTGACTTTCCCCGGTCCAAAGGAATATGACAAATATCTGACGGCCCAGTATGGGGCCTATATGGTTTTTCCGCCTGAACACGAGCGGGGAAACCGCCACCAGTTTGCGGAGATTGATTTCGGCGAGTAGAAAGGAAGTGAGAGGATGAAGCGCGTCCTGTTTCTGACCAATTATGCCTCCCCCTACCGGGTCCGTTTCTTTGATGAACTGGGCAAAACGGCGGAGGTGACCGTGCTGTACAGCGATCGGGTAGAGAACATCAGGCACCGGAACGAAGGCTGGTTCGAGCGGGGACAGGGAGGCTTTCATCCGGTTCAGCTTACCCCCGTTGCGGCTATGGGGGGAGAAAACCTGTGCTTTGATGTGCTGAAATGGCTGAAAAAACCCTATGACGCCATCATCATTGGCGGCTATTCCACGCCTACGGATATTCTGGCTATGGCATGGCTGCGGCTCAGGCGGATTCCCTTCTATATGGAGGTGGACGGGGGCCTGATCCGGCAGGAGGGGAGAGGAAAATTCCTGGTCAAAAGAAAGCTGGTGCAAATGGCGGATCACTGGCTCAGCACCGGCAGGTATACGACCAAATTCCTGACCCATTACGGCGCTGTGGAAGACAGGGTTACCGTGTATCCCTTTTCCTCGCTGTTTGCGCAGGATATTTTACCGGCGATTGTAGCTCCCCAGGAGAAGGAGAGGCTTCGCCGTGAGCTGGGGATCACCCAGGAGCGGATGATTCTGGCGGTGGGCCAGTGCATCCACAGAAAAGGATTTGACATCCTTCTGCGGGGAGCAGAGGCGCTGCCGAAGGATACGGCAATTTGCATCGTAGGCGGGGAGCCTACGGAGGAATACCTGGCCCTCCGGGAGAAGCTGGGTGCGGACCAGGTCTATTTCCCGGGCTTTCAGAAGAAAGAAGCGCTTCAAAAGTATTACCGGGCGGCGGACCTGTTTGTGTTGCCTACCCGGGAGGATATCTGGGGCCTGGTTATCAATGAGGCCATGGCCTATGGCCTGCCGGTGATCACCACAGATCGCTGCGTTGCGGGACTGGAGCTGGTGGAGGATGGCGTCAATGGCTATCTTGTGCCGGTAGAGAATCCGGAAGCACTGACGGAAGCCATCCAAAAGGCCCTGCGGGGAGATCTGCGGAAGATGGGTGCGGCTTCCCTGGAGAAGATTCGGCCCTATACCATTGAAAATATGGCGAAGGTTCATATGGAAATTTTGGAAAGGGGATAAACCCCATGCACATTCTTTACGCGGTGACAACCTGCTCGGATCACACCTACCGCAATCTGTTTTCAGATGTGGCGGTGAAGCCTGCCTTTCAGTCCCAGAAGTACCATCGGCTCCTCATTGAGGGCCTGGCAGCGGGGGCAAAGGTAGATGTGATTGCCAATCCCCCGGTGAACCGGTCCGTTTTCAAAAAGGCCTTTTTATCCCTGCCGGAGGAAACAGAGGGCGGGGCAAGGTATCACTATCTGCCTGCCATTCGCAACCCGATTCTAAAGGCCCTTTGGGTAGGCTTTGGCACTTTTTTCAAAACGATTTCCCTGGCGGAGAAGGACTCCGCCGTGATCGTGGATGGGCTAAACCGGGTCACCGCGCTGGCGGGACTGCTGGCGGCGAAGGCAAAAGGGATTCCCTGCATCGGCATTGTGACGGACCTGCCAGATATGCTGGGGGACGGGGGCTTTTCCCGGAAGATGGCAAACTACACCATCGGCAAATGCAGCGGCTATGTGCTGCTGACCCAGGCTATGAATGACCGCCTAAATCCCAATGGGAAGCCCTACGTCATTTTGGAGGGCCATGCGGACATTGCCATGAGCGAAAAAAAGCCGTCTCCGGAATTAAAACAGAATCCCAGGGTTTGCCTGTATGCCGGTGGTGTGAGCGAGCGGTATGGGCTTAAAAATCTGGTGGAGGGCTTCCGGCAGGCGAAGATAGAAAATGCCCGGCTCCATATTTACGGCCCGGGCAGCTATGTGGAGGAGCTGAAGCGGGTTGCCGCGGAAGATCCCCGGTTAGTGTATGGAGGGATGCTGCTGAGCAGCCAGGTGGTGGAAAAGGAAATGGAGGCAACCCTCCTGATCAATCCCCGGCCCACCAACGAGGAGTTTGTAAAGTATTCCTTCCCCTCAAAGACCATGGAATATATGGCCTCCGGCACGCCGGTGCTGACCACGGTGCTGCCGGGAATGCCCAGGGAGTATCACCCCTATGTGTATCTGATCGAGGATGAGACGGCGGAGGGCATTGGGAAGGCGCTGAAAGAGGTGCTGAGCCGGTCCGACGAGGAATTGTTCCAAAAAGGCAGCGAGGCAAGGCGGTTTATTTTGGAGAACAAAAATAATGTAATCCAGGGAAAGAAAATTCTGAACCTGCTGGAAACCATGATAAAGGGGAAGTGAGCCATGCGTCTTCTGTGGCTGTGCAATCTGATGCCCGGGATCGTCAGGGAGGCCCTGGAGGGCAAGGCCCGGGCCGGCGGGCTATGGGTGGATTCGGTGCTTTCCGGACTGCGCCGGGAGGGAGAGAGCATCCATATATTGTGTCCCGGCGGAGAAAACCGGGGGAGTTTGGATGAAAAAGTAAGTTATGTGACCTTCCGGGAGGGACTGCCCTATGTGTATCTTCCGGAGCTGAAGACCCTTTTTGGGGAGGAAATCCGCGCCTTTCAGCCGGATGTGATCCATATTTGGGGCACAGAGTACGGTCATACCCTGGCAATGATGAACGCGGCAGAAAAATGCGGGATGCTCTCCCATACGGTAGTGAGCATTCAGGGCCTTTGCTCGGTGATCGAGAGACATTATACGGAGGGAATTCCCTACCGGGTGTGCAGAGCGTATACCTTCCGTGACCTGGTACGTCAGGACAATCTTTTGCAGCAGCAGAGGAAATTTGCTCTGCGGGGAGAACTGGAAAGAAGGGCGCTGGAAAAGGCCCAACACATTCTGGGCCGGACCCATTGGGACCGGGCTTGTACCGCCGCCATCAATCCCCAGGCGGCGTATCACTTCTGCAACGAAACCCTTCGGGAGCCCTTCTATTCCGGGCAATGGCGCTATGAGAATTGCCGGAAGCACCGGGTTTTTGCATCCAGCTGTGACTACCCGGTGAAGGGCTTTCACTACCTGCTGGAAGCCTTCGCCGAAGTCAGTAAGTCTTATCCGGATGCGGTACTCGGCGTACCGGGAGAGTGCTTTCTGACAGCCAGCCGCCTCCGCAGAACCCGGTATCAGAAATACCTGGGGGAGCTGGTCCGCCGCTACGGACTGGAGGACAGACTGGAATTTCTGGGCAGCCTGACCGCTGAGGAAATGAAGCGGGAATACGGTAAGGCCAATGTCTTTGTGCTGCCTTCTACCATTGAGAATTCTCCCAATTCTCTGGGGGAGGCCATGCTGTTGGGGGTTCCCTGTGTGGCGGCGGACGTGGGCGGTGTGACGGACTTTCTCACCGGAGACCGGGAAGGGAAGCTCTATCCCTCCACTGAAGCCTATATGCTGGCCTATTGGATCGATCAGATTTTCAAAATGGAGGATAAAGCGGAAGCCATGGGTCAGGTGGCCCGGAGCCATGCCATGAAAACCCACGATCCGGAGAAGA
The DNA here is from genome assembly GCA_964422935.1 of uncultured Oscillospiraceae bacterium. Lineage (GTDB taxonomy): Bacteria > Bacillota > Clostridia > Oscillospirales > Oscillospiraceae > Faecousia. The sequence goes on along the minus strand of CAYRDE010000025.1, from coordinate 5,250 downwards.
ACTTAAATACGCTGCTGGACGTTTACAGGAGTCTGGTATAAAGGAGGGCCCATGGATCTGATCAGTGTGATTGTGCCGGTGTACAATGTGGAAGGGTATCTTCGCCGGTGTGTGGACTCCATTCTTGCCCAGACCTATGAAAATCTGGAGATCCTTCTGGTGGACGATGGAGCAACGGACAGCTCCGGCGCAATCTGCGATGAATATGCATCCAAAGATCCCCGGGTGCGGGTAATCCATAAGGAAAACGGGGGCCTGAGCAGCGCCCGAAACGCCGGAATTGACGAAGCCAGGGGGGACTACCTTGCCTTTGTGGACAGCGATGATTGGATTGAGCCGGAGACCTATGCCTATCTTCTGGGCCTCATCCGGAAATACAATGTGAAGCTATCCTATACCGGTCGGTATGATGTGGAGGAGGCCACCGGGGAGCGAACGGTAGGACTGTGCCCTGAAAAGGAGGAGAAGATTCCCGCCCAGGAGTTCGTGGGTCGCATCTTCCTGTGGGACCATGTGGATTCTGCTGCCTGTGACAAGCTTTATCACAGCTCCCTGTTTGAACACCACCGCTATCCTCTGGGAAGGGTCTGCGAGGATGTGCCTGTGACCTATCGGGTGGTTCTGGAGACGGACTATGTAGCGGTGGGAAACAGACCCATGTACAACTACTATCACCGGAAGGGCAGCATTACCCAGGGCAGCATCTCGGAAAAGACCTTCCATTTTTCTCAGCACACCGGAGAAATCTACGCCGATATTCGGGAGAACCATCCGGATATTGCGCCCCAGGCCCGGTATCTCCGGGTGCGCTCCCTGTCCCATATTCTGCTGGTACTGGAAACGGAGGGGGAGAAAAGCTGGGAGCGGTTTCCGGAGGAATATAAAGAGGCCCGCAGGGAATTGGGAAAGCACATCGCCTTCCTGCTGACAAGCCCCCTGTTCGGAAAGCGGGAGAGGCTGACAAATCTTCTGTTGATACTGGGATGGTATCGCCCCCTGCGAAAGCTTTATCACCATGGGGAAACGAAACAATAAAGGAACCGGAGCATGAAGAAACAAAACCGTATTGCCTTTTTTAATATCCTGAGCGTGGTGCTGCTCAACGGCATTTCCATCTTTACAAGCCCGCTGTTTTTCCGGCTGCTGGGGGACAGCGGCTACGGTACGCTGAAAATCTACAATATCTGGGTCAGCGTAATCGCCATTGTCTTCACCCTGCAAACCCAGGGTACCCTGGTAAATGCCCGGGTGGAGTACAGGGAAGAAGACCAGGACAAATATCAGTCATCCGTCATGGCAATGTCGGTGCTGTTCTTCCTTATCTGTAGCGCGGTGGTAGTGCTGCTAATGAAGCCGGTTTCCGGACTGCTGAAGCTCAGCCCCTTTCTGGTTCTTCTGATGCTGGTGCAGGCCTTCGGCACCTTCGCGGTGAACTTCCTGAACACCAAGTTTATTTATGAGTTTAAGGCGGGCAGAAATATGGTCACCTCCCTGGTGGTGACGCTGGTCTCGCTGACCTTGTCCCTGGTGCTGATCCTTTCCATGCCGACGGAAACCCGGTATCTGGGACGGGTGCTGGGAAACGCGGCAACTTATGGCTGCATCGGTATCCCCGCCTGCCTGTTTATCCTGTGGAAGGGTAGAACCTTTTTCCACCGGGACTATTGGAGGTTCTGCATTGTCCTGGCAATTCCCGCCATTTTCCACAACCTTTCCGACCTGATTCTGGGACAGAGCGACCAGGTCATGCTCCAGCAGATGATGAGCGAGGCGGAGGTGGGCCGCTACGGCATTGCCTGGAACCTGGCAAACGTCATGTTTGTGATCTTTGGGGCGCTCAATAAGACCTGGTGTCCCTTCTTCTTTGACGAGATGAAGGAGGGAAAACGGGACGCGGTGCGGGAGAAGACGGCAAATTTCCTGGAGCTGTACACCGTGCTGTCCGTAGGCTTCATTCTCCTGGCGCCGGAGGTATTCCGGATCTATACGGGGAAGGTGATACGGGACAGCACTTTGGTGCTTCCGGTATTTGTAGCCAGCTATTATCTGAATTTCCTGAGCACCTTCCCGGTAAATTACGAATATTACCACAAGCAGACAAAGATTGTGGCGGCAGTCACCATCGGTTCCTCGCTGCTGAACCTGGGACTGAATTATGTGCTGATCCGGGCCATGGGCATGATCGGCGCGGCGCTGGCAACGGCGATTTCCCATGGGGTGCAGTTCGTCCTCCACTATCTCTATACCCGGTATTTGCTGGGAAAGGGGGACTATCCCTTTGATATCCGGCTGTGGTGGAAATACGCCCTTGCCTTTTTCCTGATGGTCGCCTTCGTGTATGGAACAGGAAATGCCTGGGTTTTCCGCTGGGGTCTGGGGGCACTGATTGGGTTATGGGAGTTGCTGCGAATCCGGAAGCGGAAGGTATTGATTTGATGAACAAGATCTGGGCCAGGAAAATTTTCCTGGCCCAGATTTTCTTTAAAACCATGTAACCCTTTCCGGCTAAAATCCCTCTTTAAAGGTGAGGAGCAAAAACATGGAGGTGACAGAACATGAACGACGCGAGTATTCTTGCCCTCTACTTCCAGAGAGACGAAAGGGCCATAGGGGAAACGGAACAGGCCTATGGCGGAAAGCTCTATGGGATTGCCCAGCGAATTCTCATGTGCCATGAAGATTCGCAGGAATGCGTCAACGATACCTATTTCAAAGCCTGGGACTCCATTCCGCCCCAGCGCCCCAATTACTTCCTTGCCTATCTTGCGAAGATTTGCCGGCATCTGGCCTTTGGCAGGCTGGACTGGAACCAGGCTGCCAAACGAAACGGGGAAATGGTTGCCTTGACTGAGGAGCTGGAAGCCTGTATCCCGGACAAAAGCAGGGAAGGGCAGCAGGAGCAAAGGGAGATTATTGGAGCATTGAATGCGTTCCTGAAAGATTTGCCCCAGGAGAGCAGGCTCCTTTTCCTGCGGCGGTATTGGTATGGGGACAGCATCCGGGAGATTGCCGCCCGGTATGGGTACAGTGAAAGCAAGGTCAAAACCCGGCTGTTCCGCACCCGGGAAAAGCTGAGAGACTACTTACAAAAGGAGGGGTTTGGCGTATGACGGGAAGGGATTTGCTGGTTGACCTGAGCTACATTGAGGCAAGGTTTGTGGACGAAGCGGAAACGGTGACGGCGCCCAAGCAGAAGGCCCGGACAGGCTCCGAATGCCGATTTTCGGTAAAAAAGGGTTTACTGATTGCGGCGGTGATTGTGGTGATGCTGACCCTGGTGGGCTGCACTGTGGCGTATGTGATGCAGATGAAGGACTTCCGGGTGGGGGCAGCAGGAGGCTACCAAGCCGGTCTATGGGGAAAACGGATGGAGCATTGAAGGGTATGCGCCTGTCACGGAGCAGGTGCTGACCCTCGGCGGTCTGGAGGGAAGCCCCAATTTCCTGGCAGCCCGGGAATGGTACGGCTTTTTAAAAGGCTATGACCCGGATAACCAGCTGTTGGTGAAGCTGGGGGAGGAAGGAGAAATTCCGGAATTCCCGGCGGAATATGACGCTTACAACATCTACACCCAGGAAATGAAGGACAAGCTGGATGAAATTGTGAAGACCTACGGCCTGAAGCTGGCGGGAGAGGAGTTGACGTTCCCAATGGAAAAGGGCCTGTACGATGCACTGGGCCTGGAAACCCTCCTGAAAACGGAGGACGGGGTTACCGTAGCCGGGAACGGGGGCAGCTGCTATGAAAACGGCAACTTCCGGCTGAATCTGAGCCTTACCGTACCGGCGGATGAGGAAAGCCGGATGGAGACAACCTCCGGCACGCTGCAATGGAGCCGGAAGGACTGCTTCAGCGAAAGCCTGGTCACCATTGAGGAAACGGATGACTGGGAGGAATGGAACTACACCTGCGATTCCGGAAGGACGGCCCTGGTTCTGCGCTCCCATACGGATTCCCGGGGCTGGATCATTTGGGACCGGGGGGACGGAATCCTCTCCCTGCAAGTGAGCGTAAGGCGGGACACGGGCTACAGCGATGAAGAAAAACAGTGGTGGAAGTATCAGTTTATGAGCAACCGTCAGCTGGAACTGCTGGCCCAGGCCATTGACAGCAGCGTGGAGCCGAAGCTGGTCAGCCGGGAGAATGGGGAAACCCAGGATACTTCCGCTGCCACCCAGAACGGCTATACCCTCCGGCTGAAAAGCATAGAAACCGACGTCTGGGACGCCTATATCACTCTGGCAATTACCGCCCCGGAGGGAACGGTCATCAGCCGCGGCACCCATCCGGGGGAGGAAGACCTGCCCATAGAGCCCCATAACGATGACTTCCTTGTCTCCGGCACCGGGGAAACGATTTATTTCGCAACCCACTGGACGCCTCAGGAAGACGGGGACGGGAAGGACAATACCAATGATATCGTTCTCCTGGCTTCCGGGGCAACGGAGGAGGGGGAGGCCCCCTTCGCACTGGGAAGCACCTGGTCACTCAAGATGGAAAATCTGACCACCTACTACTTTGATCCGGATACCTTCAACGACTATACGGAAACCCTGGCGGAGGGGCTGTGGGAATTCCCCATCACCATTGGGGAAGCCAATGGTGATTTCCGGGAGGTGGAGCTGACTGAGAAGCCGGTGAAGCTTCAGGGAAGGGTGGGAATGAATCCGGACGGTTCGTACCGGTATGAGGACGTGGCGATCACCTCCGTCCGGCTCCACCACTTCGGGGCCACGCTGACCCAGGAAAGATACGCCTCCTTCCAGGATTCCTTCTTTGCGGTTATGAGGGACAGAAGCAAAGTGAAACTAAGTTCAGCATGGGGAGGCGGCAATACCCAGTACCTGAGGGCGAAAACGCCCCTGGAGCTGGACCAGGTGGCGTCCGTACTTCTGCCGGATGGAACGACCCTGTCCCTGCCGGAGCATTCAAAATAGGCAAAGGGGCCGCCTCCAACAGGAGACGGCCCCAAAGCTTGCGGCGCAGTACCCTCTCCGTCTCGGTGCTGCGCACCGATCCACCTCTCCCAGGGGAAGAGGCAAGGGCGTATACGAAGCAATCAGAGTGGTAAAGGCATGGAACCACCCGCTTGGCTCTCCCTTTGGGGGAGCTCTGACCGTCGGAAAGCCCCAAAGGGGCTTTCCGACGGAAGAGTGGCAGTCTGCTTAGCGCACTCCTTGTGCGCCGGGGGCGCACAACTCGCACACACCCCGCCTGAGATGTATTTTATGACAGGTACACCCCCCCCCC
>CAYRDE010000024.1:0-22244 GCA_964422935.1 uncultured Oscillospiraceae bacterium | reverse complement strand
CCGGGGGCCCACACCGGAGATGGTCCCGTCGTACATGGGACTGCGGTGGAGATTCGCCCGGATGATCTTATGGGTTTCCTCGTTGGTGTAGGTCAGATAGCATACCGCCTCGTTGTAGGGCTTGTGCTCCGTCCGGAAGGAGAAGGGCTCCACGGTTTCATCTCCGGGCTGCAATTCCATTTTGGAAAAGTCGATGCTCCGGCGGTTGACCCGGGGAGGCGTGCCGGTTTTGAACCGGCGCAGATGAAGGCCCAGGGACCGGAGATTGTCCGCTAAGCCGATGGAGGGGTGCATCCCGTCGGGGCCGGAGGAGATGACGCTCTCTCCGGTGATGACGGTGCTGTCTAAGTAGGTGCCCGCGGCAACGACCACGGCCTTACAGGGGTAGATTGCCCCCAGCTGGGTGCGAACCCCGGTAACAGCTCCGTTTTCCGTCAGCACCTCCACGATCTGGGCCTGTTTCAGCTCCAGCCCATCCTGGAGTTCCAGGGTGTGCTTCATAAACTGCTGGTACTTCCGCCGGTCGGCCTGGGCCCGGAGAGAGTGGACGGCGGGGCCTTTGCCCCGGTTGAGCATCCGGTACTGGATGCAGCTGTGGTCGGCGGCGATGCCCATTTCGCCCCCCAATGCGTCCAGCTCCCGGACCAGATGGCCCTTGCCGGTGCCGCCGATGGCGGGATTGCAGGGCATGTTGCCCACGGCATCCAGATTGATGGTAAACAATATGGTATGGCAGCCCAGCCGCGCGGCAGCCAGAGCCGCTTCAATACCGGCATGGCCCGCGCCGATGACGGCGACGTCACAGCCTTCTGCATAGTAAGTCATAGGGGTCTCTCCTTATTTCAGCCACGCCTCCGCCATTGCGCGGCAGGAGCGGCTCATTTCCTCGCTGAAGGCGCTGTTCCACTTCCGATTGCAGAACCGGCGGATGTAATCCCGTAATTCCTCCCCGGTCTTGCCCTGCTGGGCGGAGAGCATTTCGGGCATTGCGGCAGCCTTTTCCTTTCTGTAGCCGTTTTCGTGAACCAGGTCGGAAACCGGATGCCGGGGCGGCTTGGGACGGGAAAGCTGTTGGGCGGTGGGATAGCCCATGCAGAGCATGGCGGCGGGAACCACATATTGGGGCAGGTTCAGAAGCTGCTTGTGGTATTCAAAGTTCTCCGTAATATCGCCGATGTAGCAGCTGCCGAGGCCTAAGGACTGGGCTGCCACCACCGCGTTCTGGGCGGCAATCAGGGCATCCGCCTGAGCAAGGAACAGGTCCCCCAGATCCGGCTTCCGGACGGTATCCAGGCAGGCGCGGAATACATCGTACCACCGGCGGTAGTCGGCGCAGAAGATCAGCACCATGGGAGCGGTGGCGATGAAGGGCTGGTTGTCGCAGCTGACGGAAAGGGCCTGCTTCAGCGCCGGGTCTGTGATGTCCAGAATGGTGTACAGGGCCATATTCCCGGCGGTGGGAGCCTGGATGGCGGCGGCGAGAATTTCCTGCTTTACGTCCTCGGGGACGGGTCGGTCCTCATAGACCCGGACGGATTTCCGGTGGTGGAGCTGCTGTAATACCTCATTCATTGGCGTCTTCCTCTTTGGATTTCTTCTCTTCCGGCGGCAGCACAAAGGGCTTACATACCACCTCGCACCGGTTGATGGGGGTGCCCAGGGCGTGGAACTTCTCTTCGTAGCCCGTCATCACCCCAACTACGCCGTTCTTGTGGAGGTCCCGGGTCAGGTTTTTTACCTCCAGGCCGCAGGCGGCGAACTCCTCCAGGGAGTATTCGAACAGGGGGGCATTGTCGGTTTTGAAGTGGAATTCGCCTCCGGCCTTCACTACCCGGCAATACTTATCCAGGAAGGCCCGGTGGGTCAGGCGGCGTTTGGCGTTCTTCTTCCGGGGCCAGGGGTCGGGGAAGTTGATAAACAGCCGGTCGATTTCTCCCGGGGCAAAGATGTCCTCGATATTCGCCACATCCATATCGATGTAAAATACGTTGTGAAGTCCCATGGACTGGGCCTTTTCCATGGCTACCACCATGGCCTCCCGGCAGCGTTCCACGGCAATCAGGAGAACGTCGGGGTTCCGGGCGGCAGTCTCGGCGGTGAATTTGCCCTTGCCGCAGCCCACCTCCACCCAAAGGGCGGTGCAGCCGGGCATCAGGCTCCGCCAATTGCCCTTCATGGCATCAGGCTCCGCAATGCGGACAGCGGCGCATTTTTCCATCCGGGGCTCCAGGTTCTTCATTCGTCTCATTCGCATAGAATATATCCTCCAAAGGGGAAAATCCCCACATTTTTCAGTTTCTCATTATAGCAGAAGAGAGCGGAAAAAATCAAGTCCCGGTTGAAGTCCCCGAAAAACCCCGGCCTGAAATTCCAGGCCGGGGGGAGTGTATCAGAACCGATAAAACGATGGCGCTTCCGGAGATAACCGGGGCGTTAGGACTTCACTTCCCCGTCGTGGTGCAGACAGGTGGCGGAGAGAACGCCGGAAAGCTTGGATACCTCACTTACGAGGGCGTTTGGCTCCTTGTCCCGAAGCTCCAGAATCATGCTGGTCACGCCCTGCTGAATGCTTTTGGAGGAGAGCTTGTATTTGGAACAGCGGCTGCGCAGAAGGGTCAGCAGCGCCTCCTCGGCCTCCTCACCCTGGAGCTTGACAATCAGCAGCCAGGGACTGGCGGATACCGGCAGGGCCTGCAAAAACAGCAGCCCCGCAGTCACAGCCAGGGACATGAGCAGGGCCATTTTATAAAGCCCCGCGCCGCAGATGATGCCGATGCTGATGGACCAGAACAGGAACAGCAGATCCATAGGTTCCTTAATGGCGGTGCGGAACCGGACGATGGACAGGGCGCCCACCATGCCCAGGGAGATTACCAGGTTTGACTGCATCGCCATAATGATGCCGGCGGTGACCAGGGAGAGAATCGCCATGGAAACATTGTAGTTCCGGTCATAGAAGGTCCGCCGGGTAATGGCCCGGTAGACAAGGAAAACATACAAGGCCAGCAGGAAGGTGACCCCCAGAGTCACGGTGATCTTCACAGTGGAAAAGTCGCTGTAGGAAAAGCCCTCCAGCACGGATTTCTTGATCATGTCTTTGAATCCCATTTACAGATACCTCTCTTCAAAATGGATACAGCCCCGCACCATGGCGTATTTGGAAAAGGATGTGCGGCGCAGATGATTCAGGTCTACGGCCTGTAACAGATACTGGGGCAGAAGCTCGTCGAACTTGACCTCCAGAATGTGCTGTCCCGGCGGAAGCACCCGGGTCATTTCCCCGCAGACCGGGTCTAAGAACCGGTCTGTTCTTCCGGTGCCCCGGATGTCCCGGTCAAAGGTGATGCGGACGTTGCCGGTCTGCTCTACATAGGCGCTGCGGTCGTATTCCACAATGCACCTGGGGGCCAGGCCCCGGGTCAGCATATGGCATTTCAACTCCCGGGCCAGAGGCCCCTCCGCCAGGGGCGGCAGACCCTCCAGGGTCCGCAGACAGTCCCCGGGGGAGAGAGACTGGCTTTCCTTCCGGGTCATGGCCCGGTATTTTTCCTTCTTCTCCAGATGGAGGGGAACGGGATTGCCGTTGTACAGGCGGATGCGGTACTTGGTCCGGCGGTCCACACCGGCATAGACCTCGTTCAGACAGGTGTCAAACAGATCGTCGAAGTACAGGCTCCGGATGGTATAGGCCTCTCCGGTCTGATGAACGTCCCGGGCCATGAGGCAGGAGAGCCGGTGCTGAATCTGACACAGATCCTCCTCGGAGACCAGGAATTTCAGCTCGTGACGGTATTCCATCTCAAACCCCCTCTCCAAAGTTGGCGGCGATCATGGTATCCACATACGCCGCCCGCTGCCGGAAGAAGTCGGCGGTGTCCCGAAGATTCTTAAGGACCTCCTGCCGGAAGTCCTCGCCGTAAAACCGGCGGTTGCTGGCACAGACAGGCTCTGCCATGGTCTCCAGATACCCGCTGAGATAGCTTTGACAGGCCTCCTCCGTAAAGACCTCCCGGGCCATGTACCGGAGCTTTTGGGCCAGGAGCTTCTGGAAATCCGGATTGCGGCACAGAGAGTCGAACATGGCGCTTACCTCCCGGGTCTGGGCCAGGGTGTCCGTCTGAATCAGGTCCCTGGTAAGACCATAGCCGTTGACATCAAAGAGCATCCAGCGCCACTTGCCGTCCTCAAAGTTGTCGGAGGGGCTGCTGAGGCGGACGCTTTTGCTGCGCCAGGCAGCTTCATTCAGATTGGGCCAGTCGTTATACCTGCCAATGTAGATTTCTGCCGCGTAGTAGTCGGTGTAGCTGTCCATGTCCATCCAGTCCAGGGCTTTGCTGTAATTTTCCGGCTGGGTCATGTCATTTTCCCCGATGAAGTAGACCATCTCATGGTAGATATCCAGGTCGGAAGGTTCTCCTTCCTCCACGGCGTCGCTTTTAATCAGAATGGTATTTCCGGGCTGGACGCCGTAATGATCCTGGACGTATTTGTCATTGTAGCTTTCCGTCAGGTAGTAGGTGCCCCAGAACTCGCCGTTTAAAAACAGAACACAGGGGGTGCAGTCCATGGTGGCAAAGTTCAGCGGTTCGGTCAGGGCGTGCACCATGGCGTCCTGAAGCTTAAAGCGGTTGTCGTTGCTGCCGGTGAAGAGAAGAAATTTATGGGGCTCCACCCCTTCGGAAAACAGGGAGGAGGAAAAGGTATCCCTGCCGCAGTATTCCCGCCGGGCAAAAACGCTGAGGTTCTTCTGGGCATAGCCCCGGCTGACGCCGCCCTGGGTGCGGATACCGCAGCCGCTTTCCAGCTGCAACTGCCGATCCTCGCCGAATACCTGAATATAGGCGGGCCGTTCCCAGTCCCGACCCCGGAGCTGGTAGTTGGCAGGCCAGAAGGCCCAGCTCAGGGGAATTGCCTCCTCCCCGTCTTTCGCCTCCTGACCCAGAAGGCCCAGGGACTGCTCCAGGGCCGCGCCGGTGACGTAGATTCCGGTTTCGTAGTCGAACAGGTTGTCCGGGTCCGAGACCAGGGATACCACCTTTACCGTATCATAGGTATGCTTATCCTGGAAGCCCACAAAATAGGAGCCGGTCAGGGAAGCCACAGCCTCGCCCTCCAGAAAGGCGGTGGCCCGGACCACGGTGCATTTGTCCACGGGGTAGTCGGGAGCAGCGTAGCCGGAGGGATCGATGAATTCCTCCGGATGCAGTTCGGCAACCTGCCGGATCAGGTCCTCCCGGAACCCGGCGGAGATATCCTCCCGGCATGCATAGCGGTTTTCTGTGGGGGAGATGTCCGTAATCAGAAGGGGTTTAGTGTACAGCCGGGAATCCAGGGTAGGCTCACTGCCGTCCAGGGTATAGCGGATCTCGTAGTCCAGGTCCGAAAGCAGCTCCAGGGAAAAGGAATCGGCGTAAAATCCCGGCTCCACGGAGAAACGCAGGGGGATATTCTGGTCCAGGGAATCCCAAAAGACCAGGGACAGGAGAAGCAGGGCAGCCGCCAGAGCCAAAAGCGCGTATTTTTTTCGTAAGGTCATGGGGAATTTCCTCGAAAAGAAGGTGTCAAAATCTGGGCCCAATGGGCGCAGTACCGGTCCAAACCGGGAAAAAGGTCACTGTATGGATAATTCATTGTACCATGGCCCACAGGGAAAAGCAAGAAAGAATCTAAGCCCTGACGGGCATCCCGGCTTCCCCACGCGGATGGAGGCATCTCCCCGGACAGCGTTGGGAAGGGAGGGAGCCCCGGCCTTCGCTTGTCCCGCCACCGGGCAAAAGCCAAAATACCGCACAAATTTACGCATAAAAAGCAAAGAAATTTATCAATTGTGCAATGAAAAATGGAAAATATGGGATAATTATATGTAATCTTTGGATGATACTATGAAGTCTAAATGAAAAGAGTAAGCTATAATTAGTGCGAACAGGGAAAGTACCCAATACTTTTCCAAGAATTGAATGGAGGAATATTGCATGAGCAAGAAACTGATCGCATTGGCCCTGGTCCTGGTTATGGTCCTGGGTATGCTTGCCGGCTGCGGCGGCTCCAAGTCCGAGGGCACCTCTCTGACCCTGTGGATGGCCCCTATGGCAGGCTCCGACGCTGAGGTCACTGACGCCGAGTTCTGGACCGAGGTTACCGAGGCCTTTGGCAAGGAAAACAACTGCACCGTTAAGGTGGAGATCATCCCCTGGGACAGCTACGAAGAGAAGTACCTGACCGGTGTCACCTCTTCCGACGGCCCCGACATCGGCTGGCTGTACATGGAGATGTTCTATGATTACATCGAAATGGGCGCTCTGGCTGACCTGGACTCCTATTTCACCGATGCCGAGAAGGACAACTATCTGTACTACGACCTGGGCAACATCCAGGGTGGTCAGTACGCACTGCCCTTCGTGGTTGGCAACCCCCGTGTTCTGCTGGGCAACAAGGCCGTCCTGGAGCAGGCTGGTGTCACCGCAATGCCCACCACCTGGGAAGAGCTGGCTGCTGCCTGTGACGCGGTTCTGGAGAAGTGCCCCGGCGTTACCCCGCTGGTTCAGGACTGGGGCAACCCCCACTACGGCTCCCTGAATGAGATCTACTGGCCCTACTTCTGGAGCGCCGGCGGCGAGATCGTGGATGCCGAGGGCAACCTGACCATCGACTCTGCCGAAGGCCTGAAGGCCACCGAGCTGCTCAACGACATGAACAAAAAGGGCTATCTGGGCGCCAACCCCACCGCCTGTGACGATGTGAAGGCCCCCTTCGACAACGGCGAGGCCGCCTTCGTATTCATGGCTACCGGCAACGCCCTGCAGCTGGCCAACGCGGACTGGGATTATGTGACCACCCTGAAGGGACCCCAGGATGCCGAGACCTTCGTCGCTGCTGACTCTCTGGTTATGTTCGAGTCCTGCAAGAACAAGGAGCTGGCTGCGAAGCTGCTGAAGTACCTGACCAGCACCGAGGTTATGAGCAAGTACCATCAGACCATCACCGACCAGCCTCCCATCACCGCCGATGAAGACTACACCGGCAGCGAGGTCTTCGCCAACCTGTTCACCAACGACGCGGATATGCTCCGTTCTCTGCCCGTGTTCAAGGGCGCAAGCTCCCTGTATGACTCTCTGTACAAGAACATCCAGGCGATGATGCTGGGCGAGATGACTCCCGAAGAGGTTCTGTCCAAGACCACCGAATACTACAACTCCAACCTGAAGTAATCAGGAATTCCATCCACGCATCCAGTCGGGAGAATCCCACAGATTCTCCCGACTATGCGTAGAATATTCCGAAGGAGTGATAAAATGAAGCAGAAACGACTGGAGGCTGCCCAGGGCTATGCGTACATCCTGCCAAGCCTGATTCTGATCCTGTGTTTCAGCATTATACCAATCTTCATGTCGGCGTTCTTCAGCTTCACGGAGTACAACGTTATGAACCCGCCCCGCTTTGTGGGTCTGGAAAATTACGAAAAGGTCTTCCAGGATGAGTACGTCCGGGAGGCCCTGCTCAATACGCTGAAGTATGTGGCTATCACCGTGCCGATTCAGACCATCCTGTCTCTGGTCTTTGCCGCCATCCTGGCAACGAAGATGCAGAACAAGGGCGGCGAGTTCCTGCGCAGCGTTATGTTCATCCCGGTGATTGCCTCGGCTGTCACCTCCGGCACCATCTGGAGAACCATCCTGGGTGCGGACGGCGGCATTCTGAACAGCATCCTGGGAGTTTTCGGGGTTGCTCCCATTAACTGGCTGGGCGACTCCCACACCTCGCTGCTGAGCATCTGTATCGTTGCCATCTGGAAAAACGTGGGCTACTTCCTGGTTATCTTCTATGCGGGCATTATGGACATCCCCAAGAGCCTGTATGAGGCAGCCAAGGTGGACGGCGCCAACACCTTCCAGCAGTTCTTTTCCATCACATTGCCCATGCTGAAAACGATTACCTCTCTGGTTGTCACTCTGGGCATTATCTGGTCCTTCCAGGTCTTCGACCTGGCCTACCAGATGACCGGCGGCGGTCCCGGCTATTCCTCCGTGACCATCGTTATGGCAATCTACAACGCGGCGTTCAAGCAGTATAAGATGGGCTATGCCTGTGCCCTGGCAATGCTCCTGCTGGTCATCGTGCTGATCATCAACGCGGTGAAGCAGAGGGTCTTCGGGGAAAAGGAGGGCTAAGATGAAAGAAAAGAAATGGTCGGTTGCGTCGGTACTGGGAATCGCGCTGATTATCGTCTTCGCGGTTACCTGTGTCGCACCCTTTATCTACATGGTTCTCATGTCCTTTACCCAGTCGAATACCCTGAAGCTGCGAATGTCTGACATCGACTTTACCGACTGGTCCAACTTTGCCTATGTTTTCCAGAAGAGCGGCTTCTTTACCGCACTGAAGAACAGTATCATTGTGGTAGGCTTCTCCTGCTTCTTCAACTGTGTGGTGGCCTCCATGGCTGCCTACGGCTTCCAGAAGAAGCGCTTCCCGGGCCGGGAGCTGATCTACAGCGTGTATGTGGCTACCATGATGATTCCCGGTCAGGTGACCATGATCCCTGTATTCATCATTATGAAGAAGCTGGGTCTGCTCAATACCTACTTCTCCCTGATCGTGCTGATTATCAATGCCTTCGGCGTTTTGCTGATCCGCTCCTTCATGGCGGGGGTGCCGGACGATCTGCTGGAGGCTGCCAAGGTGGATGGATGCCCGGAATACAAGATCTTCCTGAACATCGTCATCCCCCTGATTAAGCCTGTGCTGATCAGCCTGGTGGTGTTTACCTTCGTGACCTCCTGGAATGACTTCCTGTGGCCCCTGGTCTCCACCACGGAATCGAGAATGTACACCCTGACAGTGGCCCTGTCCCTGCTGAAGACCCAGTATGCCGCCAATTACGGCCTGATTATGGCAGGCGCGGCAGTGTCCTTCGTCTTCCCGTTCATCCTGTATGTCATCCTCCAGAAGCAGTTCGTGGAAGGCATCGCGCTGAGCGGCGTGAAAGGATAACCGGCGGCTCCGAAACCCCTTTCCGGCAGTTCTGGGAGCGCCCCAAACGGGGCGCTCCTCTACTGCGGAGAAAAAATAATTCTGATTTGAGAGGAAATCGCAATGGGAATGATTTATAAGGTCGTATACATCTCCCAGGCGGTAGGCTATCAAAGCCTGGCCTCCTTTTCCCGGGCATTCAAGGCCAAAACCCACTTTAGCCCTCAGAAATACCGGATAAATAACGCGCCTCCTGTCCGCCCTGTAAAGAAACCTACAGGATAATGCTTCCCATACGCATTTTAAATGACAAATGGGAAAAAGGACGCACATGTGGAAACCAAAACGCTCTTGCATCCGGCCCATATGGCATACGGTGTATTTCTTTTCAGAAAATTCCCCAGGCAATCTAAGCGCCCCTGCCATGACGGCAGAGGCGCTTAGACTGTATCGGGTGGAATCGGAATCGGTGCAAACCGGACGAGGATTCGCCCTTTCATCAAGTAAGTATCATCTGATTGCCGTTACATAGGCAGCAGAAACGGAAAAGACACGTTATTCTATTACCGCGCAAGAAAAGGCCGGGCTGCCTGCGAACGTGGCAGGCGGCCCGGGAAAATGGAGGGAATCAGAAGGGAACCACACCCAGCAGCGTCGCGGCGATCAGGGTGAGGACGCTCATGGGCCAGACGAATTTCAGGGAATACCGGATGTGGTCACCGATGCTCATGTCAGCCAGACCCAATCCCACATATACCGCAGCCACAGAGGGACTGACTGGGGTGCCGAAGGTGGCGGACATCGCCTCATTTGTACTTTCTATCTTTGGTGTTACTCAGTCTATTCCCTTCTCGTGAATCAACTGTTCCATGTAATACCGATTCCCGAATTCATCCTTTCGAAATTTGCACAGGAATTGGTCATAGGATATCCAGCTTTCCTCTGGGTAATTGGCATGTGGCATATCTTCCACAAGGCCAATTACCAACATAGGAACGCCGGCCTGGTTCTGCCATACATAATAGTCAATTGGATAGCTGGAATATTGAGACGGTTCATCCTGAAGCCCGAAGGTGCGGAGAATGTAACGGATAAACCTATGAAGCAGGTAATTATCATTTAGGGGCCAGGCTGAGGAAACGCCAAAAACGTTGTCCTGCTTTCCGACCAGCAGCTGGATTGGTACATTCCCATAATCAAATGCGCTGGGGTTGCGGTAGAGGAAAGAACCGGCATTTGCGTCATCGGGTAATGACAATCCACTCCAGGGGGCTACTGCGGCAAACAAGTCGCTGGCAGCGAAGGCGCAGTAGGATGCCATAAAACCACCACTGGACTGACCACAAGCATAAATTCGACCATGATCTACAGGACAGCGACTTTCCACATCAGCTATCATCGCCCGGACAAAGGGAAGGCTGTCAAATGGCACCCCGTTTTGATCACCGTTCCACAGTCGGACACCACGGAAGCCGCCCTTGCGAATCTGATAAATATCCGCTGTTGGAAATACCGCAATAAAGCCACGTTCTTCCGCAACAAGACTCAAATCCGTTATATCAAAGAATGTTTCACCGTTTCCCCCTCTGCCATGGAATACACAGACAAGAGGAACAGATTTCGTCCCATGCAAAACTCGTTTGGGTACATATTCATACCACTCACGCTTCATTCCATCTATCACCATGGTATGATAAGTGGCACCGTGTTCCAGTGGATTCCGGAAATAGCGCAGAACCTTACCTCCGAAACTGCGATGCCGACGGGCAGCGCCTATGTAATCCCAGACACGGGAAAGAAGATCATACGACAGATCCGCCATGGTAAAACCAGTGGTAATACGGGTCTGAGCAATGTTGTCATCATTAACCTTCCATGTTTCCTTGAGGGGAACAGGCATGTAAACTTGCGTTCCGTCAGCATCATACATCGGCCGGCTCTGGACCCGATTTTCCTTGTTCCAATAGTAAGTCATGCGCTTGGATTCGGAAGTATCCTGTTCAAACAGCATCCAAACCGGAAGCTGAGCCCGTTTCCCGCTAATGAACATTTCTTCGCTCTGGGTGCCGGCATCTGCTTCTTCCATCGACTCTGTAGCCATAAAAATGGATGCGCCGGGATTCCCGAAGGTCGCCAGTCCACTCCATTCACTGGTCATAGATCTTGCCGCTTCCTGAGCGACATCAACACCATCCGCAAACCCCAATGCATAAATACAGTCCTGCATTACAACGTAGTATTCTCTGGACTGTAGCTTTTTATAGGCTGCATTCATAAAGGCAGCGTCTCCACCGATGGCATTCCAATGTCCATCGATTGGCTTCAGAATAGCAACCAGCAGTTTCTCCCGATCCGCCAACTCACCCAGGCCGCTTTCTGACAGGAAAGACGCAGGCTCAGCATTAGAGGGCGGCGCAACAATCAGTGCGCGGTTATTGTGACAAAAGCCCTCAGGGAGGTAGGTAACCATGGTGCGATCTATTCCATTAACCTTCCAGCACTGAAGAAACAGTCCATGGAGCTGGCTTTTTTCAGGTGCCATCAAATCCACAGGAATTTCATCACTCGCCGGGGGGGTGATCCACATGCTGCTGTAATCCATATCGTGTAAGTTCTCCTTCTCTTTTTTGTATCCCCTCTGATAAGAAATCGAAACAATTTAGAGGCAGTTTCAAACCAGAGGGGAAAGGCGAATTTTATATAACGTTATACAGGGTAGATTGTCATGATCCAAAGTACATTTACAACGGTCAGAATAAAGGAAGGCAGCAAACTCATTTTAATCAAATCTTTCTGACTGTAACCGCCCAAACCCATGTACATATTCACAGTAGCGGTTGCCATAGGCGTCATGAAGGCAGCCAGAGCACCAGCATTTGCAAGAATCATGGGTCCGACAGGATTCACACCCAGTGATGTGCAAGTCATAATTGCGATGGGCGTGAAGATGGTGGCAACCGCGCGGTTATTGAGTACCTGCGTAACAAGGAACGGCACAAGGAAACAGACCAGGCCAATGACATAGCCATTGGTGGTGCCACCCAGCATTTTGGCAACGGCAGCGCCAATGGCATCACCGGCACCAGTGGCAGTCAGAGCATTGCCGACGCCGAGAACGCCCACATACATCATCACGATTCCGCCAAGGGAAGCCGCACCGTAAACATCTTTGGTGGAAAGAATCCCTGTGGCAGCAATAATCAAAGCGCCAGTGAAGGGAATCATCCAGCCAGGGATGCCCAGTTTGTCGGCAAACAGCAGACCTGCAATTACAAGAACGAATACACCCACACAGACTTTTTCTCTCCAGGGAGCCAGAGGCTCTCTGCTCTTACCGGCTTTTTTTGCGCTGTCCGTAAGAACAGGGGGAAGTTCAGGGCTGAATTTGGGGGCAAGGAAAATCGCGTAGATACAGATGGCAATGACGCCTGGCAGCCTGGCAATCATAGGGTCCAGCATGGACACTCTCTCAACCGCACCCAAGCTTTCAAGAAAGCCGTTGTACTGTGCATAGGTGGCAGCGCTGCCGCCAATAGGGAATGTGGCACAGGTGCTGATGGAGATGATACCAAGGGCAAACAGCATTTTGCTTCTGGTGAAGCCAAGCTCGTCACAAACAGCAAATGCCATGGGGAAAACAATGGCGAAAGCAGCCGAAGAACTGCCAGCCACATTGGCTAGAAGCATGGTGATGATGACATAACCAGCCATAACAACGGTAAAAGAGCCTTTACTCACTTTTCCAAGGAGTTTGGAGATCTTGGATACAGCTTGTGTCCTGCTGAATCCCTCTGAAACAACAAACATGGTGGCCATTAGAATGGTATTGGAGTTACTGAAACCGGAAAGTGCCGTTTTCGCGTCAAGACATCCAGTGAACACCAGAATGGCCATTGCAGCAAGTGCCACAACGGCACGGGAAACCTTGCTTTGAACAAAGCCCAATACCATAAGTACAAAAACGATCAGAGTAATAATTAACTGCATTGACATTCAAATTCCTCCATTTTTATAGTTATATTTATCTTACATAGATTTGGTTAACTGAAGGTATAGGGCTTGATCTTGCGAACCACGTCCAGAATGGTGCCATCCCGGGCTTCCACAATAGCTACCACCTGATCCTCCCACTGGAGGGGGTCGGGCTCTCCAACTAAATCGTACGCCTTTTCCTGCAAAGATTCAATGGTCACATGGGGAATCCCGGCCTTGTCCAGACATTCGATGATGTCGGGCCGCAAGGGATTGACCGCAATGCCGTAATCGGTGACCAGAACATCCACGCAGTCGCCGGGGGTGGTGACGGTGACCACGTCCTTGCAGACCGTTGCCATCCGGCCTCGGGTCAGGGGCGTGACGATGATGCAGCACTTGGAACCGGCAGCGGTATCGGGATGACCGCCGGGGGCGCCACGGAGCACACCGTCAGAGCCGGTGATGACGTTTACGTTGAATTTGGTGTCGATTTCCAGAGCGGACAGCACCACATAGTCCAGCTTGTTGACATAGGCACCCTTGTTGCCGGCGTTGGCATACTCGCTCAGGTCAATTTCCACATGGTGGGGATTGGTATACAGATGGGCAGCAGCCCCCTGGTCGAAGTCCTGGGTATCCAGAATGTAGTCTACCAGGCCCTTGTCCTGCAAGGCGCAGATGGCACTGCTGGTGCCGCCCAGGGCGAAACTCATCTTGATGTTCTTTTGGCGCATGTGGTCCTCCAGGAAGCGGTTCACTGCCAGGCTGGGGCCGCCCACACCGGTCTGGAAGGAGAAGCCGTCCCGGAACCAGGGAGTGGCGGCAATGACCTTTGCCACGTTCTGCGCCATCATCAGCTCCCGGGGATCGGTGGTCATGCGGGCCTCCTTGGTGGCGATCTTCTTGGGGTCGCCCACCTCGTCCACCACGCACACGGCGTCCACGTCAATGCAGGAGATGGAGGAAGGCAGGTTGGGGAAGGGAACCAGCGTGTCGGTAATGACCACGGTATGGTCGGCGAACCTGGCATCATGGTTGGCAAAGCCCATGGAGCCGCAGTTATTTTTGCCGCCGGTGCCCTTGGCGTTGCCGCAGCAGTCGGAGGTGGCGGCAGCCAGGAAGGCAATGTCAATATGCACTTCCCCGGCTTCCACTGCCCGGGGACGACCGCCGTGAGAACGGATGATGGCGGGGGTTTGCAGTTTCCCGGCAGAGATCACCTCACCGATCCGACCCCGGACACCGGAGGTCTGGGCCTCCACAATGATACCCTGCTCCATGTAGTCTGCGAAGATGTCCTGGGCAGAACCCAGGGAGGTGGCGGCAACGTGCAGATCCTTCAGGCCCATCTCCTCCACCAGTACCTTGCAAACCATGGATGCTACATAGTCACCGTTGCGGAACTCGGTGTGGAAGGAGAAGGTCATACCATCGTGAGCGCCGCACTTCTCGCAGGCCTCCCGGATGGAAGCGCAGAGCTTGTCCTCCTGGGGCTTTTCATGGCGGACGGTGGTGGGTGTGGCTTTCCGAACCGGCTGACCGTCCTTGTAATTCTTACCCTGATAGACTTCCTTGCCGTTCACCAGCAGGTAATCGGGAATATCTCTTCCAACAGCGTTAATCATTGTCCTTGCGCTCCTTTCTTACAGATCGCCGTGATACACACCGCATGCCTTTGCCAGTGCGATGATCCGTTTTGCATCCTCAAAGAAGGGAATGTCCACCATTTTTCCGTCCACCGTGTAGACGCCGATACCCGCATCGGCCTGGGCCTGACAGCCCCGAACCAGCTTCTCGGCATAGGCAATTTCCTTCTGGGTGGGGGCGAAGGTTTCGTGAACGAAGGCAATCTGACGGGGGTTTACGATGCTCTTGCCGTCAAAGCCCATTTCGTGGTTCTGAATGACCTCGGCCTTGAAGCCCTCCATGTCGTCGATGTTGGGGAACATGGTGTCGAAGCACTGAACCCCGGCGGCACGGGCCGCCAGCAGCATTTGACCACGGGCAACCAGCATTTCCACGCCGCCCTTCCGGATCTGAACGTGCATACTCTTGCGGAAGTCGCCGCCGGAGATGGCGCAGCCCAGCATTCTGGGGGAAGCGGTGACGATCTCGTAGGCGTTCATAATGCCCATGGGGCTTTCCAGAGCTGCCATCAGCAGGGTACGACCGACTTCCACGCCGAACTCCTTTTCGGCAGCCTCCACGGCAGCTTCCACCTGATGCACCATTTCCGCATTTTCGCACTTGGCAATGCGGATACCATCCGCGCCGCCGGCGACACAGACCCGAACGTCCTCCTGCCAGTGAGGGGTGTCCAGACCGTTGATCCGAACGATGACCTCGGTATTGCCGTAGTCAATGGATTTCAGGGCGTGATACAGGGAGAACCGGGCAGCGTCCTTCTGGTTTTCCGCCACGGCGTCCTCCAGATCCAGGATGATGGAGTCGCTGCCGTAGATGTAAGCATCCTTGATGAGGCCCGGCTTCTGGGCGTTCATAAACATCATGGTGCGGCGCAGCCGCTTCTTGTCCGGTGTGGGACGGGAAATCACCTTGCTCATCTGACCATACCTCCCCAGGGAATGTTCTTCGTGGAAGCGTCGCAGCTGCGGAACACGGCGCATTCCACTCTTGCCTTCAGGGTGCAGTCCAGGGCACCCTTGTCAATAACGGTAACCTTGCCATTTTTGACATTCAGCCGTTCCAGGGTTTCCAGAACCGTCATTCTGATCTGCCGACCGTACTGGTTCAGTACGCTGCTGGAGATATTGACATCCAGACCTTCACCGGGTTCTACCGTGACCTGGGCGTCGCTGGATTCCAGGGTGCCTGCCATGGCGTTTTTCTCAATGACCATATGTATGTCCTCCTTGTTTTGTTTTCGGTTTTGCTTCTGACCAAACCATACCACAAGTTTTCCATTCCGTAAAATTCATAAAGTTCATAAAAGCTCAGTCTAAAATGGAATGATGTGGGATATTCCATAGAAACCAGGAGTTTTCTGAACATTTCCCACAAATACAGTCTGCTTTCTTTGTGCACAATGCATTTACAGTCTGATACGGAATGGATATCCAGGAAAAGGACGCATAGAATCAAGGCTTTACAACCGAGGAAACCTGGTATATTATGAACATAAAGAATGAAACCCCCAGAAGAGGAGGAAATTATGGACGAAAAGGATTTTGAGCTGCTGGAGACCCTGGAGCAGTGTAAAAACATCACCAAGGCAGCAGACAAGCTGTACATCACCCAGTCGGCCCTGTCCAAACGCATCCGGGCTATGGAACGGGAGCTGGGAGTGGAGCTGATGCTGCGATCCCATCAGGGAATCCGGTTCACGCCCTCTGGGGAAACGGTACTGTCTCACTCCCGGGCCGCGGCCCGGGAAATGGAGCAGATGCGCACCGAGCTGGATTCCATGCAGGGGGAGGTCTGCGGTACCCTGAACGCCGGAATTTCCATCAACTACGCCCTCTACCGGCTGCCGGATATTATGGCGGACTACCACAATACCTATCCCAAGGTCAAGCTGCAAATCACCACAGGACAGAGCCGTCACCTCCACCGGCAGATGCTGGAAGGGAACCTGGACATTGCCATCATCCGGGGGGAGTATCCCTGGGAGGGAATGCGGTTTCTGCTGGGACAGGAAAACATTGCCGTGATCTGTGCCGGAGAATATGAGAACAGGCCCCTCAGTGAGTACCTTTACATTGGAAGAAAAACAGACACCTTCCTGGAATCCCAAACCCTGCGGTGGATGAATGAAAACGGCCTGGGCGGTCAGGATGCGGGCTTTTGCGTAGATTCCATCACCACCTGCGTGGAAATGGTGAAGCGGGGCCTGGGCTGGGGAATCGTTCCTGAGATTGCCCTGGACGGGTTTGACGGATGTATCCGCCCCTGCGTATTTGAGGATGGCGAGCCCTTCGTGCGAAAAACCTATCTGATCTGTCAAAAGGAAGCACTGGCCCTGCCTCAGGTGAACGCCTTTGTGGAGCTCCTGAAAAAATACCGGTAAGAGAATAAGGAGAAGACTATGGAAGTAACACTACTGGAAATGCTGGAGGCCCGGGAGAAACGGGCAATGCGGCAGCGGGAGCTGCTGGATGCTTACGGAAAGACCATGATCTGCTTTACCATGAATATCGCCGGACCGGTCAAGAATAATGCTTTGATTCGCCGGGGCTATACGCTGGGGAAGAAGTTGCTTCACCAGCAGCTGATGGCAGCAGGTATCCCCATTGTTTATTTCGAGGAAATTCAGGAGGACACCGGCAACGAGGCCTTCTTCCTGCTGGGCGCCGACCCCTTTGCGGTCAAGACGGTCACAGTGGAAATCGAGGATTACGCGCCGGTGGGGCGGCTGTTCGATATGGACGTGCTCTGTCCGGATGGACGAAAAGTGGATCGGCAGGAGCTGGGGCTTTCCGGCAGGAAATGCCTGATCTGCGGCGAAATGGCCCAGGCCTGTGCCCGGAGCCGCAAGCATACCGTTGCCGAGCTCCAGGCGAAAACCTGGGAAATTCTCTCTCGTGCTGTGGAGGATGCCGACTGTGCCGATGCCGCAAGGCTGGCCTGCCAGGCGCTGCTATACGAGGTGGCGACCACGCCCAAGCCCGGCCTGGTGGACCGGGACAACAGCGGCAGTCACCGGGACATGGATTTCTTCACCTTCCAGGCCAGCGCCGCCGCCCTGTATCCCTATTTTTCCCAGTGCGTGAGAATCGGCAGAGAAACGGAGGACCCCCGGGAGACCTTCCGGCGGCTGCGGCTGCCCGGAAAGCTGGCAGAGGGGGAAATGCTCCACGCCACCGGTGGGGTGAATACCCATAAGGGCGCCATTTTCTCCATGGGCATTCTCTGCGGCGCTTTGGGACGGCTGAAACGGGAACAGTGGAAGGAGCCGGAGCGGGTGCTGACGGAATGCGCCGCCATGACGGCGGGCCTGATTCGCCATGACTACGCAAATCTAACCCCGGAAACCGCAAAAACTGCCGGGCAGAAGCTGTACCTGCAATACGGGATCACCGGCGTCCGGGGTCAGGCGGAAGAAGGCTTCCCCACCGTGTTAACCGTGGGGCTGCCCAAGCTGGAGGCAGGGCTGGCGCAGGGCAAGACCATCAACGAAGCGGGCTGCGCCGCGCTGATCGCCATGCTGGCCCAGACCGTGGACACCAACATGATTCACCGTGGCGGCTATGAAGTCCAGCAGGACACCATGCAGGGATTGTCTCATCTGCTGAAAGCGGAGCCATTCCCGTCCAGGGAGGCCCTGGAAGCAGTGGATGAAGCCTTTATTCAGAAAAACCTGTCTCCCGGCGGCACGGCAGACCTGCTGGCGATGGTGTATCTGCTGCATTTTTTGAAGGAGGAAGAGAAGTGAGCGACTATTCCATTTCCCAAATCTATCCCACAGACTCCTACAGCCTGAAAAGAATTGACGCGCTGCTGAAAAAAGAGGGCATCTCCCGGGACGGAAATCTGGACTACATCTGCGCCATGTATGACAGCAGCGACAACATCATCGCCACGGGAAGCTGCTTTGGTCCCACCCTCCGGTGCTTTGCCGTCAGCTCTGAGCATCAGGGAGAGGGGCTGCTCAACGAGATCATCTCCCATCTGATGGAGGTACAGTATGCCCGGGGGAATACCCACCTGTTCCTGTATACCAAGGTGAAGTCCGCCAAGTTTTTCGGTGATTTGGGATTCCATGAGATCGCCCGGGTGGATGGAACACTGGTATTTATGGAGAACCGGAAAAACGGCTTTCCGGGCTTCCTGAAAAATCTGGAGAAAACAAAACGGGACGGCGTTTCCGCCGCCCTGGTGATGAATGCCAACCCCTTTACCCTGGGACATCAATATCTGGTGGAGACTGCCGCAGGGAACTGTGACACCCTGCATCTGTTTGTCCTCAGCGAGGACGCCTCCCTGGTGCCCTTCGCTGTGCGCAAGCGGCTGGTTCAGGCGGGTACCGCTCACATTCCCAACGTGATACTCCACGATTCCGGACCCTATATCATCAGCAGCGCCACCTTCCCCAGCTACTTTCTCAAGGATGCGGCAGCGGTGATTGACGGACACGCCCGGCTGGATCTGGCGGTGTTCACCAAAATCGCGCAGGCCTTGCATGTGACGGCACGCTATGTGGGCGAGGAGCCTACCAGCCAGGTGACAGGGCTGTATAACCAAATCATGGCACAGGAGCTGCCGAAGGCAGGCATCCAATGCCATGTCATTCCCAGGAAGGAAGCGGAGGGGAAAGCCATCAGTGCCTCCACTGTCCGGGTGGCCCTGCAAGAAGGGGATCTGGAAGCGCTGAAAGCGCTGGTCCCTCCCACTACCTTGCAGTATTTTACAAGCCCGGAAGCCGCTCCCGTTCTGGAGCGTATCCGGAAGGCAGGCAACGTTGTCCACTACTAAGGAAGCTCTGATTAAATCGGCAAGAGCTGACAGCAGACGATTTATTCAGAGGTTCCCTATAATACAGCGCCCACCGGTCAGATGTCCGGTGGGCGCTTAGACTGTCACGACTTTGCATACAAAGCCAATCGTCGGTTTCATTGGATTTTTCCGGTCAAGGCAGCTCTGCTCTCCGGAGTGCGCTTATAGCCGCCCGCGTGCTTTTCCGTCAACTCACTGCCACGGAGGCCGCCGCAGGCAGCCGGGCAATCCGCCACCGCTGCCAGCTCTTCCTTTAACCAGGCAGGACGGTAAGACCCATGACTTCAATCAGACCCGGTCAATTTCCACGGGGGGTATGCTCACTTATGTTTCTCCTGATGATTCTGTCATTCCGCCTGGAGATACAGGTGGAACCCATGATAATCTCCCAACGGCATGGGCAGGGGCCAGCCGCCATTCATCAGTACATCACCGGCGTATGCGCCATGACCGTTGGCCTTGTAGCAGAGATTGGGGTCAAGACCTTTCAAACGCAGAATCCGGAAGGGGGGAGAAGAATGGACAGGCCCGTAAACCACGGATACCAGGGCCTCCCGTTTGTCCGGGGATACCTGTTCCCATGCGGTATCAGCACCGCCGGGAGCGGTCAGCCGGTAGTAATCCCCGTTTTGAATGAGATCATAGTGTTCCTTGAAAAACGCTACCTGTTCCCGGATCATCTGCTTTTCCACATCCGAGGTCTCGTTTAAGTCCATCTCATAGCCAAAGGTACCGGAGGTCGCAACTACGCCACGGGTGGCCAGGGAAACACTTCGCCCGGTCTGAGCGTTGGGAACAGCGGAGACGTGGGAGCCCATGGCGGAGACGGGATAGCAGAAGCTGGTGCCATACTGGATGCTCAGGCGATCCACCGCGTCGGTATTGTCGCTGCACCAGATCTGAGGGGTGTAGTACAGCATTCCCAGATCGAACCGTCCGCCGCCGCCGGCACAGCCCTCAATGAGAACATGGGGGAAATCCTTGCGCAGCCGATCCAGAACCTCGTAAACCCCAAGAACATACCGGTGGAGCACCTCCCCCTGACGGGCCGCAGGCAAGGCGGCGGAGAACACATCGGTGAGGCTACGGTTCATATCCCACTTGATATAGGAAATGTCAGCACTGTCCAGCACCTTCTTGATGGAGCCGTAGACGCAGTCCCGAACCTCCTGCCGGGAGAAGTCCAGAACCAGCTGACACCGGCTCCGGGTCTGAGGACGACCGGGGGCGCCCAAAGCCCAGTCGGGATGGGCACGGTAGAGATTGCTGTCCTCGTTGACCATTTCCGGCTCGATCCAAATGCCGAAGGACATGCCCAGCTTTTTGATACGGCTTACCAATTTACCCAGTCCACCATGGATTTTCTTTTCGTTGACAAACCAGTCCCCCAATCCGCTGGTATCGCCGTCCCGCTTTCCAAACCAGCCGTCGTCCATGACAAACAGATCGATTCCCAGAGGGGCGGCAGACTTGGCAATGGAATAGAGCTTTTCCTCGTCGAAATGGAACTCGGTAGCCTCCCAGTTGTTGATGAGTACCGGGTGGCGGCGACCCTGATAGGGACCGTGGATCAGGTTTTTCCGAATGGCCCGGTGGAATTGACGGCTCATCTGACCGAAGCCATTGGGAGAACAGACAATCGCCGCTTCCGGAGCGGTAAAGGATGCTCCCGGAGTCAGCGTCCAGCAGAAGTTATCGGGATTCAGCCCCAGAATCAGACGGTTGTGCTCCAGCTGAGTGCGCTCTGCCGCGGCAAGAAAGCTGCCGCTGTATACCAGAGCCACGCCATAGCACAGGCCATAGTCCTCGTCCGCACCTCTATCACAGAGCATAACAAAGGGGTTGTGATGGTGGCTGGAAGCTCCTCGGCTGCTCCCCACGCTTTGAACGCCGGGACGGAGAGCCGTGCGGTTCAGGTGCCGCTCCTGGGTGTGACAGCCATCGAAGGTGATGAAGTCGAAGTCCCCGCCCTGGAAGTCCAGGCACAAGGAAGCGCACCGGCGCAGCCGAACGGTTTCTGTACCCCGGTTCACCACCCGGACAGAGCGGGTGATCAGGTCATACTTTTCAAGAACACCATAGGATAATTCTACCTGCATCTTGGCGGCAGCATCCTCCAGGGTCACCACCAGGGTCTCCCACTCGTCTCCGCCCCAGAAGGCAGGCAGGCCGTCCAGGGAATACTTGCCCCGGCGAAGTTCATAACCCACATAGCGCAGATCCGCCATACGGCTGCCGTCCTCCAATTCAAACTCGATGGAGGGCAGGCGGAAATCTCCTACGCCGCAGGTGGAGTATTCCTGGGGCAGGGTATCCAGGGAGTAGGAGCGCTCGTCTCCCACCGCATTTGGATTGGGAGAAAAGCCCCG
The DNA here is from genome assembly GCA_964422935.1 of uncultured Oscillospiraceae bacterium. Taxonomy (GTDB): domain Bacteria; phylum Bacillota; class Clostridia; order Oscillospirales; family Oscillospiraceae; genus Faecousia. Next base: position 477 of record CAYRDE010000024.1, on the reverse strand, counting down.
GTCGGCATATTCGATAAGATAGGAAAGGTCACAGTCGCTGACCCGGGGGCCGTAGTAGGTATGGAGCAGAACATTGTGGGGGTCTGCTTTCATCTGATAGGTGGTGTTGTGTGTGTGAAGGGTGAATACACGGCTGCTGCCGTCGATTGCGATCATAGGAATCCTCCTGGTCAAGAAGTGTAATTGCGTCTATTGTAATGAATTCTTTCGTAGAAGGCAAGGATAGATTTCAGGGAAACAGCCCCGGCATTTGGAAACTGCCGGGGCCATTCCGTAGAGAGAAGTGGATTATTTGCCACCAGTGGAGGCAATGCCTTCCACGAACTGCTTTTGGAAAATGAGGTAGAGAATCACCATGGGCAGCATGGCGAGCAGGGAGCCTGCCATCAGCACCGGGACGTTGGTGGAGAACTGGCCCCGCAGGGTGGCAAGGCCGGAGGCCAGGGTCATCATGTTCAGGTCGGAGTTGACCACCCG
>CAYRDE010000023.1:0-23226 GCA_964422935.1 uncultured Oscillospiraceae bacterium | reverse complement strand
TGAAAAGTTGAAGTACCCATGCTTATCCATGGGAGATACGCTGACCATGACCACAAGTGTTACCGGCGCCATCGCCGTAGGCGGACCCGGCGCGGTGTTCTGGATGTGGCTGTCCGCTTTGTTCGGCATGGTGACCAAATACGCCGAGGTGGTGCTGGCAATCCGGTATCGGGAACGCAATGCCAAGGGTGACTATGTGGGCGGTCCCATGTACTACATTAAAAATGGTCTGGGTCAGAAGTGGAAGTGGCTGGCTGTGCTATTCAGCCTTCTGGGTGCCATCGCGGCCTTCGGAATCGGCAATATGACCCAGGTCAATACCATTGCCGGGTCGATTAACACTGCAATTGACGCTTTCGGCGGCAATACAGGGGCAGTGACGGTTACGCTCTTGGGCCAGGTGGTGCCGGTTTCCAGCATTGTCATTGGTATGCTGGTGGCGGTGACGATTGCGCTGGTGCTGTTTGGCGGCATCAAGCGGATTGGTTCCGTTACGGAAAAGCTGGTGCCCTTTATGGCCCTGATTTATATCGTCTGCGCACTGGTGGTGGTGTTTGCCAATATCGGGTCTGTGGGCAAGGTTTTTGCCATGATTTTTGAGGGCGCCTTCAGCCCCGAGGCGGCGCTGGGCGGCGCTTTCGGCATCACCGTGATCTCCACCATTCAGAAGGGCGTAGGCCGGGGCGTCTTCTCCAATGAAGCCGGCCTGGGCTCCGCGCCCATGGCTCACGCGGCTTCCTCCGAAACAGATCCGGTAAAGCAGGGCCTGTACGGCATTTTTGAAGTATTTATGGATACCATCGTGATCTGCACCCTGACGGCGCTGACGCTGTTGTGCGGTGTGGAAAGCGGCGTGGAGATTGCCTGGGGACAGAGCGCCGGCGCAGAGCTGATCAGCGCTTCCTTTGCTACGGTGTTCGGCGGCAAAATGGGCGCGTTCATCGTTGCTCTGGGCATCTGTCTGTTTGCTCTCTCCACTACCCTGAGCTGGGCGCTGTACGGCAGCCGCTGCTTTGAGTTCCTGTTTGGAACCAAGCTGGTGCCCCTCTATCAGATCCTGTTTGTCCTGATTATTGTGGTAGGCGCCACGCTGAAGCTGGAGCTGGTGTGGGACATTGCCGACACCCTGAACGGATTTATGGCGATTCCCAACCTGATCGCCCTGCTGGCTCTGTCCGGGGTGGTGACAAAGCTTACAAAGAATCACTTCGAACGAGAAAAACTCGGAAAATAATAAACGGGAGAGTTTCGTGACGGTGCAGCCGCTTCGGAACTCTCCTTTTCTATTGTAAAAGCTACAGTTCTCAGTTTCTGACCTGTACACAGAGCACCCGATATGCTATTTTGTAAGGGTGCAAAGGAGGCAGAAAGCCATGAATCAACAAAAAGTGGGGAAATTCCTGAAGGATCTGCGAAATGAAAAAGCCATTACCCAATCAGAACTTGGGGAGCATCTGGGAGTATCCAACCGCAGCGTTTCCAGGTGGGAAAATGGTACCACCATGCCGGATTTTGATCTGCTGATGGAAATGGCCCAATACTACGGGGTAGAGGTTGGGGAGATCCTGGCCGGAGAAAGGCGAGCAAGCGAAGACACGGAAAAATCGGAGGAACTGATGCTTCGCATTGCGGAGTACAACAATGTGGAAAAGAACTTCTTTTCCAAGAGAATGTGTGCCATGTTCTTGATCGCAATCATCGGAATGCTGGTTTACATGATCATTGACCTTTCAGGGTATTCGGAAGTTGAACCTTTCGAATCCATTGTCAGTGCTGTTCTCGGCTTTATTTGGGGCACCTTGATCACCGGATTGCTTTATTCCAGCCGGTACATTGTAAAGCTCAAAAATGCGAAGATACGCCTATTAAGCCGTCTTCGCTGAGTGGGGAGCGTATCTGAAGACCGTCTGCGGTTTTGGATACGCTCCAAGTGCTGTTTTCACAGCGCAACAGACGGTTGCTTGAAAGAAAAACGGGGCTGTGTTATCATGCAGGTATTCCACAACAAGGAGGATACACCATGGAAACAAAGGACGTTCTGAAAAGCATTCGTGAAAAAAATCAGCTTACCCAGGATGAAATGGCGGAAAAGCTGTATGTGACCCGGCAGGCGGTTTCCCGATGGGAAAATGGGGAGGTAACGCCCAGCATTGAGACATTAAAACACATTTCCGCCGAATTTGACGTATCGATCAATACATTGCTGGGAAGTCCCCGGAAGCTTACCTGCCAGTGCTGTGGTATGCCTCTGGAAGACGATACCTTGATCAGCCGGGAAAAGGATGGAAGCTTTAACGAGGACTACTGCAAGTGGTGCTATGCGGAGGGAGCGTTTGCATATGAAAGTATGGATAAGCTGATCGCCTTTTTGGTCAGCCATATGGCAAACGATGTGTTTCCGCCGGAACAGGCAAAAGTTTATTTTTTGGAAATGCTGAAAAAGCTGAAGCATTGGCAGCAATGAGACAGAGAAACAGGCACTTCGCAGGATGGCGGAGTGCCCGTTTGCTATGTCCCTTTGAGAAAATGGCTTAGTGGTTCGCAGCCTGATAGATTTTCAGAATGTCGTTATGATCCAGTATCCGGAAGGTGCCGATGGTGCGGGTGTTCTTGAAGGCGCACCGGTAGGCCAGCTCCTGAACCGTTTCCTCCGGCAGAACGCCGATGCCCAGCTCAGACAGGCAGGTGGGCATGTGCAGCTCCCGGAAGAAGGCCTCCGTGGCGGCGATGCCTTCCAGGCCCAGGGTCATGTCGTCCTTACCCTCAGAACTCAGGCCCCATACCTTCACCGCGTACTGGGCAAAGCGGGCGGGGTTGGCGACGATGACATACCGTGCCCAGCTGCCCCAGGTGGCGGACAGAGAAGCGCCGTGGGTCACGTCGAACATGGCACCCAGCTCATGGCCCAGCTGATGGGTGGCAAAGTCCATCTTGCCGCCGAGACCCGTCAATCCATTGTGGGAACGGCTTCCACACCACATCAGCTCGCTCATGGCCTGGTAATCCCCGGGGTGGGCGACAGCACGTCGACCGTTGCGGACGGTAGTGCGAAGGAGACCTTCCGCAAATTCATCGGAAAGCTCATTGGTGGTGAAGGGGTTAAAGTACCGCTCCAGAGTGTGCATCATAATGTCCACAATGCCGCAGGTCAGCTGGAACATAGGCAGGGTATAGGTTAGCTCTGGGTTTAAAATGGCAAATTTGGGACGGTGGAAGGGAGAGTTGACGCCCCGCTTCTCCTTGGTCTCGTCATTGGTGATCACCGCGCTGTCGCTGGTTTCACTGCCGGCGGCGGGAATGGTCAGCACCGCGCCCACGGGCAGGGCACCGGGGACGGCAACCTTTTTCAGCCAGAAATCATTCCAGACATCATACTGCGGGTTTGCCGCGCCATCGGCAATGGCCTTAGCGGTGTCAATGACACTGCCGCCGCCCACAGCCAGCAGGAGGTCAACGCCGGTTTCCCGGGCAATTTCGATGCCCTTGCGTACCAGAGAGAGCCTGGGGTTGGGCTGTACGCCGCCCAGGGTTTCCCAGGTAAGACCGGCGTCGCTGAGGGACTTGGTCACCCGATCCACGAGGCCGCTTTTTAAGGCGCTTTTTCCGCCATAGACGACAAGAACGTGCTTTGCGCCCTGGGCGGCTGCCAGGCTGCCTGCCTGGGACTCGGTGCCTGCGCCGAAAATGATGTGGGTAGGTGTGTAGAATTCAAAAGACTGCATGATGGTTTCCTCCATATCTTCCAGGGAAAAACCCTGTGTTTTTTAGTGATTGGACAGTCGAAGCGCCTGGTCCAGAATGACGTTCGCGGCGGCTTCCTTCGACAAAATGGGCAGCTCCAGGGTATCCGATGGGGTGATAATGGTTATGATATTGGTATCTACTCCGAAACCGGCTCCGGATACCTTCAGATTGTTGGCGCAGATCATATCCAGGTGCTTCTTCTGGAGCTTTTCCCGACTGTTTTTAATCATATCCTGGGTTTCCATGGAGAAGCCGCAGATCACCTGACCGGGCTGCTTCCGCTGCCCCAGACAGGCAAGGATATCTTGGGTGCGTTTCAGAGGGATAGACAGTTCCCCGTCCTTTTTCTTCACCTTCTGGTCGGAGTATTCCGCAGGCGTATAGTCCGCCACAGCCGCGGCTTTGAAGACAAAGTCGCTTTCGTCAAAATGGGCATTTACGGCCTCAAACATATCCTGGGCGGAGGTCACGGGTACGACGGTAAGAAAGGGCGGGGGAGCAATGGCGGTAGGTCCGGAAATTAATGTGACCTCGGCTCCCCGGAGCATAGCCATTTTTGCCAGAGCGTAGCCCATTTTTCCGGTGGAATGGTTGGTCAGATATCGGACGGGATCGATGGATTCCTGGGTAGGTCCGGCGGTGACCAGCACCTTCTTTCCGGCGAGATCCTTCGAAAAGGCCAGGTATTTGAGAACATATTGGAGCAGCTCCTCCGGTTCCGGCAGCTTCCCTTTTCCCACGGCGCCGCAGGCCAGGCGCCCGCTGGCAGGCTCGATGACCTCCCAGCCGTAATGGCGCAGGGTATCCAGGTTGTCCTGGGTCACCGGATTTTCATACATATTGGTGTTCATGGCAGGGGCGATGAGCTTGGGACAGGTGCAGGCCAGCACCGTGGTGGTGAGCATGTCGTCTGCCAGGCCGTGGGCCAGCTTTGCGCACACATTGGCGGTGGCAGGGGCGATGATCACTAAGTTTGTCCGGTCAGCCAGGGCAATATGCTCCACCTGGTGGACAAAGTTCCGGTCAAAGGTATCCACGATTGTCTTTCGCCCCGTAAGCTGCTCGAAGGTCAGCGGGGTAATAAACTGGGTGGCGTTTTGGGTCATAACCACTTCCACAGCGGCATGCTGCTTGACAAGGGCAGAGGCCAGGGCGGCGGCCTTATAGGCGGCGATGCCTCCGGTAACGCCCAGGAGAACGTTTTTTCCTTTCAGCATAGATTTCCTCCCATTGTTTCTGGGAAGACTCTGATTCATCCGGAAGCGCTGGCGTTTGGCGCAGCCCCAGAGAAATGATTTAGAGTTTCCCTAACTCTATTATAGTCTTTTTTTCTGCGGTGTAAAGTGGGATGTTCGGCAAAAATAAGTCATGTGTCCCTTCCTTTGTTTTTTTGATTGACGGGCAGGAGGGACTTGCAAAATGAAACAATTTTTGCTAGTATATATCCTGCAGGAAAAGAAACAATTCGGCGAATAGGGGTGTACTATGAGCTATGATATTTTAGCTGTTCTCCAGGAGAAGGAGCCAACCTTTTCCAAGGGACAGAAGCGGATTGCCCGCTATATTACGGAGGAATATGATAAGGCTGCCTTTATGACGGCCAACCGGCTGGGAAAGACCGTGGGGGTGTCGGAATCCACGGTGGTGCGCTTTGCCGTAGACCTGGGCTTTGACGGCTATCCCAGTATGCAGAAGGCCATGCAGGAGATGGTGCTAAACCGGCTCACCTCCGTCCAGCGCATCGAGGTGGCAAATAATCGGCTGGGAGGCCAGGACGTGGTTTCCATGGTGCTTCATTCCGATATGGAAAAGCTCCGTCAGACCGGCGAGGTGGTGGACCGGGAGGAATTCAAGGCCGCTGTCAATGCCATTCTGGGGGCAAAGCGGGTGTATATCCTGGGTGTTCGCTCCACCGCCCCGCTGGCAAACTTCCTGGGTTATTACCTGAACTATATGTTTGGCAACGTCCATGTGGTCTCCAGCCTGGGCACTGTGGAAATGTTTGAAAAGATCGTGGGCATCGGCCCGGAGGATGTACTCATTGCCTTCTCCTTCCCCCGGTATTCCTCCTCCACCACCAAGGGGGCCAACTACTGCCGCTCCACCGGGGCAACCGTGATCGGTATCACCGACAGCCGCATGTCTCCCCTGGGGGAAAACAGCGACCATGTACTTATCGCCAAAAGCGATATGGTATCCCTGGTGGATTCCCTGGTGGCGCCGCTGAGTCTGGTAAACGCTCTGATCGTGGCCCTGGCTGCCAAACGGGAAAAGGAGCTTAGTAAGACCTTCGCGGAGCTGGAGCGAATCTGGGACGAGTACGACGTGTACGCAAAGCAGGCGAATAATGAGAAACTTTGACGGAATCATCATCGGCGGCGGCCCGGCGGGGGTGTTTGCCGCCATCACGGCGGCGGAGCAAGGTCAAAGGGTGCTGCTGCTGGAGAAAAACGACCGGCTGGGAAAGAAGCTGCTGATTACCGGAAAAGGCCGGTGCAACGTGACCAATGACTGCACTGCCCAGGAGGTTTTGCAGAACACCCCACGGAACGGTCGGTTCCTCTACAGTGCCATGACCGCCTTTCCGCCGGAAAAAACCAAGGCTTTCTTTGAAGGCCACGGCTGCCCGCTGAAAACCGAGCGGGGGAATCGGGTGTTCCCGGTATCGGACAAAGCTGCCTCCATACTGGAATGCCTGAAAACAGAGTTAAAGCGCACCGGGGTTACGGTGAAAACCGGACATGTCCGGCATATTCTCACGGATATGGGGCATGTTACCGCTGTAGAAACGGAGGAAGGACAGATCCCCGCCTCCTGGGTGCTTCTCGCCACCGGCGGCGCTTCCTATCCCGCCACCGGCTCCACAGGGGAGGGCTACAGGATTGCCGAAGAATTGGGCCACACCATTGTTCCTCCTGAGGGAAGTCTGGTGCCCCTGGAAACGGAGGGACCGGACTGCCCCGACATGCAGGGATTGTCCCTGCGCAATGTAGGGGTCAAACTGATAAACGCTAAGGGAAAGGTGCTCTACAGAGATTTTGGAGAATTGCTGTTCACCCATTTTGGGGTTTCCGGTCCCACGGTGCTCTCCGCCAGCTGTCATTTAAAGGGGGAAGGGTGCCGCCTGGTGCTGGACCTGAAACCGGCATTGGAGGAAAATAAGCTGGATGACCGGATTGTGCGGGACCTGACCATGTACCGCAACCGGAGCATGGAAAACGCCCTGACGGATCTGCTGCCCCGGTCCATGATTCCGGTGGTGCTGCGGCGGCTGGACATTGAAGCGGATATGCAGGCCAACGCTCTGACCAAAGAACAGCGTCGGAGGCTTGTGGAGCTTTTAAAGGCCTTTTCCATTGAAATCAAAGGGAAGCGTCCCGTGACAGAGGCTATCATTACCAGCGGCGGTGTGAAGACCGGAGAGATTGACCCGAAAACCATGGCATCGAAAAAGATGGAAGGCCTGTACTTCGCGGGAGAGATCATCGACTGCGACGCCTATACCGGCGGCTTCAATCTGCAAATTGCCTGGGCGACGGCCCGGGCGGCGGGAATGGCGGCAGCGGAAAAATACGGCATTGACAAAAGGGAAAACCTGTACTAGAATATCCCCGTAAGGAATGAAAGATCATTTTGGAGGTCTTAACTTATGTTTGAAAAACTTGTCAAATACGCTTCCAGACAGCTGGAGCTGGATGCCGCGGAGATCACCCCGGATTCCACCTTTGAGAGCCTGGGCATCGATTCCCTGGATGTGGTGGAAATGATTATGGACCTGGAGTCTGAGCTGGGCGTGGAGCTGGATATGGAGGATCAGAAGATCACCAACTTCCAGGAGCTGGCAGACTTTATCGAGTCCAAGCTGAACTAAGCAAACGTAACTTCATATGCCTTGCAAAAGAGCTGACCGGCTTATAGCAAGGTCGCACTAGTCGGGAGGGCAGCGGTCTCCTGTACCTGCAATCCGCTTGGCAGGGATGAATTCCCACACCCGGGCGGGGGTTAGTTTCTGGTCCCGGGGCATTGATGTTGAGAAGATGGTCTTGCGCAACGAAAAACCGTGAACCATGTCAGGTGGGGAACCAAGCAGCATTAAGCGGAGCTTTTCGTGTGCCGCGGGTTTACCGTTTTTGAGTCAGTGCCTTGCTTCACAGTTAGACCCCCGTCCAAATGTGGGTGTGCGATCTTGCTATGGGCCGGTCATAACTATTGGAGGACCCTCTCAGTCACAGTGTGCGCACTGTGACAGCTCCCCCAAAGGGGGAGCCAAGAAAGGCTTCCTCAAAATCTGAATCGCTTCAAAATTATGTAGCGCACCTCTTGCCTCCCCTTTGGGGGAGGTGGCACGGCGTTAGCCGTGACGGAGAGGGCTTACAACCCCTAGCATTTGTAAGGAGGGCGAATATGTCCGCGTATCAGGCACTTTATCGTAAATACCGCCCTCAGACCTTTGACGATGTGTCCGGTCAGCTGGCGGTGACCCAGACCCTCAAAACCCAGTTGATTACCGGGAAAATGAGCCACGCTTATCTTTTTACCGGCTCCCGGGGTACAGGCAAAACCAGCTGCGCAAAGATTCTGGCAAAGGCAGTCAACTGCCTCCATCCCGTGGACGGCAACCCCTGCAACCGATGCGCCGCCTGCCTTTCCATCGACTCCGGCTCCTGTATGGATGTGCTGGAAATCGATGCCGCCTCCAATAACGGCGTGGATAACGTCCGGGATCTTCGGGACGACGCCGTCTATACTCCCTCCGAGGTAAAGATGCGGGTGTACATCATCGACGAAGTGCACATGCTGTCCATCTCCGCCTTCAATGCCCTGCTGAAAATCATCGAGGAGCCGCCGGAGCATCTGCTGTTCATTCTGGCAACGACCGAGCTCCACAAGGTGCCTGCCACCATCCTCTCCCGGTGCCAGCGATTCGCCTTCCGGCGGATCAGCCAGGAGGATATTGCGGCAAGGCTTCAATATGTGGCCTATCAGGAAAACATCGACCTGGATGAGGGCGCCGCCCGGGTGCTGGCAAGGCTTGCCGACGGCGGTATGCGGGATGGACTAAGCCTGCTGGACCAGTGCGCCTCCGCTACGGCGGGAGAGTTGACGGCGGAGCGGGTCTATGCCTGCCTGGGGATCGCCGGTGAGCGGCGCTGTGGGGAGCTGATGGGGTATATTGCTTCCCATAATACCAAAGCGGCCCTGACCCTTTTTAACCGGCTATACACCGAAGGAAAGGACCTGGGAGCGCTGCTGGATGAGCTTGCCTGTCTTTCCCGGGATTTGCTGATCCTGAAAACGGCAGGCGGGGCAGGAATTCCCATGCTTTCCGGAGTGGCGGAGGACAAGGAGGCGCTGAATCTGGCAAAGGCCTTCGGCACTGCCGAGCTGACCCGGATGATGGAGATTCTCCAGACCACCATGGCAGGCTTTACCCGCAGTGAAAGCCGCCGGATGGATGCGGAGCTTTGCCTGGTGGAGCTGTGCCAGCCGGAGCTGAGCCTGGACGGCAAGGCCCTGAATGCCCGGATTACCCGGTTGGAGGAGCAGCTGAAAAGCGGGGCTGTGGTGGTCTCCCGGAAGCCGGAAGAGAAACCGGCGCAGGAGGAAGAGGAGGACTATCCCCCCATGCCCACCGATGAGGACGCTCCCCCCGAGGAGACCGGCATCCCTGCGCCGCCGGTAAGCGATGCGCCGGTGAGCTTCTGGACAGATCTGTGCGCCGGTTTGCGCAAGGAATTGAAGGCCCCGGCCCTGGGCTTCTTCGCGGGAACCCCCAACGCTCCCGTTCAGGGCGTTGCGCAGGGAGGAAAGCTGGAGCTGCGATGCGGAAATACCTTCGTGGCAGAGACCATCAACAGGCCTGAGATTCTGGAGGTGGTGTCCCGGAAGGCAGGAGCCATGCTGGGAAGACCCATTCAGGCGGTGGTGGTGGATCTGTCCGCCAAGCCCGCCCAGAATCCAAGAATGGAGCAGCTTATGAATTTCGGACGTGCCCACGGGGATATTGTAAAAATAAAAAACAATTGAGAATAGGAGTTAATGACTTATGGCAAAAGGTGGATTCCGGGGTATGCCCGGCGGCGGAATGAATCAGGCGGCTATGATGCGCCAGGCCCAGAAGATGCAGCAGGAAATGCTGAGAATGCAGGAGGAGCAGGAGAAGAAGACCTTTACCTGTCAGTCCGGCGGCGGCATGGTAGCCGCCACCGTCAACGGCAAGCATGAGCTGGTGGAGCTTACCATCAACCCCGAGGCCGTAGACCCTGAGGATGTGGAAATGCTCCAGGATATGGTGATCGCCGCCGTCAACGAGGCCATGCGGGCCGCGGATACGGAAGCCTCCAACAACATGTCCCGGCTCACCGGCGGCCTGAATCTGGGCGGACTGTTCTGATCAGGGGGAAGTATGCAGATTTTCCCTGGGGCCCTGCAAAATTTAAGCGACCACTTTGCCCGTCTGCCCGGGGTAGGGGGCAAGACCGCTCAAAGGCTGGCCTTTCATGTGCTGAGCCTGCCTCTTGAGGAGGCGGAGGATTTTGCGGAGGCCATCTTAAAAGCGAAGCGGGAGGTTCATACCTGCCCGAGGTGCCAGAACCTGACAGACCGGCCCCTGTGTCCCATCTGTGACGATGAAAGCCGGGACCAGAGCATCATCTGCGTTGTGGCGGAACCCAAGGACGTGATTGCCATGGAGCGCTCCCGGGAGTTCCGGGGCACCTATCATGTGCTTCACGGGGTGATCTCCCCCCTGAACCATGTGACCCAGGACAACCTGAAAATCAAGGAGCTGCTGGAGCGGATAGCGGAAGGAAACGTGAAGGAAGTCATCATGGCTACCAACCCGGACACCGAGGGCGAGACCACTGCCATGTACATCTCCCGGCTCCTGCGGCCCCTGGAGGTCAAGGTCACGCGCCTTGCTTACGGGGTACCTGTGGGCAGCCAGCTGGAATACGCCGACGAGGTAACGCTCTCCCGGGCATTGGAAGGCCGGCAGGAGATGTAAGCTATGGCAACAATCTATGTGTCCGGTCTCATCAATACGGAAACCACCGTCAGGGTCCGGAAATTTCCCATCGACTACTATCCCATCGACTATCCCTTTTTCGGGGTGCAGACGGAGGTTTCCGGGGTTGCCTACAATGTGGCAAAAGCCCTGAAAACCCTGGGGGACCAGGTGGTCCTTGCCTCCTTCCTGGGTCAGGATATGCAGGGGAATGTGGTGGAAGAAACCCTGAAGAGGGACGGTATCCACCGGACCGGCCTTCGCCGGGAGCTGAGTCAGACGCCGTCCTCTGTGGTGCTCTATGACGATACCGGCAGGCGGCAGATTTACTGCGACCTGAAGGATATCCAGGACCGGACATACCCGGTGGATCAGGAAAAGCTTAAGGAATGCGACCTGGTTGCCGCCTGCAATATAAACTTTAACCGGGAATTGCTCTCCACCGCCCGGGATTTGGGAAAGACCATCGCCACCGATGTCCATGTGCTCTCTCAGGTGGAGGACGGCTATAACCGGGACTTTCTTGAAAGCGCCAATATCGTTTTCCTCAGCGACGAGGGCCTGCCCTGCGGGCCTGAGGAATTTCTGTGGCAGCTTCACTGCCGGTACCATAATGACATTCTGGTGCTTGGCAGGGGAGAGAAGGGTGCTATGCTCTACGATCAGCGGGCGGATCGGTTTTATGACCTGCCCTGTGTCCCTGCCAGAGTGGTGAATACCGTAGGGGCAGGGGACGCTCTGTTCTCCGCCTTCCTCCACTTCTACGGGAAGGGGATGGAGCCGGTAGAGACGCTGTGGTGCGCCCAGGTATTTGCCAGTGCCAAGACAGAGGTGAGCGGCGCATCCCGGGGCTTTCTCACAGAGGAAGAAGTGCTGGACAGATGGGAACGCGGAAATTTCTAAGGAAGCTCTGATGAAATCGGCAAGATCTGTCTGTAAGCCGCAGACGATTTGTTCAGAGTTTCCCTAAATAGAACAGGAGGCAGAACGTCTGCTCCCAAAGGGGACGGCGTCTGCCTCCTGCTATTTTAGTGGGACTTGCAAAATGAGGCATAATGGAATATAATGGCTGTATTCTGATCCGTGTGAGGAGAGAAGCCTATGGAGAATAACAACCGAAAGGGCTGGCTGTACCTGCTGCCTGCCTTCGTTTTTCTGGGGATCTTCCTGGTTTACCCGCTGATTGACGTGCTGATTTACTCCTTCGAGGAGGGGTATAACTTCGCCTCCCAAAGGGCCTTCGGCCTGGGAATCTATAACTTTTCCTATGTCCTCCGGGACCCATACTTCCTCCAGGCATTGAAGAATACCTTCATCTTGGTGATTATCACCGTACCCCTTTCCACGGGCATCGCCCTGCTGATTTCCCTGGGCCTGAGCTCCATACAGAAGCTGCGGCAGCTCTACCAGACCATCTATTTTCTGCCCTATGTGACCAATACCCTGGCGGTTGGCCTGGTCTTTATGATTCTGTTTAAGCAGACGCCATACTCTGACGGTTTTGCGAACCTGATTCTCAGCTGGTTCGGCATTGCCCCCATCGACTTTATCGGCGGGCCCTACTGGGCGAAGATGTTCGTGCTGTGCTTTTACACGGTGTGGGTGGTACTGCCCTTCAAGATTCTGATTCTCACCAGTGCCCTGGCCTCGGTGGATGAGACTTACTACAACGCCGCCAAGGTGGACGGCACCTCCCGGAGCCGGATCTTCTGGAAGATCACCTTGCCTATGATCTCGCCCACCATTTTCTACCTGGTGATTACCGGCTTCATTGGAGCCTTCAAGGCCTATTCCGACGCCGTGGCCCTCTTCGGCGTAGACCTAAACGCTTCGGAAATGAACACCATCGTGGGCTATATTTACGACATGCTCTACGGTAATTCCGGTGGCTATCCCTCCTACGCCTCTGCCGCCGCTATCATCCTGCTTGCCATCGTGCTGACCATCACCTGCATCAATCTGCTGGTGAGCAAAAAGCACGTCCACTACTGAGGAGAATCGCCTATGGACTATGAAAAGACCGAACGGGTAAGCCGCCTGAAATCCGGGGCCAGGAAGACCGGAATTTATATCCTGCTGACCCTCTGGGCAGCGATGGTGCTGTTTCCTTTTTACTGGATGGTGCTGACCTCTGTGAAAAGCTACGGGGCCTACAACGCGGAATGGGTTCCCCAGCTGTATACCCTCCATCCCACCCTGGAAAATTACCGGGAAGCCTTTACCGCCGTGCCTCTGGCTGGGTATTTTGTAAATACCATTATTTTCACGGTGATTACCACCGCATTGATGCTGGTTGTCACGGTGCTGGCGGCCTTCGGCTTCTCCCGGCTCCAATTCCGGGGAAGAGATCTGGCCTTCACCCTGTTTTTGTCCTTAATGATGATTCCCAACGAGCTGGTGGTGATTACCAACTTCGTGACCATTACCAACCTGGACCTGCGCAATACCTTCACCGGCCTGATTCTACCCAGCGTCACCTCGGTTTTTTATATTTATCTGCTAAAAGAGAACTTCGCCCAGATTCCCGACGAGCTTTATTACGCCGCCAAGGCTGACGGGGCTTCGGACCTCAAATACCTGCTGCGGGTGATGATCCCCATCTGTAAGCCTACCATTATCACCGTCACGATTCTCAAGGTCATCGAGTGCTGGAACAGCTTCGTCTGGCCCCGGCTGATTACCGACGACCAGAGCTATTTCCTGGTGTCGGGAGGCATCCAGGAGATTCGGGAAAACGGCTTCGGTCGGGACAACATCCCCGCTATGATGGCGGCGGTATGCGTGATCTCCGCCCCCCTGATTGTACTGTTTCTGATCTTCCGGAAGAAGATCATGGCGGGTGTTTCCAGAGGAGGTCTGAAGGGATGAAAAAACTGCTTTCTCTTTTCCTGGCTCTGGCAATGGCTTTTTCCCTCTGGGGATGCCACGGGAGCAGGAGCGCCCGGGACTTCCAGGTTCCGGAGACCTTTGACGCCTCCAAGGAATACGAGCTTTCCTTCTGGGCGAAAAACGACACCAACCTGACCCAGGTGGAGATTTACAAGAAGGCCATCGCAGACTTTGAGTCGCTGTATCCCAATATCACCGTGAACCTCCGGCTGTACACGGACTATGGGAAAATCTACAACGACGTAATTACCAACATCGCCACCGATACCACCCCCAACGTCTGTATCACCTATCCCGACCATATTGCGACCTACCTCACCGGCGCGGACACTGTGGCCCCTTTGGACGCACTGTTCCGGGACCCGAAATACGGTTTGGGGGGCAGCGAATTAAACTTTGACGGCCCCACAAGGGAGGAGATCGTACCCCAGTTCCTGGAGGAATGCGACTTTGGGGGCAGCCACTATGCCGTTCCCTTCATGCGCTCCACCGAGGCCTGCTATGTAAATAAAACCTATGTGGAGAAGCTGGGCTATACGCTGCCGGAAACATTAACCTGGGATTTTATCTGGGAGGTCAGCGAGGCAGCCATGCAAAAGGATGCCCAGGGAAATTATCTGGTCAACGGTCAGAAGGTGCTGATTCCCTTTCTTTACAAATCCACGGACAACATGATGATTCAGCTTTTAAAGCAGAAGGGTGCTGGGTACTCCAGGCAGGATGGAACCATTGAAATTTTCAACGACACCACTTTGGAGCTGCTGAAGGAAATTGCGGCCCATGCGGGAACCGGTGCCTTCAACACCTTTAAGCTGGCGGGCTATCCTGCCAACTTCTTAAACGCCGGTCAGTGCATCTTTGCAGTGGACTCCACGGCGGGAGCCACCTGGATGGGGTCTGACGCCCCCCTGGTGGATATCCCGAAGGACAAGCTCCAGCGCTTTGAGACGGCGGTGATGGCGGTGCCTCAGTGTGACCCGGCCCACCCCCAGATGATTTCCCAGGGCCCCAGCCTCTGCGTATTTAATAAGGCCGACCCCCAGGAGGTTCTGGCAAGCTGGCTCTTTGCCCAGTTCCTGCTGACCAACGATGTCCAGATTGCCTACTCTCAGACAGAGGGCTATGTCCCTGTGACCACTAAGGCCCAGGAAAGCTCCGAATATCAGGATTACCTGGCAAGGAAAGGGGAGGACAACGGTCTCCATTACGCCATCAAGCTGGATGCTGCCCAGTTCCTCATGGCGAATACGGAAAATACCTTTGTTACGCCGGTGTTTAACGGCTCCGCCTCCCTGCGAAACGCCGCCGGACAGCTCATTGAGGATGTGAACAAGTCTGTTCGCCGGAAGCAGACGGTGGATGACAAATACCTGGAGGAATTATTCCAGGAGGTCTCCGCTTTGTACCGGCTGGATCAGACCGGGGGGATGGATGGAAAGGCTCCCTTAGGCCCCATGCCCACTGCCTCGAAAGCCCTGTTGGCGGGACTTGTGGTCTGCTGGGCCCTCATGGGCATCTATGTGATGGCGGAAAAAAGGAAAAAGAAATAAAACAGAGGGAAAGCCATTGATTTCTGGAAAAAAGCATGTATAATGTTTTTTAGTGCGTTCCGCACGACTCAAATGAAAAAGGAGTTTTCAAGAATATGAAAAAGCTGATTGCAATGCTGCTGGCCCTGACCATGGTTATGGCCTTTGCCGGCTGCGCCAAGACCGATGCCCCCGCTGAAACCGCAGCTCCTGCCACCACTGCCGCTGCCACCGAGGCTGCTCCCGTGGAGACCACCGCTGCCGTGACCGAGGCGCCTGTGGCTGCCGCAATGACCCATGAGGAATACATGGCTGCTCCTATGGACAGCGAAGTGACTGTGGAGACCTATGTTCAGGCCCACCAGTCCTGGTGGGATGGCAAGATCACCGTCTACTGCCAGAGCCCCGACGGCGCTTACTTTGTGTATGAGCTGCAGTGCAGCGAGGAAGACGCTGCCAAGCTGGAGCCTGGTACGAAGATCCGCATCAACGGCTTCAAGGGTGAGTGGTCCGGAGAAGTGGAGATCATGGACGGCACCTTCGAGTTTGTGGAGGGCGGCGATACCTTTGTTGCCGAGGCTACGGACGTTACCGATCTGCTGGGCACCGATGCTCTGATCGACCATCAGAACGAGTTCGTTTCCTTCAAGGGTATGACCGTTGAGAAAATCGCCTACAAGAACGACGAGCCCGGCGATGACATCTATGTGACCCTGGGCCTGGGTGGCGCAAGCTATGAGTTCTGCGTGGAGTTCTATCTGACCGGCACCGACACCGAGGTCTACAAGACCGTGGGCGAGCTGAACGAGGGCGACGTCATCGATGTGGAGGGCTTCCTGTACTGGTATGAGGGTGTGAATACCCACATCACCTCCGTGACTGTGACCGAGTAACTTCCGAAACCTGAAAAATCGACATAGCCGGTAGATGGCTATGTCGATTTTTTATGTCCTCAGCGACCGATGTCCTCAGAAAGGAACTGGAAGAAGTTTCGCTCAATGACGGAGCGGGAGTAGGTAATCTTGTTGGCAACGATGGTGTTGATCCGCTGAATGTATTCCGGGTCCACTTCCGCGTCTCCGGAGGGGGTGAAGGTGTTGGTGGATTTATCAAAGCGGCCCTTGTCGGTGATCCAGCTGTTGTCGGGCCAGAGCACCAGAGGCTGGGCATCGGAGAGGATATCCCGTCCCACCAGCAGCCGGGAATCGTATTCCACGCCAAAAAGATTGGACAGGGTGGGAAGAATATCCAGGGAGTATACCGGCTCCTCCACCACGATGGATTGATCCTCCAGACAGCCGCTCCAGATGATGAGGGCATTGTGGTCCCGCAGGAAGTTGTCGTAATTTTCCACACCATACAGCTCTGCCAGGTGATCCCGGGTGTTCTGCCAGGTTTTGCTGCGCTCCAGGCCATAGGGGTAATGATCCGAGGCAATGACCACTACCGTATCGTCGGCAATGCCAGCCTCCTCCAGCTGCTTTACCAGGGAGGCCATGGCAAGCTCCAGCTCCTGCTGGGAGGCATAGTAGCCCTTGACGGTTTCGCTGTGGTTCATGTCCTGAAATTCGTCAATATGGTGGAGCGTCTGAACGTTTTCATGGGGGGAATATGGGCAGTGCCCGCTGACGGTCATGTAGTAGATGGAGAAGGGCTGCTGGTCAATGTACTGGGGCACAGTGGCATCGATCATCTCCCGGTCGCTTTCCGGCCACTCAATGGTGACGCCCTCCAGACCACCATAGAGGGCCAGAAACTTGTCATAGCCCAAATGGGTATGGGTCAGGTTCCGGTCATAGAAATCCAGAGCGTGGTTGTGGTAGGCAATGGAGGTATATCCCAGACGCTGGAGCTGATGGCCCATGGTGAAGACGAACTTCTGCTGGAGGGTCTCCTTCATACAGGCTCCGCCGTTGGTGGGCACCAGGCCAATGAGGTTAGAAAACTCTCCGGAGGTGGTGCTGGCCCCCCAGGCGGGCTGGTAATACTCCTGGAAGCGGATGCCCTTGGTAGCCATGCGGTAGAGGGTGGGGGTCCGTTCCGGATCGATGACCTCCTTGGAAAAAGCCTCGGCAGTGATGAGAATCAGGTTCTTTCCCGCAAACATCCCCGTATAGGCGTTTTTCTTGGTGGGGGTCAGGGTGGCGGCGTATTCATAGACGGATTTGGCAAAGGCATTTTTCGGGTCCTGGGCCAGAGCTGCCAGGTCAAGACCGGGGATGACGTTGTCGCCGTAGACCACCGGAGGCTCTGTCTGGGCTGGACCTTCTTCCTCAGAGGCAGGGGAAGTGGCGGCAGCGGTAGGTTCCGGCAGAGGGTCCACTCTGACGAAGGTCTGCTCCGGGCCAAGGCTGTGAAGAACCAGTCCCCCATGGAGGCCGAAGGAACGCACCTGCATTCCGAACTCACTGCTGCGGAAGCGGTACATGGCGTCCCCTGTCAGATTCGAAACGACGGCGGCTCCCAAAAGATACGCGGCTGCGGCGCTGCCAGCCAGAATTCCCCGCACCGTCCATTTGACCGGCGCTGTCCGGCAGAAGAAGACATAGAGGAGGGAAGGCAGCAGAGCCAGCAGCATAATGGGCCACTGGGTCTGAACCAGCCCCAGCACCACAGGAAGAAAGCCTGTGGCAACCCCTCCGGCACCTCCCAGAATGGTCTCCAGGGACATGAAGCCGCCATAAGCATCGTTTACATAATACTCAACCATCCAAAAGACGGTCATGGTCAGGGACAGGATTATCGTGACAGCTTTTGCCCATCTGGGAGAGGGAATCAGGCTGACGAGAAGCCCCAGGATTGCGCCCAGTCCCAATGCAAACAGGATTACCGCCAGAAAGCGGGGAAACATAAATTCCTCCACCGTAAACAGATGAAGAAGGGCCTCATGGAGCAGCGCCGCAAGGATCAGATAGAGCCATGCGGGAAAGAGAATTTGTCTTTTTTGTTTTTTCAAAGGGGTCACTCCAGTTTTGACAAGAATCCGTTGGGGAGCCAGTCAGGGCTCGATGAGTACAGTATACATCGCCATATCTTTTTTTTCAATTGGTTTCCATAAAAATTAAGAAAGCGTCCCCGAGAAGAGGACGCTTTTTGGAATGATTCAGGCTTTGGCCTTTTTTCGGAAGATCCCTTCCGGAACCTGAGAGAGGATCACCGCGGCGAAGACCAGAACGCAGCCGGTCATTTCCCAGGGGGTCATGGTTTCCTTCAAAATCAGCCATCCGCCCAGAGCGGCAAAGACCGATTCCAGGCTCATAATCAGGGAAGCAGTGGTGGGCTCCAGATGCTTCTGACCGATGATCTGCATGGTGTAGGCCACACCCATGGAAAGGACGCCCGCGAAGACCAGGGGAAACCAGCAGGCGAGGATATTTGCCAGATCTACCTTCTCCGTCAGAAGCATAAAGGGAATGGAAATCACAGTCACTGTCAGGCTTTGGACGCAGTTTAAGCGCAGGCCGTCCAGACCGCCCGACAGACGGTCAATGCAGGTGATCTGCACCGCAAAGGCAAGAGCGCAACCGGTCAGGAATATATCTCCCTTGTTAATCCCGGAGGCTCCCATACAGCACAGCAGGTATAGTCCCAGCACTGCCAGGAAGACACTGTATACAGCGGCCTTGGGAGGCTTTCTGTGGAGGAACAGCCCCAAAATGGGAACCAGGACGATATACATGGCGGTAATAAAGCCCGCCTTTCCCGCGTCGGTGTAAACAAGGCCGATCTGCTGGAGGCTGGCTGCCACGAACAGGGCGCAGCCGCAGAGAATTCCCACCCTCCACAAATGGGGGTCCTTCCACTTCCGGATGACCTCAGATACACCGCCGCCCTTTGGCAGTTCAAACAGGAAGGTGCATAGCAGCAGGAACAGCACCGCCAGGCAGCAGCGCACTGTCTGGAAGGTAAAGGGGCCGATTTTGTCCATGCCCACACTCTGGGCGATAAAGGCAAAGCCCCAAATGATTGTGGCGAGCATCAAAGGAAGAATGCCCTGTAATTTCTGTTTCATCTTTCATCACCGGCGCTTACTGTACCATATCCAAAAGGGAATTGCAAGCGGTGTTGCATTTTTTTGTATTTGTGGTACAATACTGGAAAAGAAAGCCGGGTTGAAAATCTTCACTATGCCGCATGGGAGATTTTCATTGGAATCCGTAGCTGTCAGCGTGCGGCAGAATGGAGAGTCGTGTGATAAATCACACGCCCTTATTTCATTGGCGTGCCGCTCGCCCCAGGAGGGGCAACCGCGGCACATGCCAGATAATCTCCATGCAGCCGCACATGGAGGTTATGCTTGCATTTGATACCGTTATCGTGCGGCAGAATGGAGATTATTATATGGAAGAAACGAAGAAAATTCCCAGCCGGGAAGAGATTCCGGCGAAGGATAAGTGGGCGCTTGAGGATTTGTACGCTTCTGATGACCTTTGGGAAGCGGAAGTAAAAACCCTGTCTGAGGATCAGGTTTTCCTGGCGTCCTTTGCCGGGAAGCTGGGCCAGGGGGGGCAGACCCTCTGCGACTATCTCCGCAGAGCCGAAGCGGTAGAGGTCAAGGCCCGGAAGCTGGGCAACTACTGTATGCGCAAATCCGACGAGGATACCCGCAATCCCACCTACCAGGCCATGGTAGGCGGGTTCACCAGTGTGATGGTGGCCCTGGGGGCGGCAAGCAGTTTCGACGTCCCGGAGATCATGGCCCTTTCCGAGGAGGAGATGGAAGGCTTCTATAAGGACTGTCCGGAATTGGAGCGGTACCGCCGGTATCTGACGGACCTGCGCCGTCGGAAGGCCCATACTCTGTCCGCCAGGGAGGAAAAGCTTCTGGCAGCGGCAGGGGAGATGGCCCAGGCTCCGGACACCATCTACGGCGCCTTTGCCGACGCGGACATCCGGTTCCCCGATGCAGTGGATGGAGAGGGAAAGCCCCATGCCCTGACCCAGGCGAGCTTTGTGCCTCTGGAGATGAGCTCTGACCGGGCTCTGCGCAAGAGCGCTTACGAGAATTTGTACAGCACCTTCGGCACCTATCGCAACACTGCCGCCGCCATCCTGAACGCCCAGAATAAGCAATTGCAATTCTTCGCGGATGCCCGAAATTACGGAAGCGCCCGGGAGGCGGCGCTGGACAGCACCAATGTGCCCATTGCAGTCTACGATAACCTCATTGAAGCGGTTCATCAGAACCTGGATAAAATGCACCGGTATGTCCGGCTGCGGAAAAAGCTGCTGGGGGTGGATTCCCTTCACTTTTACGATGTGTATACCCCGCTGCTTGCGGACGTGGATAAGAAGATTCCCTATGAGCAGGCGAAGAAGACGGTGTATGAGGCGCTGTACCCCCTTGGGGAGGATTACCGTGCTATCCTGAAGGAGGGTATGGAAAACCGCTGGATCGATGTCTATGAGAATGCGGGTAAGCGCAGCGGAGCCTATTCCGCCGGAGCGGAGGTCCATCCCTTTGTGCTGATGAACTATTGCGGCACCCTGGATGATCAGTTTACCCTGGCCCACGAAATGGGCCACGCCATCCATTCCTACTTGTCTAACAAGTACCAGAACCCCATGGATTCTGACTATGTGATCTTTGTGGCGGAGGTGGCCTCCACCTGCAATGAGGCGCTGCTGATGGAGTATCTGCTTGGGAAGACCACGGACAAGCGGGAGCGGGCCTACCTTGTTAACCATTTCCTGGAGCAGTTCAAGGGTACCCTGTACCGCCAGACCATGTTCGCCGAATTTGAACGGAACATCGGACAGATGACGGCGCAGGGAAAGACCCTGACGGCGGAGGTGCTCTGTGCTGAGTATCGGCGCTTAAACGAAGAATACTTTGGACCCGATATGGTGGTGGACGAAAACATCGCCCTGGAATGGGTCAGAATTCCCCACTTCTATTATGATTACTATGTCTTCCAGTATGCCACCGGCTACTCCGCCGCTATTGCCTTGTCCCGCCGGATCTTAAAGGAAGGGGAGAAGGCGGTGAAGGACTACCTGGGCTTCCTCGCCGGTGGCTGCTCCAAGTCTCCCATTGAACTGCTGAAGGGTGCCGGTGTGGATATGACCAGCCCGGAGCCGGTCAATCAGGCCCTCCAGCTCTTCGGCGAGCTGCTGGACGAAATGGAAGAACTGACGGAGGCGTAACTATGGCGGAGCTGTTTCTTCCCACCCTGCACACCTTTGCCATGAACAATATTTTTACCGGTTCCCTGGGGACTCTGCGATTCCGGGTAAAGCCCAACGTGACCATGGCAAATCCCAAAGAGGTGGATTTCTCCCAAAGCAGCCTGTTCGTGGAATACTGGCACGGCCTGTACTGTTATGAAAAAAGCGAGATGGAGGGAAGTGCCACCTTTCCAATGACCGAGGAGGGCCGGACCGAAATGCAGGCATGGCTTACAGACAAGGCTTAAAGCAAGGCTCGTGCCCCGTGATGCGTAATGCCTGAATCCAGGGCCACAGCAGAATGCATTTTCTGCTGTGGCCGTTTTTGGCAGTTTTCTCTGAAATTTTTTGAAGAAAACAGTTGAAATTTGGTGTAAACTTCCTGTATAATGTGGGTTACATAATATGCAGTGGTAAGGGGGGACAGTCCTATGGAGCGGGATAATTATCGGGCCCTGGTGGAAATGGCGAAGGAGCCAAAGCAACAGGAGGCTGCTATCGGCTATCTTATGGAGCACCTGGGGCGTTTTCTGCGGCCCAGAGAGCATGTGCTGATTTGCTTTCAGAACCATGAGGAGGGCAGTCTGAGCTGGCTTATGGAGCAGGCGGTGCTGCGCTGCAACGGTGTTCCCTATGTCTGGGGAGCGGATATGCGCTGGAAGGCGCTGCTGCGGCTGGCCTTTGTGAGCAAGTCTACCACCATCATCGGCGCGCCGCTGCTGGTGCTGGGCCTGATCAAGCTTCAGCGGGCTTATCATACGCCGCTGTATGTCCGCAAGGTGATTACTGCCGGATATCCCAGTATGCCATGGATGATCGACGGGATTATGAAGGGCTTTGACTGCGAAATGGGAGGCTGCTACAGCCTGGGCGTCACCGGCGTTGTGGCAGGGTTTGCCTGTGGTCACAGCTGGGGCGTGCATCTGCGGGAGGCCTGCTATGGCGTGGACATTGTGGATGGAGAGGAAAACTCCGTCCCGGAAGGAGAAATGGGGGAGATCGTCCTTTATCCCAAAAGCCAACCG
Source organism: uncultured Oscillospiraceae bacterium (assembly GCA_964422935.1). Classification (GTDB taxonomy): domain Bacteria; phylum Bacillota; class Clostridia; order Oscillospirales; family Oscillospiraceae; genus Faecousia. Next base: position 865 of record CAYRDE010000023.1, on the reverse strand, counting down.
GAGCTGCGGGTAGCCACCGGGGAAAATGCCAGGCTGGTGCGGGAACCATGCGAATGCGGCAGCAAGACGCCCAGGCTTATGGATTTTACCCCCGGCAGAACGGAAGAGGACAAAAAGCTCATGGCCCTGGGAGAGTATCTGCAAAGCTGGACAAGCGTCCTGGACTGTGCCCTGCGGAAAAGCGAGTATGGTTTGGAGATCGAGCTTGTTGTGTTCAAAGGGGAGGAACTGCCAAAGCTTCCCCATGCGGCGAAAAGGGTGATCCGGGAGTTTGACCCGGAGACAGAAGAGCCCAAGCCCTATGATCCGGTGGAGGGAATTCCCACCAGAAACGTAAAAATATCTTAGACCATTGGGTTGACAAATTCGGGTTTTGTGGTAGAATACAGTGGATATGCAAAGACTATGAGGAAAAGAAGCAGGGGTAAGGTCTTTTAGAGAGAGGGGTATGGTGAAAGCCCTCGACTTTCAGCCTGCGGGCCGCTTCCTCCGTGGCCCGGGATGACCGGGACGGGCTGCTCCCGTTACAGAGCATCTAAGATGTCCGGTTTCCGGATGAATTAGGGTGGTACCGCGATTAACGTCGCCCCTATTTGTGGGAGGTTCTGAATAAACCGTCTGAGGGTTGAGAAGATTTCTCAACACCTTTTCGGATGGTTTGTTCAGAGCGTCTCAGGGGGCGGCGTATTTTTTGTAAAAAAAGTTTTTGGAGGTAATTTTCTATGAACCCCAAGCCCTACGGCGTAAACGAACTGCGTGAGATGTTCCTCTCCTTCTTTGAAAGCAAGGGACACCTGCGCCTGCCCAGCTTCTCTCTGATTCCCCAGAATGACGCGTCCCTGCTGCTGATTAACTCCGGCATGGC
>CAYRDE010000022.1:0-23781 GCA_964422935.1 uncultured Oscillospiraceae bacterium | reverse complement strand
CATGGCGAGTGTTCTTACAGCATTTGAAAGGCTGTTAAGAACACTCGCTTTTTTGAGCCTGACGTAGGTTACGAATACGCCCCTGCGGGTATTGATGGTCACGTCCGGGTTTGGCAGGCAGTCCGTAGCAGAACTGATATTAAGGCGCACAAATTACGATATTGTATGCCTGCCGATTGATCCACCCATTACACGCACCCTTGCTGTGGGCTATAAAGACAGGGACAGTTTGCCGATTGCAAGCAAATATTTTATAGATTATCTGATTGCGCATAAGGACGAATTGCCATAAGCAAAAATGCAGAGAGGTATTTTTCCGCTCTGCATTTTTTGCGGGAAACAATCCGGGATTCATGTAAACCCAGACTGCCTGGAAGATAAGCGTTCTCTCCTTGCAGAAAAAACTGAAAAAATATCCCCCATGGGGGCTTACGCTTCTATGGAGGATGGTGTACAATACAAATAATATGACAGAAACCGAGAGCCGGAATAGGACGTGTGGAAAGAGAAATGACGCGCCTGAAAGCTTCACAAAAAAGAAAGGTGATGAAAATGAAAAGTGCAGGAAAATGGTTTCTCCTTCTGCTGGCGGCAGCTTTGACTCTGACCCTTTGTGCCTGCGGTCAGGAGAAAACCTCTGAGACCTCCGCTCTGGAGATTGCTTCCGAAGTTCGCACCATTGTAGATGGCAACGGTCGGGAAGTGGAGGTTCCCAATGCCGTGGAGAGCATTGTCTGCGTGGGCGTTGGGGCTCTGCGCTATAGCTGCTACGTTGGCGGGCAGGATCTGGTGGTTGGCGTAGAAGAATATGAAACCCAGCCCAGCATGGATAGAATGTACAATTATGTAAACTACAATAAGTTTGCGGATCTGCCTGCCATCGGAGGCAACGGTGATCCTTATGTGGAAGAAATTATTAACGTGGACCCCCAGGTCATTGTCATGTCCTCCTCGGCAAGCGTGGATGCGGATGAATTGCAGACAAAGACAGGGATACCTGTTGTTGTGGTTCCCGGCAGCGACACCACCCTGGATGACAAAGCTTATGAGACCATTCGCATTTTGGGTGGGCTGTACAATAAGGAAGACCGGGCTCAGGAACTGACGGACTACCTCCACGGCATTGAAAAGGACTTGGCAGATCGGACGGCTGGGGTTGCTGATGGGGATAAGCCTGCCGCCTATGTGTGCGGCGTAAGCTTCCGGGGCATCCATGGTTTTGAGGGCACTGAAGCTAACTACGGACCGCTTGCGCTGATTGGCGCCAATAACCTGGCAAATACCACTGACCAAAACGGTGCATTTGACATCGACCTTGAGCAGGTTTTGGCCTGGGACCCGGATGTCATTTTCGTAGACTTCAACGGCCTGGATCTCATCAATGCGGACTACGCCGAGCACCCGGATTATTACGGCAGCCTCACAGCTGTTCAGGAGGGAAAGGTCTATTCCCAAATCTCTTTCCGTTCCTATGCTTCCAATTTGGAAACCGCTCTGGCGGATGCTTACTACGCGGCAACCATCCTCTATCCGGAACAGTTTGCGGATGTGGACATGGAAGCGAAAACCGGTGAGATCTTTGAAATGCTGCTGGGCAGTAACCCCTATCACGATTTAAAGGAAGCTGGCTATGAATTCAGACCTGTTACAATTGGCAAATAAGAATCCGGACAGTGCCTATCGAAGAAATCAGATCAAAAGCATCTCCTTCCTGATGATTCTGGGGGTACTGCTGGTTATTGCGGTGCTGCTCTCCCTTCGGGCAGGCTCCTATAATACACCGATTTCGGAGCTGGTGAAGGGCATTGCCGGAAAAGCGGCGGATAAGAAAATAAACATTGTGGTGCGCAATAACCGCCTGCCTCGAATCTGCACCGCACTGATTGCCGGCGCTGGTCTCGGTATCGCCGGATGTGTGATGCAGGCGGTGCTGCGAAACCCCCTGGCATCTCCTTCTACGCTGGGTGTTTCTCAAGGCGCAAGCTTCGGTGCAGCCTTTGCCATCATTGTGTTGGATCTTGGCGCAAAGGGAGGTCTGGCGGGGGCATCCATTCCACTGTGTGCATTCGTTGGCAGCATGGGCGTGGCGGTGGTCATCCTGTTCCTGAGCCGGTTCCGGCAGATTTCCTCTCAGGGCATTGTTCTGGCGGGAACGGCCATCAGCGCCATGTTCACCGGCGCAACCACCCTGATGCAGTATTTTGCCAGTGAGGTAGAGCTGACCAGTTTGGTGTTCTGGACCTTCGGCAGTCTGGGCAATACCGGCTGGGATGATGTGGGGAAAATGCTGGCGGTTCTAACCCTGGTGTGCTTGTACTATTTTTTCCACCGTTGGGACTACAATGCCCTTCTCAGCGGAGAGGAAACTGCCAGCAGTCTGGGAGTCAACGTCAGAAGCCTGACGCTGACCAATATGGTACTGTGCTGCCTGATTTCCTCAGTGGTGGTTTCCAACATCGGCCTGATCAACTTTATCGGCCTGATTGCGCCCCATATTGTCCGTCGGGTTGTGGGAAATAACCATGTGTATCTGCTGCCAGGCTCTGTTATGATGGGCGCGCTGATTTTGCTGCTGGGGGATCTTTTCGCCCGGGTGGTGATCAGCCCGGTGATTCTGCCCATCGGCGCGATTACCTCCTTCCTTGGCGGCCCCATGTTCCTCTACCTTCTGTTCAAAGGAGGGAATAAGGAATGCTGACCGTGGAAAATCTGTCGTACCATTATCATAATGGCCCAGTGGTATTGGATAAGGTTTCCTTCTGCGTGGAAGAGGGAGAATTTATGGCAATCCTGGGAAACAATGGCGTGGGCAAAAGTACCATGTTAAAATGCTTCAATAAGATTCTTACACCAGATGCGGGCAGAGTTATGATGGAAGGGGAGGACCTCCTGAAAATGTCCCTGCGGGAGATTGCCCAGCGAATGGCCTTTGTTGCCCAGAGTGTTCCAAGCACCCAAATGACCGTCCATGACATGGTCATGCTGGGCAGACGCCCTTATATGAAATGGGACTTTACGGAAGCGGATCACCAAATTGTCCACCAGACCATGGCCCAGATGAACATCGAGCCTTTGCGGGGACGGTTCCTCAGCGAGCTGTCCGGCGGCGAGCGGCAGAAGGTGATGCTGGCAAGGGCACTGGCACAGCAGCCGAAGGTGTTACTGCTGGATGAGCCTACCAGCAGCCTGGATATTCAGAACCAATATCAGGTACTTCAAATTGTCCGGGATATCTGCCATGCGCAAAACCTCACTGCCGTGGTGGTGATTCACGACCTGAATCTTGCCCTCCGGTTCTGCGACCGGTTCCTGCTGATGCGAAACGGAAAGGCTTATGCCTGCGGTGGAAAGGAGATCCTGACCCGGCAGGCGCTGCTGGATGTGTACCATGTCAATGCGGAAGTGGTGGATGTGGCAGGACAAAGTCTGGTCCTTGTAGACAAATAAAATAAAGGAGCATACAATAATGGTAAAATTTTTGGATGAGAATAGGGAACTGTGGAACAAGGCGGCGGCCTTCCACGGCCATGAATGCGGCGGCCTGACCATCGGATATAAGGCAAGTCTCTATGCCATGGAGCTGCTGGAGCTGACCCTTTCTGATGGGGGATGCCTTTCTGCGGACGAGCAGGTGGTCTGCATTTCGGAAAACGATGCCTGCGGCGTGGATGCCATTCAGGCGATTCTGAGCTGCTCCATCGGCAAGGGGAATCTGTTGTTCCATATGCGGGGCAAGCAGGCATTCTCCTTTTACAACCGGAAAAACGGCAAGTCAGTCCGGCTGGTTCTGAAGCCCAGACCCAGTGAGATCACCAAGGAGAAATCCTTCCAATATTATCAGAGCTGCGACCCTGCTGAGATGTTCGATGTGAAGCCCACCACAATTTCCCTTCCGGAGAAGGCCCGGCTGTTCGATTCCTATGTCTGCGAATGCTGCGGTGAAACCACCGGCGCGAACTGGATTCGGCTGGCGGGGGGTAAAAAGCTGTGCCTTGACTGCTACGAAACCTATGACCGCTTCTGCGTGTGATTTGACCGTAGCGATTCGGAGGATACAGTGCGGTTGACAACCTTTCCGGGACTTGCTATAATAAATTTGCCGAAGGCATCCCCCGCACTTAAGAAGGTATGCACAAATGCATGAAACGCTTGCGTTTCTAAAGAGAAAGGTTGAAAGAACATGAAAGATTCTATTCATAAGTATTTTCAGGTAGGTACCATTCAGTGGATGAGCTTCCCGCAGCGGGACCCCATGGAATCCCTGAAAGCCATTGCCCGGGATGACTTTTTTGACGCCATTGAGCTGAAAGGATTTGGCGAAAAGAATGCTGCCGCAAAAGCGATTCTGGATCAGAGCCACCTGAAAGTGTGTTATGGCGCCCAGCCCCGCCTGCTTGGCCCCAAACTGAACCCCAATGCTCTGGATGAGGAGGAACGCAGGAAAGCCGAAGCAACCCTGCTGGATGCCATTGATGAAGCAGAGTATCTGGGCGCGGAGGGAATCGCGTTTCTGGCGGGCAAATGGGAGGCGCAGACAAAAGAGCTTGCCTATGCGCAGCTCCTTAAGACAACACGCAATCTCTGTGATTATGCGGCAACAAAGGGAATGCAGGTTGAGCTGGAAGTGTTTGATTACGATATGGACAAGGCTGCTCTGATTGGGCCGGCCCCTTACGCTGCCAGGTTTGCCGCGGATATGCGTACAACCCATTCCAATTTTGGCCTTCTGGTTGACCTCAGTCACTTCCCGACGACTTACGAAACCAGCCGGTTTGTGATTCGTACCCTGCGTCCGTACATTACCCATCTGCATATCGGAAATGCCGTGGTGCGCCCCGGCTGTGACGGATATGGGGATATGCACCCGCGCTTCGGGTATCCCAACAGTGCAAACGATACGCCGGAGTTGCTGGACTTCTTCCGGGTGCTGAAAGCGGAGGGGTTCTTTGACGCGGAGCATCCTTATGTACTGTCCATGGAGGTCACGCTGCGTCCCGGCGAGGATGAGGACATTGTTCTTGCCAATACAAAGCGTGTGATCCGCCGCGCATGGGCGCTGCTGGAGGACGAGGTTTAATAACGTAAAAGAAAGGGGCTGCCTCACTTCCTTTGTGAGACAGCCCCTTTGGCGTGTTTTTAACAGGAAACTTTATTCGATGACCATGACAGAAACGCCGTCAGGAATGGCTGTGATGGTAGCGTCCTTGGAGCCGACGATTTCTTCGGCAATGGACAGGGCCTCTTCCAGACTGTGGGCGGGCACGAGGTGCAGTCCGCGCACCATCTCATCCGGCGCATCCGAGACGTAAACAACCGTTGCGCGCTGGAGGACACGAATGTAAATCTGGGTCTGCCACTGGTCGGCGACAGTCTCATTTCTGCCTCTTGCCATAAAGGTTGCCAGGGTCTTTTCGATATCGGGCTCGTCGGCCATCTGGTGATAGAAGCCTTCGCCGCCGTGACCATCATTGGATTTGGCGATCATAATAATGACGCCGCCCTTTTTCACGGTTGCTTCCGCAGCGGTCATTCCCTTAACGGCCTGGTAGATATTCTGATCCAGTGGGTAACCGCCGTTGGTTGTAATGGCGATGTCGGCGGGCTTGGCATCCACCTTGCACAGGGAGGACAGGAAATCACAGCCGGCTTTGTGTGCCTGCTCCATATCGCCGGCAACCGCGTAAATCGCTTCCTTCTTATCATTGATCACAACGTTCACGATGAAGGCCAGCTTGGCGGCTCTGGCTGCCCACACCATATCCTTATGGATGGGGTTGCCCTCCAGAATGCCGGTACGGGACCTGGGGTTGGCAATAAACTCGGAGCAGTGGTTGGCAAGGACAGTTGTACGGCTGGCAATGCCGGGGAGAATGCTCTTGCGGGCGCCGGAGAAACCGGCAAAGAAGTGAGGCTCAATAAAGCCCTCAGCAACCACCAGGTCGGCGTCTACCACCAATTTGTTGATGATGCACTCACCGCCGGAAGGCAGCGTACCAATCTTGACCAGGGGAGAGTTGTCGCAGTCATGGACAACAATCTTTTCGTTATCCACAATTTCATCGCCGAACTTGCTGCGAAGCTCGTCCAGGGTGGTTTCACGATGGCAGCCGGTGGCGATCAGAATGGTAATGTCAGCATCGGGATTCCCTTTCCGGATTTCACGAAGCATGGGAGGCACAATGGCTTTGCTGGGAACAGGACGGGTATGGTCGCTGGCAATCAGGACGACATTCTTCTTGCCCTTAGCCATTTCGCACAGGGGTGCGGTGCTAATGGGATTTTTCAGGGCTTCCTCCACCAGAGTAAACTGGTCTGCCTTGGGTTCGTAGTGGTGCAGATTCGAAACCAGAACGCCCTGCAAACGATGATCCGGGATATCCAAACTGAGCATTTCCTTGCCGTAGGGGAACTGAACTTTCATCGTAATTCACCTCATTTAACAAAATAAAATAAAAAAATGGTTTTCCGAAATTTGGCCTCAGTATCAATGCAGGCACAAATGATTCTTTAGAAATTATACCATGAATTTTTCCCAAAACCAATGGTTTGTGCTCCAAAATATTTAGATATTTTTTGTTCTATAAGACAAAAAAATACAGAATTTCGCTTTTGTACTTGACTTTTTTTGTGCGAAATACAATAATGGTGCTATAGGTCGTGAATGTTCTGTAAAAACTTGGTTACAAACATTCAAATGCTCGAACGGGAGAAAATCCTGCCGTATCCTATGCAATTCCCCGCGATGCCAAGACGCGCGGGGAAATCCCATTTTCTTAATTTATTTTTGGAGGGAAACTGTTATGAAATTCAAAATGGGTAAAGTACCGATTCTGGACACGATCAATAAGATTCCCGGCGGCTTGATGGTCGTTCCTCTGGTCCTCGGTGTTCTTGTGAACACCTTCTTCCCGAATATCCTGCAGATCGGTAGCTTCACCACGGCGCTGTTCAAGAATGGCTCTAACTGCCTGATCGCACTGCTGTTCTTCTGCTCCGGCGCACAGATCCAGTTTAAGACGGCTGGTATGTCCCTGTACAAGGGCTTCATGATCAACCTGGGCAAGGTTCTGACCGGTGTTGCCTGCGGCGTTCTGCTGGCAAAGTTTGCTGGTCCTGAGGCTGCCTTCCTTGGTGTTACGCCTCTGGCTATGATCGGCGCAATGTCCAACTCCAATGGCGGCCTGTACACGGCTCTGGCTTCCAAGTACGGTGACAAGGCTGACGTGGGCGGTATCGCTATCATCTCTGCCAATGACGGTCCCTTCTTTGAAATGATGTTCATGGGCGTTGCCGGTGTTGCTGAGATTCCCATTACCACTCTGATCGCCTGCATCATGCCCATTATCATTGGTATGATTCTGGGCAACCTGGATGACAAAATCCGTGATTTCCTGAAGCCCGGCATGCTGATCTCCATCTTCATGTTCGCGTTCCCTCTTGGTGCTGGCATGAGCCTGAAGACCCTGGTTTCCGCCGGTATCCCTGGTATCATCCTGGGCCTGATGACGATTGTTGTCACTGGTATCCCCACCTACTTCCTGTACCGGTTTGTGGTTCCGAAGAACAAGCGTCACTCCTGTGTCGCCGGTTTGGCTGTTGGTACGACTGCCGGTAACGCTGTGGCAACACCTGCGGCTATCGCGGCCATTGACCCCAACTGGCTGCCCTTTGCCGAGGTTGCAACTGCACAGGTCGCTGCTTCCGTTATTGTGACTGCAATCCTGATTCCTCTGCTTGTTGACCGGGTGTACAAGTATGAGCAGAAGCATAATCTGCTGAATCTGGATGTGCCCCGTGCAGACGCAGAGGTCTCCGACGAGCCCGCTCTGTAAGCATGGCAGGACGATTCCAGCATTTCATAAAATGATACAAGGCAACAGATCCGATCTTGGGCGGGTCTGTTTGTCTTATAACGAAGCTGGAATCTGGAAATGATATGGAATAACCTCATAACATCGTGAGGAGGATGAATATGAGCCTCAGACAAGATGCGCAAATTATCATTGATGCGGCGTTGCAGGCAGCGATGCCGGACACGGCTGTGAAAAAGGCGCTGAGTGATTTCATTGCCCCCAAGGGCAAACTGGTGCTGATTTCGGCAGGCAAGGCCGCCTGGCAGATGGCGAAAGCTGCCAGCGATATTTTAGGTGACAAAATCTACGACGGTATCGTCGTGACAAAGTATGACCACAGTAAGGGGCCGCTGCCTCATATTGAGATATACGAAGCAGGGCATCCTGTCCCGGATGAAAATTCCTTCCGGGCAACAGAACGGGCTATCGAAAAGGTTAAGGATCTGGGGCAGGAGGATACCGTTATTTTCCTGCTTTCCGGAGGCGGTTCGGCTCTGTTTGAAAAGCCCCTGGTAGACAGTAAGGTCCTGGAGAATCTGACGAAGGAGCTGCTGGCCTGCGGGGCGGATATTGTGGAGATGAATACCATCCGCAAGCGCCTTTCTGCGGTCAAGGGCGGAAGATTTGCCCAAATCTGCGCTCCGGCAAGCGTATTCAGTGTGGTACTTTCCGACATCATCGGCGACCCGCTGGACATGATTGCTTCCGGACCGGCCTATCCGGACAGCTCCACCTGCCAGCAGGCGATGGGTATTGTGGAGAAATACGGGCTGACGGTAACCCCGGAGATGGAAGCCCTCCTGAAAACCGAAACCCCCAAGCAGCTTGATAATGTGGAAACCCAGGTTACAGGCAGCGTCCGTCAGCTCTGTGCTTCCGCGGAAAAGACCTGCCGGGATTTGGGGTATGACCCGATTGTCCTGACGGCTAATCTGTGCTGCAATGCCCGGGACGCAGGCAGCTTCCTGGCCTCTATTGCGAAGTATCACGCGGATACGGAAAAATCTCTGGCATTCATTGCCGGCGGCGAAACCGTTGTTCGCCTGACCGGCAAAGGGAAGGGCGGACGCAACCAGGAACTGGCTCTGTCCGCCGCGGAGGGGATTTCCGGCATGAAAGACACTGCGGTTTTCTCTTTGGGCTCTGACGGTACGGATGGTCCCACAGATGCCGCCGGCGGCTATTGCGACGGAGAAAGCTGCGATAAGCTGCTTGCACAGGGAATTGTCATCAGCGATGTGCTGGCGGATAACGACGCCTACCATGCCCTTGCAAAGTGCGATGGTTTGCTGATGACGGGCCCCACGGGAACAAACGTCAACGATGTAGCAGTCCTTCTGATCAAGCGTTGAATGGACAACTTACATAGATTCGGGAAGGAGGGGATTGTGTGCAGATTTCCAAGCAGGACGCAACTGAAATCGTCCACGAACTGACTGAGTTAGTGGGAATGAAGATGAACATTATCGGCAGCGACGGAATCATTATCGCAAGCTCCGACCCGGAGCGTGTAGGTGATTTCCATGAAGCGGCCTACCAGATTGTGGATCAGAATCTGGATGAGCTGGTAGTGTACAACAACAACCAGTACAAGGGTTCCTATTCCGGGACCAATCTGCCGCTGATTATAGATGACGAAATCATTGGCGTTGTCGGAATTTCCGGACCCCATGAGAAGGCCCAGATTTACGGCAAAATAATCAAGCGCATGACAGAGATTCTGCTCCAGTCCAGAATGGAGGAAACAAAGAAGGAACGGCAGCGTCAGGCTTTTGAGCGCTTCCTCACCACCTGGGTCAGCAGCGCCTCAACGGTTCTGAATGACGCGTTTATTCGCCAGGGACATTCTTTTGGCCTGGATATTACCCAGCCATACAGAATTGCTGTGGTCTCGACGCTGAAGGAGGATAACGAAAACATCTATCATCAGGTCCGGAAGTACATTGAAACGACCAGCCAAAAGGATTATGTTTTCCTTGCTTCCCATTCGGTGGTCCTGATTTTGGAGGACCGTTCTGACCAGCGGGTTGGTGCGTTGGCGCAAAGCCTTCTGGAAGTTCTGGACGAGCCTGAACGGCAGGTTTACATTGGTGTAGATGGCGGCAGTGCTTCCTTTATGGATATCCACCAGCAGTATGAGCGGGCCAAAATTGCCCTGGGCGCTGGATTCCGGCTGCGCAAAAAGAGTATTGTATTCTATCAGGACCTGTGCCTGGAGCTGGTATTGGATGAAGTGCCTCTGAAATCGAAAATTCGGTATATTAAGAAAATTTTTGGACAAACACCGCTGCCGGAGATCGAACGGGATATGCATACGATTTCTGTCCTCTACGAGGAAGACGGTTCCATCAAGCAGGCGGCAAAACGTCTGATTATGCATCCGAATACCTTGCAGTATCAGTTGAAACGGATTGAAGAAAAAACTGGCTATGACCCGAGAAAACTGAGCCATGCCAATGTATTCAGCGTCGCCTCCTTGTTCATTGCGGAATTGGGCGACCAGTTGCAGGATGAATCCGGTTGATCTTCGCTTCACCAAAGGGAATATCTGAAAAAGAAGGGGCTGCCTCACTTTGTTAGTGAGACAGCCCTTTTGCTGATCTGATTGTTCTAAGAAAGCAGGTGAGGCAGCGAAATATTATATCTGACGATATTCCTCACGAAGCCGCTGAATCTCGGAGAGATTTTCCTTCAGCAGAATGCGCATGCGCACATAGTTATCCCGGAACGCAGGCTTTTTGTTTGCGGATAAATAGTCGAATAGTGTCCGGATCGCCTGATAGCCCTGTTCCTGAGGGCATTGTGTCAGAGCGGCCTGTATGTCCCGGTTGCGAATCATGGAGTCAATTTTTTCGGAATAGTCGTAGCAGACGATTCCGACCCGTTTCAGATATCCCTTGTCAGAAATGGCCTTCAGATTGCCGTAACTGTAGGCGCCCGGGCAAACAATGAGGTTGATATCCGGATGCGTATCCAGGGCCTGGCAGGAGAGCTGATAATCCTGAATGTCGTCGCCGGTTAGCTCATAAACGCCGGTTAACAAAATGTGGGGATATTCTGCTTCGAGCTGAGACCTTAGCCCCTGTAGACGCAGGGTATGTCCGTACATTTGGAAACTGGGGGAGAACAGCAGTACCTTACCGTTTTGACGCTGAAGCAGATTCAACAGTCCGGCGGTGATCTTGCCAGCCAGACGATAATCGCAGCCGACAAAGCTGAGGTATTGGGCGTTTTCTATGATATTCGTCAGAAACACAACCGGAAATCCCTGGTTGTACAGATGATCCAGCCGTTGCTTTACCCGTGGATCGTTGATGGGAACGATGGCAATGGCGCTGGCGCCATCTTCCAGTGCCTGATCGATCAGGGACAACTGACACTGGGGATCAAAGTCAGCACATTTATACACAGTCACCGCAATGCCGAAATCCTTGATTTCTTCTTTACCACGCATGATCCCGGCAATGACATCGTCAAAGAAAGGATTCGATGTCTGGATATGCAGGATAACGGCGATTTTCAGTTTTCGACTGCGGATCGAAAGACTCTTGGCAACGGCGTTGGGCTGATAGTTAAGCTCCTGTGCGATTTGTTTAATTCTTTGGGCCACCTGGGGATCAACCCGACCACGGTCGTGCAGTGCCCGGTCTACGGTTCCGGTGGAGACCCCAGCAAGCTCGGCAATTTTTTTAATGGTTACTGCCATGGGGATGCGCCTCACATTTTATCGTTTATTGCGTATTCGCACACGCTATAATTATTATAACGGATTTGCGTGTGCGTGTCAAGCAAAATATTACCCAATTAATCGTTAAAATGCATAAATATTAGAGAACATCCTTGTATAAACGTACAAATATGTAGCATTATGAGAAATTCTAATTGACAATTATTCTTTGACATGCCATAATAATGCCATCAAAGCGTGTGCGATAACGCAACGCGAAAACACATAGATTTTGGAGGATCACAAAAATGAAAGCAAAGAAACTGATTGCCCTGATTCTGTCTGTCGCACTGGTTCTGAGCATGGCGGCCTGTAGCGGAAACGGCGCCAAGAAGGATGGCGAACGGGATGTGCTGAAGGTTGGCACCATGGCACTGACCATGGGCGTGCCTGTTCTGTACGCACAGGAGAAGGGGTACTTTGAAGAAGCGGGCCTGAACGTCAGCGTCGAGCTGTTTGCCACCGGCGCTCCCATTAACGAGGCGATTGCCGCCGAGCAGATCGACGTGGCTGTTTCCGGCTTTGCCTCTGTCTACTCTCTGGCAAATGCTGACTGCACCTGGCTGGCAGATGTGAACACCACCGGCGGTATGGGCCTGTATGTCCGTGCGGATTCCGAGGCTGCCAAGAATCCTGGCGCGGAAACCCTGAAGGGTATGAAGATCCTGGAGCCTCTGGGCACCGCAGTACAGTACATGACCGAGTCCTATGCGGCTCAGTTCGGCCTGGCTCCTGCTGACATTGATCAGGTGAATATGGAATATGCTTCTGCCTTCCAGGCATTCACGACCGGCGAGGGCGACGCGATGGCGGCAAATCCCCCGTACTCCTACCAGCTGCAGGAGGCCGGCTATGTTGAGCTGTGTAACTTTGATGAGGCCACCGGTGTGGATATGTGCGACGGCTGCTTTGCCAGAAATAAGGTCGTGGAGACCCGTGGCGAAGAAATTCAGTTGTTCGTCAACTGTCTGGTAAAGGCTATGGACGAGCTGCAGGATGAGCAGCTGCGCAAGGAGTTTACCCGGAAGGTCTACGATACCAACGCCATCTCCTGCTCCGATGCCGATCTGGCTCACGAGATTGAGGATCGTGCCTATGTAGGCAGCGCTGCCATGAAGGAGCCCGGTTACAAGCTTGGTGCCGCATGGGTCGCCATCACCGACTTCCTGGTAAGCGCCGAGAAGATCACCAGCGATAACGCTCCCAACGTTTCCAAGTCCATCAACCCCGCTTTCGTTTCCGACGCGGTCGGTACCGCGGTTTCTGCGGGTTAATCAGATACTGAGCCATTCACCACGCCTCCCATGGGAGCTGCCGACAAATGCCAGCGGATCTCATGGGAGGTAAATACAAGGAAAGGGTATCCTGTATGAAGAAAAAAACGCGTAATTATGTATGGCTTTCTGTTTTGTCCATTGTGCTGTTCGTTGCCATATGGTGGCTGTGCTGTGATGTGCTGCATATGACAAGCGCCTCTACGCTTCCCGGCCCTGTGACAGTTGCCAAGACCTTCGTCAAGAAAATGACCAGCACGGCCCCCGATGGCGCCACATTGCCCCAACACATTTTTTCATCTCTGAAAATCGCCCTGGGCGGATGGGCAATGGGTGTTATCATTGGCACACCCCTTGGTATCTTCATGGCATGGTACAAGAAAGTGGATCTGTTTGTCCGTCCTGTGTTTGACCTGTTGCGGCCTGTTCCCGGTCTGGCATGGATTCCGCTGATGATTATCCTCTTCGGCATTGGCATTACCCCAAAGATCGTCACCGTGTTTTTATCGGCCTTTGTGCCATGTGTTTTGAACTCCTACACCGGCATTCGCCAGACCAAGGAGGTTCACCTGTGGGTGGGGCAGACCTTTGGCGCCAGTGACACCCAGATGCTGGTTAACATTGCGATTCCCACTGCGCTGCCCATGATTATGACCGGTATTCGCGTGGCGCTGGGTGCCGCGTGGACCTGCATTGTTGCCGCTGAGATGCTGGCTTCCACCATGGGCCTGGGCTACATGATCCAGCAGGCAAGAGGTATCTACCGTCCGGACATTATTATCTGCGGCATGATTGGAATCGGTGTGATCGGTGCAATTTTCTCCGCTGTTTTGTCTTTGATTGAGAATAAGATTGTGAAAGGAGTGCGCAGAGATGGTTAATCGCTTTAATATCAAAGCGGGCAAATATCAGAAAACTGTATGCGCCGCCATCGCAATCTTTGTGTTTCTGTGTGTGTGGCAGATGGTTGTTTCCTTTACAAAGGCCGGCATGGTTTTGGCTGGCCCTGTTGAAACTCTGCGTGCCTTTGTGGTTGCAATCTTCAAGCCCATCGGTACTCACACGGTGGAGGGACATATTTTGTGGAGCCTGAGCCGGGTTCTGGTCGGTTTTGTGCTGGGATCGGCAGCAGGCGTTGTGCTGGGTATTTTGATGGGCTGGTTCAAGCCCGTGTCGGCGCTGTTCCGCCCGATTTTTGAAATTCTGCGTCCCATTCCTCCTATTGCGTGGATTCCTCTGTCCATTGTCTGGTTTGGTCTGGGCGAGGCGTCCAAATATTTCCTGATTTTCTATTCCGCATTCTGTGCTGTGACGATGAATGCCTACTCCGGTGTCCGGGCGGTAGACCCTGAGCTGATGGGCGCTGCCAAAATGCTGGGCGCCAACAATCGTCAGGTATTTACCAGCATTGTGCTGCCCTCCTGTGTTCCGCAGGTCTTTGCCGGACTTCAGATTGCGGTAGGCACTTCCTGGGCCACCGTGGTCGCGGCAGAGATGGTGCGCTCCACCGAGGGTGTCGGTTGGGTCATCATTAAGGGACAGGACAGCAACAGTACCGTACAGATTCTGGTCGGCATTGTAGCCATCGGCGTGGTTGGCTATGTGCTGGCTGTGACGATGCGTGCCATTGAGGCAAAGCTGTGCAGATGGAGTGTGAGAGGAAAATGAGTAACGATATCATTGTATGCAGAGAAATGTCCAAGACCTTTGATACCTCCCGCGGCGCAGTTCATGTGGTGGACAAGGTGAATCTGAACGTCAGAGAGAACGAGCTGCTGGTCCTGTTCGGACCGGGTCAGTGCGGTAAATCCACGATGATCAACTGCATGTCCGGCCTGGAACCTGTGACCGGCGGCAGTGTAGAGGTCAACGGCAAGCTGGTGACAAAACCCGGCCCTGACCGTGGGGTTGTCTATCAGCGTATGGCGCTGTTTCCCTGGTTGACGGTCATGGGCAACGTGGAATACGGTCCCAAAATGCGGGGCGTTCCCAAGAAGGAACGCCGGGAGCGGGCACAGCACTATATCGACCTGGTGGGCCTGACCGGCTTTGAGGATCGTTTTCCCAACCAGCTGTCCGGCGGTATGCAGCAGCGGGTGGGCATTGCCAGAGCATACTGCAATGAACCTGACGTCCTGTTCATGGATGAGCCTTTTGGTCATCTGGATGCCCAGACCCGCTATCTGATGCAGGAAGATTTGATGAAGATCTGGGAAAAAGAAAAGCGCACCATCGTCTTCGTCACAAACAACATTGAAGAGGCCATCTACCTGGCAGACCGGATCGTGGTTATGACCAACTGTCCTACCAGAATCAAGACCGAGTACGCGATCGATTTGCCCCGTCCCCGAAATTATGTAGATCCGGAATTCCTGAAGCTGCGTGAGGAGATCAGTGTAGTCGTGGATAAGGCGCTGTAAGGAGGAACTGCTGTGAAAGAAAATGATGTTATTCTCCATGTAGACCATATGTGCAAATCCTTCGGCGATCTGAAAGTTCTCAACGATGTTTCTTTCGATGTCAAGCGCGGAGAGTTTCTGTGCATCGTCGGACCCACTGGCTGTGGCAAGACGACCTTCCTAAACTGCATCACCGGACTGTACGATCTGTCCTCCGGCAAGATCCTGGTGGACGGTGAACCTGTAAACACCAAAAAGCACAATATCGCCTATATTTTCCAGGAATACTCCACAATGTCCTGGCTGACTGTGGAGGAGAATGTGGCCTTCGGCCTGAAGATGAAGCGCAAGCCCAAGGATGTCATCGACCGAGAGGTTGCAGAGGTCCTGGAAATGGTAGGGCTGACCAAGTACAAGGATTACTACCCGGTAGAACTGTCTACCAGCATGCTCCAGAGAGTCGTAATTGCCCGCGCCTTTGCGGTGAAGCCGGATATTCTGCTGATGGATGAGCCCTATGGACAGCTGGATGTGGAGCTTCGGTTCCGGTTGGAAGACGAACTCATTAAGCTCTGGGAAAAACTGGGCACCACGATTATCTTCATCACCCATAACATTGAGGAGGCTGTGTACCTCAGCGAGAATATTCTGGTTCTGACAAACAAGCCTACCAGCATCAAGAGCCGTCTGCACAATGAATTGCCCCGTCCCCGTAATGTTGTTGAGCCGGCGTTCATTGACCTGCGAAATCAAGTAACAGAACTGATCAAATGGTGGTGACAATATGCGAGCAATCATGTTGATGTTTGATACGCTGAACCGCAGAATGCTGTCGCCTTATGGATGTGATTGGACGATCACACCGAATTTTCAGCGGCTTGCGGGACGGACGGTCACGTTTGATAACTGCTATGCGGGCAGTCTGCCTTGTATGCCCGCACGCCGTGAGCTGCATACCGGTCGCTACAATTTCCTGCACCGGGCTTGGGGCCCGCTGGAACCCTTTGATGATTCTATGCCGGAAATGCTGAAAACGGCTGGCGTTTATACCCATATGATCAGCGATCACCAGCACTACTGGGAGGATGGCGGTGCTACTTACCACAACCGGTATAATAGCTGGGAAATTGTTCGGGGTCAGGAGGCCGATTGCTGGAAGGGTCAGGTATCGGACCCCCAGATTCCGGAACACTATGGCAGATTATGGCGGCAGGATGCTGTGAATCGGCAGTATTTTGACACCGAAGAGAAACAGCCCCTGGCTCAGGTGTTCAGATTGGGCATGGAGTTCCTGGAAAAGAATAAGAATGAGGACAACTGGTTTCTTCACT
The DNA here is from genome assembly GCA_964422935.1 of uncultured Oscillospiraceae bacterium. GTDB lineage: Bacteria > Bacillota > Clostridia > Oscillospirales > Oscillospiraceae > Faecousia. Next base: position 7,197 of record CAYRDE010000022.1, on the reverse strand, counting down.
GGGAGTGTTTTGATCCCCATGAGCCTTTCTTTACCCAGAAAAGCTATCAGGATTTGTATCCCCATGATTATGACGGACCACAGTTTGACTGGCCGGAATATGGGCATGTCACAGAGCCACCCGATGCGGTGAAGCATCTGCGCTATCAGTATGCCGCCCTGCTGACGATGTGTGACCGGTATTTAGGGAAATTCCTGGACTATATGGACAGCAACGATATGTGGAAGGACACCATGGTGATTGTGAATACAGACCATGGCTTCCTGTTGGGAGAGCATGACTGCTGGGCAAAGAGCTGTCACCCCTGGTATAATGAAACCGCGCACATTCCCATGTTTATCTGGGACCCCCGGCATCCTGAGACGGTGGGAAAACGGAGATCATCGCTGGTACAGAACATTGATGTTCCGGAAACGCTGCTGACCTATTTCGGCCTGGAACCCACTGCGGATATGCAGGGCTTTGATCTGGAACAGACGATTGTTGATGATACACCGGTCCGCCAATATGCGCTGTTTGGCATGTATGGCGCTCAGGTCAATATCACAGATGGTCGTTATGTCTATATGCGTGATCCGATTTCCACAAATAAACCATTGTATAACTACACCCTTATGCCGACCCACATGCGGTGCATGTTCTCTGCCGATGAGCTGAAAACCGTTTCTCTGATAGAGCCTTTCCCGTTCACTAAGGACGTTCCCATCATGCGTATCAGCGCACAGGAGGATACCACTGGTGACACCTCCATGAAATTTGGGTTAGGCACCTGCCTGTACGACCTGCAGCGGGACCCCCTGCAGAAGCACCCCATTCAGGACACTGCGGTTGAGAAGAGAATGGTGGAAGCCATGATTCACCTGATGAAGGATAGCGATGCTCCCCAGGAGCAGTATATCCGTATGGGTTTGCAGTGACCGCGTTTTACCTCGAACGGAGGGCTGATGCCGGCATCAGATCCTGCGGAAGTTATCAGAATGATGAGATTCATGGTCGCCCCGGCAGGGAATGCCGGGGCGATCTCCCATAGGAGGGAAGAAAAATGAGCAGCCTTTTGTTCTTTATCGTCAGCCTGCTGGCCTCTGTAGCGGGGGCCATCTGCGGTATTGGCGGTGGCGTCATTATCAAGCCAACGCTGGATCTGTTTGGCCTTGCCAGCGTCAGTACCATCAGCTTCCTGTCGAGCTGCACTGTGCTGTCCATGAGCTGCTATTCTGTCAGCAAGGCTATGATAGCGGGGGACAGCAAAGTGGACATCAGAACCGGTACGCCCCTGGCAATTGGCGCGGCAGCTGGTGGTATCCTGGGCCAAAGCCTGTTCCACACAGTGAGAGGACTTTTTGAAAATCAGAACGCAGTGGGCGCGGTACAGGCGGGCTGTCTGGCTCTTATCACGGTAGGTACTCTGATTTACACCCTGAAAAAGGAACAAATCCGGACCAAACACGTTCAAGGCTTGGCACCCTGCCTGATGATTGGTCTGCTGCTGGGCATTATGAGTTCCTTCCTCGGCATCGGCGGCGGCCCCATCAATTTGGTGGTGCTGGGCTATTTCTTCTCCGTGGACACCAAGGTGTCCGCCCAAAACAGCCTTTATATTATCCTGTTCAGTCAAATCGCAAATTTGCTGACCACCCTGATCACTGGCAGCGTTCCACCTTTTGACCTGCTGACACTGGCACTCATGGTTGGCGGCGGCGTTGGTGGAGGCGTGATTGGACGCTCTCTCAACAGGAGGCTGAACAACAGGGCTGTAGATAAGCTGTTTGTGGGCCTGATGGCGGTGATCATCGGAATCAGCCTCTGGAACCTCTGGCAGTATTCCGGCTTCGAAGCCTGAACGTTTTTCTGGGGCCTTTCCTGTTTTCGGAACATAAAATTGCTCCCTCTATGATGACAGTGTGTTGCTTCACTGCTTTTCATGGAGGGAGCATATTCCTATTCTTTTTTCTCTGCATGCCTGGCAGGGAGCACCTCAGGGACAGAGGCTGGGTTACCTCCCGTTCCTTCGCGTTCATCCAAAGCCCGCACCATCTGGATTTCTTTACAGAAGGTACCGTCGGCTTGACGGACGGCATTGGGGATTTCTCCGAAGATTCGGAAGCCCATTTTCTCGTACAGGCCCCGGGCCCGGTCATTGCCTTCTATAAACGCAAGCTCCAACTGGGTCAGTCCCCAGGCTTTTCCGATGGAAAGCATTTCTTCAAACAGAATGGACGCAATGTGATTTCCCCAGTGGGATTTCAGAACCGATACGCCGATTTGACCACGATGGCGGATTTTTACCTTGGGAGTGTAGGAGATGGTACAGATTCCAACAAGAAGCCCATCCGCTTCACACAGAATCGAAACACTGGACTCAGATTGCAGGCTGTTTTGAATCCACGCACTTTCCACCTCCACCGTAGGGGGCGGGTCCTCGGGGGACCTGAGAATGAAGGGGGTTTCTAAGGCCAGCTTCCCCATCAAGTCCACAAGCGCTTTGGCATCCTCCGGCACGGGGCTTCGTAAAATGGCGGTTTTCCCATTTTTCAGAGTGATTTCTTTCTGGGGAAATTCCATGGGAGCCTCCCGTTACAGCAGAGGAATGCCGGCCTTCTCGCAGGTATCCATGGTGTCCTGATCCCAAATGCTGGACTGGACCTCACCAATGTGGGCGCAGCCCATCATCAGCATGGCAAGCCGGGACTGTCCAATACCGCCGCCAATGGTCAGAGGCAGCTCGTCATGGAGAAGCATCTGATGGAAGGGAAGACCCCGCCGGGCGTCACAGCCCGCCTCCGTAAGCTGACGGTCCAGGGAGGCCGCGTCTACACGGATGCCCATGGAGGAAATCTCCAGGGCTCTGCCCAGGACTTCGTCCCAGAAGAAAATGTCGCAGTTCAGGTCCCAGTCGTCGTAGTCCGGAGCACGACCGTCATGGGGCCTTCCGGAGCGGAGCTTCCGTCCAATCTGCATGACACAGGCAGTGTGATGCTGGGAAACGTAGGCGTTCTCCCGCTGGGAACCGGTTTCCAAATCAGGGTACAGATTCTCCAGCTCTTGTGAGGTGATGAAGGAGACTTCCCGGCACAGGTTCGTCCGAAGCTGGGGGAAGCGGACATGGAGCCGGTCATTGGTATCGCAGACGGCCCGAACAATGGCCCGGACAATGAGCTTCAGATACTCCGTATTCCGGTTTTCCCGGGTAATGACCTTTTCCCAGTCCCACTGGTCAACGTAGATGGAATGGACATTGTCCAGTTCTTCGTCTCGGCGGATGGCGTTCATATCGGTGTACAGTCCGTTGCCCACGGTGAAGTGGGAGCGCTTCAGGGCCAGCCGCTTCCACTTGGGCAGGGAGTGAACTTACTGGGCATCGGTACCCACGGCGGGGATATCAAAGGCTACAGGCCGCTCGTAGCCGTTCAGATTATCATTGAGGCCGGAATTTTCCGTAACAAACAGGGGGGCGGAAACCCGCTTCAGGTTCAGGGCCTTGGAGAACTCCTCCTGAAAGGTTTCTTTGATGTAGGCAATGGCACGCTGGGTGTCGTAGGCGTCCAGAGCTGGCTTATAGCCCTGGGGAATGCAGATCTTGTTCATAAGATTACCGGCCTTTCCAATATAAAATATACATTATTGTATTCCGTTTCCAGGTAAAATCAAGAGGATAAAACAGATTTTACAGGGCAGCGGGAGAGTTAAGCGGTATGCTTCCGGATGAAGGTCAGCAGCTCCGGGAAGCTGCCGTGAGGATAACATGCAATGAACTTGCCGTTTCGGTTAATCAGGCAGTCCGTCAGCAGAAAAACCTCCATTCCAAGGGTCTGAGCCACCATGTCCTCATCCACGTCGTTGCCGACCATGATGCATTCCACTGCTTTTAAGCCCTGCTTTTCCAGGATTTCCCGGTAATAATCGGGATTGGGCTTGCAGAAGGAAGAATTTTCATAGGTGGTGATCAGTTCAAAATCCTCAGGTACCAGCCCTGCCCAGCGGACTCGGCTGTAGGTTGCCACAGGGGGGAAGAGGGGATTGGTGGCGAGAATGGTGCGGTAGCCCATCGCCCGGATATCGGCAATGGCCTGGGCTGCCTGGGGATTTTTGCCGCAGACGTGCTGAACCTGCTGAAATTCGTTTTCATAGAAGTGGAGGAAAAGTGCCTCATCCTCCTGAATGTCCCGCCCGAAAATATCCCGGGCGGTTTTCCAGAAAATCCTGTCATTGCGGGCCCTTCCGTCATTGCGGATCATAGCCATAGTGCCGGCGCCGATGGCCTTGGTAAGCAGGGACGGATCATAGCCGTGGGGAGCCATGGCCTTTACCAGGCCGGAAAAATAGCTCTTAACAAACTGCTCCTGATCCATGGGCAGCAGTGTACCGTCTAGGTCAAATAGAATCGTGGTAATCATGGTTTTCTCCTGAAAGACTCCGTCCTCCTGCTGGGGAGGACGGTTAAAATTATTCCCGTGTGGATTCCTTGCCTACAGCCATCAGATCATAAGGCGTGGTCTGGTAGACGAAGTAGTTCAGCCAATTGCTGAACAGCAGATTGGCGTGTCCCCGCCAGCGGACAATGGGGGGCTGGGTATCGTCGTCATTTGGGTAGTAATTGACAGGTACATGGATGGGAAGCCCCTGGCTTTTGTCCCGGAGGTATTCCTTTTCCAGAGTGTCGGCATCGTATTCTGAGTGACCGGTGACGAAAATCTGACGGCCCTCTTTGTTCATAACGGCATAGACTCCGGCCTCCGGGGAGGAGGCGAGGATCTTAAGTCCCGGAATCTTTTCGATGTCTGCCCGGTTGACGGTGGTGTGCCGGGAGTGGGGGATGAAGAATTCATCGTCAAAGCCCCGCAGCAAAATAGCCCGCTTATAGTCCAGATGGTGGGGATAGACGCCGAAGAGCTTTTGGGGCAGGGGATGCTTCTGAATTCCGTAGTGGTAGTAAAGTCCTGCCTGGGCGCCCCAGCAGATGTGGAAGGTGGAATGGACGTTGGTTTTGCTCCACTCCATGATCCGGCACAGCTCCGGCCAGTAGTCCACCTCCTCAAAGGGCATCTGCTCCACCGGAGCACCGGTGATGACCATACCGTCAAATTTCCGGTCCTTTAATTCGTCAAAGGTTTTATAGAAGGTGAGAAGATGCTCCTGGGGGGTGTTTTTCGACCTGTGAGAGGAAACCATCATCAGCTCCAAATGCACCTGTAAGGGGGTGTTGCCGAGCAAACGGCTGAGCTGGGTCTCCGTTACGATTTTGGTGGGCATCAGGTTCAGAAGCACAATCTCCAAAGGGCGGATATGCTGGGTTTCCGCCCGGGTCTGCTTCATAATGAAGATGTTTTCTTTTTGCAGGACCTCGGCGGCGGGGAGGTCGTTGGGTATTTGAATGGGCACGAGGGGTCCTCCTGATTTCTGTAAGGGTAATCTTTTTAAACGTTTTCCAGAGCCTGGGCGATATCGGCAATGAGGTCCTGAACATTTTCCAGGCCGCAGCTCAGGCGAATCAGATCCGCACCCACACCGGCGGCGGTGAGCTCCTCGTCGGTCATCTGCCGATGGGTGGAGCTGGCAGGGTGGAGGCAGCAGGTGCGGGAGTCTGCCACATGGGTTTCAATGGAGCCCAGCTTCAGGTGCTTCATAAAGACTTCTGCGGCCTTTCTTCCACCCTGGAGGCCGAAGGAAATGACGCCGCAGGACCCGTTCGGCAGGTACTTCTTTGCCCGGTCATAGTATTTATCGCCTTCCAGGCCGCAGTACTGCACCCATTTCACTTTCTCATGGGCGTTGAGGTATTCGGCAATGGCCTGGGCATTGGCACAGTGCTGCTTGACCCGCAGAGGCAGGCTTTCCAGACCCAGATTCAGGATAAATGCGTTTTGGGGAGACTGGACGCAGCCGAAGTCCCGCATGAGCTGGGCGGTGCATTTGGTGATGTAAGCACCGGCAAGGCCGAAGCGTTCCGTATAGGTGACGCCGTGATAGCTGTCGTCAGGGGTACACAGGCCGGGGAACTTGTCGGCGTGGGCAGTCCAGTCGAATTTGCCGCTGTCCACAATGACGCCGCCCAGGGTAGCCGCATGTCCGTCCATATACTTGGTGGTGGAATGGGTGACGATATCCGCGCCCCACTCGAAAGGACGGCAGTTCACGGGTGTGGCAAAGGTGTTGTCCACGATGAGAGGCACCCCGTGGGCGTGGGCAGCCTTGGCAAACTTCTCAATATCCAGAACCACCAGGGATGGGTTGGAGATGGTCTCGCCGAATACGGCTTTGGTGTTGGGCCGGAAGGCGGCGTTCAGCTCCTCTTCCGTGCAGTCGGGGTCCACAAAGGTGGTTTCCAGTCCCATTTTCTTCATGGTGACGGAGAAAAGGTTAAAGCTGCCGCCGTAAATGGCAGAGCTGGCGATGATATGATCTCCGCAACCCGCAATATTGAAGATTGCCATAAAGGTAGCGGCCTGACCGGAGCCGGTGAGCATGGCGGCAGTACCGCCCTCCAGGGCACAGATCTTGGCGGCAACCGCGTCACAGGTGGGGTTTGCCAGCCGGGAGTAGAAATAACCGTCCGCTTCCAGGTCAAAAAGCTTTCCCATATCCTCAGAGGTGGCATACTTAAAGGTAGTGCTCTGATAAATGGGGAGCTGCCGGGGTTCTCCGTTGCCGGGAGTATAGCCTGCCTGAATACACAGGGTTTCTGTACGAAGTTTGGAATCCATAGGAATCACCTCATGTAAAGATTTGGTTTATTGTACTCCCAAAGCGGACATTTGTCAACGAAAAACCCAGAAGATACCCGGCGGATCGGCTTATAATTGTGGAAAACACGCAAAGTTTTTGGAAGCGGAAAGAAAAACTTGCAATCTGTTTTTCAATTTAGTATGATACATGGGAAGAAAGAGGAGGGACGGTTTATGACGCTGACCGAAATCGTAAAATTCTTAGATGGAATTGCCTGGGGTCCCTGGATGCTGATATTGCTGGTGGGCACCGGAATTTATCTGAGCTGGAGGGTAGGCTTCCTGCAATTCCGCAAGTTTGGCTATACCATGAAGCACACCATCGGCAAAATTTTCCAGAAGCAGTCTGCCGGTGATGGTGAGGTTACGCCTTTCCAGGCCGTGACCACGGCCCTGGCAGCAACGGTGGGTACGGGCAACATTGCGGGTGTTACCGGCGCCATCGCCGTAGGCGGACCCGGCGCGGTGTTCTGGA
>CAYRDE010000021.1:0-24524 GCA_964422935.1 uncultured Oscillospiraceae bacterium | reverse complement strand
TGTTCACCGGCACGGTGATGGACAACATCCGCTACGGCAAGCTGGATGCCACCGACGAGGACTGCATTCGTGCGGCGAAACTGGCAAATGCCCACGACTTTATCACCCGTCTGCCGGAAGGCTATCAGACCATGCTCACCGGCAACGGAGCCCAGCTCTCCCAGGGCCAGCGGCAGCTCATTGCCATTGCCCGGGCGGCGGTGGCGGACCCGCCGGTGATGATTCTGGACGAGGCCACCTCTTCCATCGATACCCGGACGGAAAGACTGGTCCAGGATGGCATGGACGCCCTGATGAAGGGCAGAACGGTGTTCGTCATAGCTCACCGGCTGTCTACGGTGCGCAATTCCGACTGCATCATGGTGTTGGACCATGGACGGATTATTGAAAGGGGTACCCATGACGACCTGATTGCCCAGAAGGGCACCTATTATCAGCTCTATACCGGCGCCTTCGAACTGGAGTAAATCCCCCCCTTCACCCCGGACATCAGAATGCTCCCTCTGGGAGAGACAGTGTATGGAACCGCTGTCCTTCCCGGAGGGAGCGTTTGCCTGTCCGGAGGGGAGGGATCCAAACATAGTCAGATTATCCAAATGCGTGCCAATGCGTTTGGCGAATTTGCGGGCTTGACATAACATCTGGAATATTTTAGAATAAAATTCCAAGATATCAGTGCTGATATAAAATAATTTTCACATGAAAAATGGAGTGTCTATGATTTCGAAAATCCACAACTGCTATGACAGACTGACGGAGACAGAAAAGAAAATTGCCGATGTGGTATTACGTTCTCCCAAGGACGCGGTACAGATGACCAGCAGTGAATTGGCGGCGTGTTCCGGTACGGTTCCGTCGGCGGTGACCCGTTTTTGCAAAAGCGTGGGGGCAAAGGGATTTTCGGATCTGAAAATCTGTCTTTCCGCGGAACTGGGCGGGCAGAAATCCTCAACGGATATGCTTCCGATACAGGAGGGAGATCCGCCGGAGCAAATTTTCGGGAAGGTCTTTGTGTCCGGGATTCATACGCTGGAGGATACGTTAGCGATGCTGGATTTTACCCAGATAGAATCCATTATCCGGGTGCTCCGGGAGAATCCCCGGATTGTTTTCTTTGGCGTGGGAACCTCTTCGGTGATTGCCATGGATGCCCAGTATCGGTTTGCGCAGCTGGGAGTACCGACGGCGGCGTGTACCGATATTCTGTTTATGAATGTTGCGGCGGCGAACCTGAGAAGCGGAGACGTGGCGGTGGGAATTTCCCACAGCGGAAATACGAAGGCCACTGTGGACGCGTTGCGGCGGGCCAAAAAAGCCGGCGCGGTAACCATCGCCATCAGCAGCTTTGCCCAAAGCCGTCTGGCAGAGGAATGCGATTACCGGCTCATCGCGTTTTCGGACGATAAGAATTATCCGGTAGAAGCGGTTTCGGCAAGGATTGCCCATATGTGTATTGTGGATGCCCTGATGATGTCCCTTGCCGCCGCTAACTATGGCAAGCTCCAAGGTCGGATGGAGGAGCGCAACGCGGTTTTGGGGGAAATGCGGTATCCGTACTGATCCCCGGAATCCATCAAGGAGATTATGGAGAAAAGCGTATGTCAATCTTTTTTACGACTCTGAATCAAACGGCAGTGATGCTTTCGTTCATCATTCTGGGCTATCTTCTGGCAAAGGGGAAATATGTCCCGGACAATTCCCAGGCGGTACTGTCCAAGCTGGAAAACACCCTGCTGATTCCGGCGCTGGTGTTGGGGACCTTTCTCGAGAATTTCAGCGTTCAGAAAATCCAAATGGCAAGGGATTTGTTCGCTTGCAGTCTCCTTCTGGAAGGAATTGTGATTGTATTTTCCCTTTTCTGTGTCCGGATTTGCGCGAAAGAAAGGTATGCGAGAAATATCTATCTGTATGGACTTTGCTTTTCGAATTTCGGATTTATGGGCAATGCAGTGGTCAGCGCAATCTATCCGGAATACTTCCTGGACTACCTGATTTTCCAGCTGCCCCTTTGGATTCTGATCTATCTGTGGGGAGTTCCGGTGTTGTTAATGGATGACGGAGCCCAAAAGACCGGTATCCGCCAGAAGCTGAAAAACTTTGTCAATCCCTTATTTCTCAGCATGCTGATCGGCATGGTCATTGGACTTCTGGGCATTCCCGTACCGGGGTTCCTGCGTTCAGTGATTTCCTCCGCGTCGGGATGTATGTCTCCCGTTGCCATGCTGCTGACGGGCATGGTGATTGCGCGGTTTGATTTGGGGAAAATCCTCAAGATAAAGGGTGTTTACATCGCTACCTTCCTGAGACTGCTTGCATTCCCTCTGGCATTTCTTGCGGTTTTGAAGGTGGTTCCCATGCCGGAAGCCTTTGCGACCTGCGCGGTCTGCTGTATGGCGATGCCCCTGGGACTCAATACGATTGTCATTCCGGAAGCATTGGGAAAGGACACGAGAATTGCCGCAGGCATGGCGCTGGTTTCCCATCTCCTATCCTGCCTGACGATTCCCCTTATTTTCTTCCTGTTTGAAAAAATGATCTGACGTATGTGCTGAAGAAAGGAGCCCTATGGAAAAAAATTCAGTAACCTTTGCAGCGTTTGCGGACCTGCATTTGGATATCATGCATGATGGCGCCCGCCGGCTTAAGGCATTTTTGCAGGCTGCGGAGGCAGCGGATGTGGATTTCATCATCCACCTGGGGGATTTTTGCTATCCAAGGGGAACGGAGCGCTGCGTGTGCCCCCGGGATTCGATGCCAATCAACATCCTGCGCTCCATAGAGTGTCCGCCGGATGTTCCCAAGGAGGAATTGCTGGTGCGGTTTTCCGCGTTCCCGAAGCCGTCATACCCCATGCTGGGCAACCATGAAATGGATTTCTGCACCAAAGAGGATGCCATGGAGGCCTATCATATGGCGTCGCCTTACTACGCCTTCCGGTGCAAGGGCTGGCATTTCATCGCCCTGGACGGCAATCACTATCGGAATGAAAACGGTGAGATTGCGGATTACTGCTGCGGAAATTATTTCGGTAAGGATTTACCCTACCTGGGAGAATCCCAGCTGGCCTGGCTGGAGGAGGAGCTGCAAACCGGAGACGAACCGACGGTGCTGCTGTGCCACCAGGCTATGCATACAGGGCAGCGGGGCCTGAAGGACGGGGATGCCCTGAAGGAAATTCTTCAGAAGGCCCGCAGCCGTGGGAAATATGTTTACCTGTGTATCAACGGACATGTCCATAGAGATTTGCTGGAGATTGAGGACGGGGTTGTCCATTACGCCTTAAACAGCATATCCAATTTCTGGGCGGGAGAGGCCTATGAAACACGCCGCTTCTCGCCGAAGGTGGAAGAGGCATATCCCAATCTTCGCTTTGTGTTTCCCTATCAGAAGCCGGTGTTTGCCATCATCACGCTGAATGAAGACGGGATGCGGGTGCGTGGTGTGAAGGGACGGTTTGTACAGCCAGGTTCCAGGCATTTTGACATTCGCCCCATGCCAACGGCAAGTGTCCGTTCCCGGGACCTGAAATGGCCTGAGAAGCCCTGAAAATCTTTGATAAAAAACGAAAGGAAGAATGCAAATGGGAAACCACTGTGAAAGACCCGGTGATGAGACGCTGCTTCGCAAAACGGCAATTCGGATCGTGAAGGACAAGGCAGGCTTTTACGGAATTCCGGAGATCCACTTTGATGCGGATTTTTATTGCGTAGGCATGGAAGAGCCGGCATGGCGGTATGAGACGGAGGACGAGTTCGTATTTTATGTGGAGCATATGTGCCTGAAGGACGCGTGCCTGGTTACGGCATCCCTGGAAGCGGACCCACGCTGGAAGCCGGCGGCGGTGCTTTGCGAGGGCCGCAGACTGGAAATCCGGCAGGATGGCGACAAGATCCAGTTCCCCTTTGAGATCAGCGGTCTGACAGGCAAAACACGGACCTTGTTTGTCCATACGATTTTACGGGAACCGGGTCTTACGATTCGGATTGAGCAGAATTCAGAGGGCAGACGGGCCGGTGTGTACCGCCGTGAGGCATATCCGGCGGTTCAGATCGAAGCGGCAAGTCATTACATATTTGCGATGCGGGAGATTTTGAAGCTGCTGGATGTGCCGCAGTATTTGTCGCAAGAGGGACTGGGGTATATTTTGCTGCTGAGCTTTGAGACCTGCAATGAGCTGCATGGGGACTGGCCTCCCCACTGGCATTTTATTTTCCGGTGGCCGGATCACTGCGGCTCCCAGGCGCCCCATATCTACCTGGATGAACAGGGCCGGATGATCCACAACATTATGTACATTGACATGATTCCGAACGTCCAATATACCTACGAACCCGGCGTCTGGTGCCCCTTCGTGGATCGATACGGGCGCAACCTGCTGCGGCTTCGGATTGAGGCAGATGGCGGCATGTCCGTCACACGGGAGGGAAGACGTGTTTACACCATGAGTCCCTATACGCCCTCCGGCGTGACGGTCACGGAAAACGGAAGGCTGGTAGGCTCCGTACAGGTGGAAAATGATGTGCGTCGGGGATGCATGCAGGTTCATTGGAGAAACGGTAACCAGGGAGACTGGTCGGAAACCATTGACTATGATCCCCTTACGGGCGTCGTGACAAAGCGCACGCAGGCCCCTATGGACAGTGAAAAAACTACGCAGTAGGGAAAGGGCGGTATAACCGGATAGAAAGAAAATCGAAAATGATAAATTAAGAATTGCAATCTGTACGTTTTTATAAGATATTCTGAAAATAAGTCGTAAAATACATGGGATCTTGTGATTTCTGACAAAACTGAAATAGTTGTTTTGTACAAACAGCGCATTGATTCTCATTTCCCGGATGTGATATAATTAATCCATCGTCAGAAAAGCTGACAAAATTATTGTAGGAGGCAAAGTAATGAAAAAGGTAATTTCCCTGGCCCTGGTACTTGTAATGGTACTGACGCTGTTTGCCGGCTGCGGCGGAAACAGCACGGAAGAGACAAAGGCGGCGGCTGCCGAAACAACACCTGCCGCACCTGCCGCACCTGCTGCCACTGAGGCGCCGGTTGAGGTGACTGAGCAGCTCAGCGGAACCCTGGAATATTGGTCCAGCTGGAACGAGAACGAGAGACAGGCCCAGGTTATGCTCGCCGCTGCTGACGAGTTTACGAAGCTGTATCCCGATGTGACCATCAATTTTACCTGGAATGGTCGTGACAACCGTACGCTGGTGGTTTCCGCTCTGGAGGCGGGCACCAAGATCGACGCCATGGATGCCAACGTGGATAACATTAAGGGACTGTGGTCTGACTATATCGTTGACCTGTCCGAGTACATGGACAAGACCTATGACTTCACCAACGGCAAGACCTACATCGACAGCGTTATGCCTTCCATGACGGAACTGGTCGCGGCGCTGTTTGATGGTGAATATAAGGCAATTCCCTACAACCCCCAGGCCTATTTCATTTTCTGCAACAAGAACATCTTTGACGAGGCGGGTGTGACTTCCTACCCCACCACCTGGGATGAGTTCCTGGATGCCTGCGCCAAGATTAAGGCTGCTGGCTACACCCCCATTACTGCTGACGGCTACTACGCTCCCGCGTGGTTTGGCTATTACCTGTCCCGTCTGATTGGCAATGCGGCTGTGGAGGAGATGGCCTATGACGGCTCCAAGTGGGACAATCCCGCTGTCCTGGAGGCCGCGAAGGCAATTGAAGAGATGGCTGCTCTCGGCTACTTCGATCCCAACATTGAGTCCAATGTCTACCCCGCTGCCCAGCAGGACATGGTGATTGGTGAGAACATCGCTATGTATATCAACGGCACCTGGCTGCCCAGCGAAGTCATTGATACCACTTCCGATGATTACACCTGGGGCGCCTTCGCCTTCCCCGCCGTTGAGAACGGCATTGAGGGCACCGAAGCCGGCTGCTACAGCACCTTCGCAATCGCGGTGAACAAGGAATCCTCTCAGGAAGCGAAGGACATCGCCGCCGCCTTTGCCGCCTTCCTGACCACCGGTAAGTATGACCAGATGTTCGCGGATGAGGCAAACGTAATCCCTGTCGGCTTGGATGCCACATGGCCCGATACCCTGAAGGACGCCCGTGAGGTTATGATGAACTTCACCTCCCGTTATGCGTCCCAGACCGCCATCGTTCTCAATTTGGACACCAAGCAGATCATTGTTGACGCCTGCCTGAAGCTTATGGCTGGCAAGATCACCGCTGAGGAGTTTGTCAAGGAGGCCAGCAAGTTCTAAGGAAGACTTCCACCGAAGCTTTCCTGAGAGCGGGAGCCCCCCTCAGAAAAAGGCATCAAATTGATATCGTTGTATTGGATAAGCAGGATGGAAACGTCCTGCTTATTCCCAATAGGAGGTAACCATGAAGCTATCCAAACGTTCAATTTTTATTTTCATGGCCCCGGCAGTGATTTTGTTCGCGGCGGTTTATATTTATCCGGTTATCCGCACGATCCTGATGGGTTTTTTTAATTTGAAGTCCATCAGCAGCTCTATCGATACCTGGACCTGGGCTGGCCTTGGAAATTTTGTGAAGCTATTTCATACGAATCTGTTCCTCACATCCATGAAGAACTTCGCGAAGCTGTGGCTGTACTGTGGCATTGCCACACTGGGCCTGGCCCTGATCCTGGCAGTGGTTCTGACCCAGGGGCTCAAGCTGCAAAAGTTTTTCCGTACCATCATTTATATGCCGAATGTTATCGCGGCAGTGGCGGTTGGCTATATGTGGCTGCTGTGCGTGTTTAACAATAGATTTGGAATCATCAAGACCTTTTCTTCGGCGATTGGCTGGGAGACCATGGCAAACTTCCAGTGGCTGTCATCAGAGCATATCTTCCTGGCGATGAGTATTGCCTACGTCTTCGGAAATGTAGGCTACTTTATGCTGATGTATATCGCGGCGATTGAGAAAATCTCCCCGGATTACTATGAGGCTGCCAGCATCGCAGGCGCCAATGTGTTTCAGAAGTTCTTCCGGATCACCCTTCCTCTGATCAAGGGTGTGTTTGGAACTTCTCTGGTTCTGTGGACTACCAAAACCATGGGCTTCTTTGCGCTGTCCCAGGTGTTCAGCAGCACGACGACCATTACACCCATGTTCTACACCTATCAGACACTGTTCGGCTCGGATATTGGCGCGGACAGTGTGAACGCGGGTGTCGCGGCATGCGCCGCGATTGTGATGACCATCGGTGTCATGGTAATTTCCCTGATCTCCAGAAGGGTGATCAAGGACGAAGGCTACGAACTGTAAGGGAGGCGGCGACATGTCGAAAAGCTATAAGAAAAACCCACTGCGCAAGGAGCTTACCCGGCTGCCGGGCTATATCATTGCCTCTATTTGGGTAGTTGCGGTCTTTGTCATTATTGGTTGGATCGTTCTTGCCTCCTTCTCTACCACAAAGGAGATTTTCACCGGCGACCTGGTGGGCAGCGGACTGCAGTTCTCCAATTATAAGAGAGCGTTGATTTCCAACAAGGCTCTGGTGAACCTGAAGAACTCCACAATCTATACGCTGCCCTCCTGCGTGCTGATTATTTTCATCTGCGCGCCGGCCTCCTACTGCCTGTCCCGCTTCCGTTTCTTTGGCAACGGCACCTTCCAGAAGCTGATTCTGATGGGCCTGGCAATTCCCAGCGTTATGATTATCATGCCGCTGTATTCGGTTGTCGGTGCTCTGAATATGTCCGGCTCCCGGTTTACAATGATCTTCCTGTATACGGCGACCTCAATCCCCTATACAACCTACTTCCTGATGACCTTCTTCAAGGGAATCTCCTCCACTTATGAGGAAGCGGCTACCATTGACGGCTGCGGTCCTGTGAAGTGCTTCTGGAAGATCATGTTCCCGCTGGCCCAGCCCGCTATTGTGACGGTAACGATTTTCAACTTCATCACCATCTGGAATGAATATTTCCTGGCCCTGGTGTTTGCCAACAAGACAGAGCTCCGTTCTCTGGGTGTCGGCCTGTATCAGATTGTGTATTCCATGATGAATACCGGCGACTGGGCGGGTCTGTTTGCGTCGGTGGTAATTGCGTTTGTGCCGACGGTTGTGATCTACATTTTCCTGGCAGACAAGATTATTTCCGGCGTTACCGCAGGCGGCGTCAAGGGCTAAGCTGTACCGCGGTCCGGTAAAAGGGACCTTGGGAGGATCATTTATGAAGCAACGACCGAATATTATGTTTATCATCTCTGATGACCAGGGGGCCTGGGCCCTTGGAAGTGCGGGCAATACCGAAATTCAGACGCCGAACCTGGACGCGCTGGCTCAGTCCGGCATCCGGTTTGATAATTTCTTCTGCGTTTCTCCGGTTTGCTCCCCTGCCCGTGCCAGCATCTTTACGGGTACCATTCCTTCCGTGCATGGGGTCCAGGACTGGCTTCGGGGGGGCAACCTGGATATGGCCTCCTTCCCCCAGCTCCGGGGACAGCCTCTGTATGCGTCGGAGCACAGGGCAATTCCGTACTTGCAGGATATGACCGCCTTTACCGATGTGCTGGCGAAGGAGGGCTATACCTGCGCGCTGAGCGGAAAATGGCATCTGGGGGACAGCGTCCATCCCCAGCATGGTTTCACCCGGTGGCACACCATTGCCCGGGGCGGATGCGCATATTACCATCCCGACCTGGTGAAGGACGGCGAGGTCTACACGGATGACCGGTATATTACGGATCTGATTACAGAGGACGCGCTGCAAAACCTGGACGATTTTGCCCAGTCTCAGGAGCCGTTTTATCTGAGTGTGCATTACACAGCGCCCCACAGCCCCTGGGACCCGGCAAACCATCCAAAGGAGTTCCTGGATCTATACCGGGACTGCCCCTTTGAGAGCGTGCCCAATGAGCCGGTCCACCCCTGGCTGAGCCCCGGGGCTCCCTATAAGCCGGGAGAAGCCGGACGCCGGGAAAACCTGACGGGATACTATGCGGCAATCAGCGCTATGGATGCCGGCATCGGACGGCTGCTGGATCGCTTGCGGCAGACGGGCCTTTCGGAGAATACGATTGTTTTGTTTACCTCAGACAATGGCATGAACATGGGCCACCATGGCATCTGGGGAAAGGGCAACGGCACCTTCCCCCAGAACATGTACGATTCGTCTGTAAAAATCCCATTCCTGGCAGCCTGGCCCGGGCATATTCCCGCAGGCGTGGTATCGGATCACATGCTGAGCCATTATGATGTGTTCCCCACGCTGATGGAGTATCTGGGCATTCACGCGGAAACGAAGCAGCCGCTGCCGGGAAGCAGCTTCGCCGGAATCCTGCGGGGGGAGAAGCTGGCGGAGGAGCACCCCGTGGTGGTGTTTGACGAATATGGCCCGGTGCGCATGATCCGGACGAAGACCTGGAAGTATGTATGCCGCCTGCCGTATGGCCCCGACGAGCTGTATAACCTGGCTGAGGACCCGGATGAGAAGCGCAACCTGATAGACGAGGATGCCGCGGCGCCGGAAAAAGAGCGCCTCCGGGGGGAATTGACGGCCTGGTTTGCTTCCTGGGTGGACCCCAATGTGGATGCCTCCCGGGAGTGCAATACCGGTTATGGGCAGCTGTGCCGTCCGGGTGTTTACAGCCAGGGCGCCCCGGTCTTCTCCGAGGAGAAAAGCTACCGCCAGGCAATCCGCAAGGCCATCGACAATCTGGAGCAGACATCCGGAGAACAGCCTTAGGGCAGAGAGGAAGTCACTATGTATTCCTACAGGAAAGAGGTACCGGTTCAGGACCAAACTTACGATGTCATCATTGTTGGCGGTGGATCAGCCGGTATCTGCGCTGCCATCGCCGCCGCAAGGCAGGGGGTCAATACCCTGCTGGTGGAAGATACCGGCTGGCTGGGTGGAATTGGCGCCACCGCGGCAATGGTGGAGTTCGGCCCGATTGTTCGGGGCGGGCTGCGTGTGGTAGGCGGCATTCCCTATGAACTTATGCAGAGGATGAAGGCCTTTGGCGGGGCGGAATTACGGGATGAGACAGAGGACCTTTGCTTTGCTCCGGAGACCTTTGCCTATGTGGCATTGCAGATGTGCCAGGAGGCAGGGGTGAACCTGCTGCTGCACACCAGAATGATCGACACGATTGTGGAGGGAGACAAAATCACGGGCATCCTGCTTCAGGACAAGGAGGGGATGCGGGTCGTCAGCGCCCGGGTGTATATCGACTGTACCGGCGACGGGGACGTTTTCTACCATGCGGGCCTTCCCTATGGAATCGGCAGAGATTCCGACGGTCATGTGCAGCCCATGACCTTGGTGTTCTTCGTCAACAACGTCAATTACAGCGCGTTTCTTGCGGCAGTGAAGGAGACGGCAGGGGGTGACCTGGACCGTTATTTTACGGGGCTTGTGACAAAGGCCCGGGAGGAAGGCAACTTCCATATCCCGATTGTGCGCCCCGGCTCTACCGGCCCGGTGCCCCGCTATGGGCGGCCCTATGATCTGTCCTGCTGTGAGGTGTTTGTGAACGGAACCAATGTCATCGGCAAAAACGGACTGTCCGCAAAGGACCTGACCGAGGCGGAGTGTACGACCAGAAAACAGGTATATGAGATGTATCAGTTCCTTCACGATTACACCCCGGGGTTTGAAAACTGCTACATCAGCCATGTGCCCAACTGCATTGGCGTTCGGGAAACCAGACGGCTTAAGGGGTCCTATATCCTGAAGATGGAGGATCTGGTGTCCGGCAGACGCTTTGCGGACGCGATTTCCGTAGGCTTCAATATGATTGACATTCATCAGGTATCGGGCCATGATTTTGACCTGACCCATTTTGCCGATGGGCACTATTACAGCGTCCCCTACAGAAGCCTTATGTCCAAGGAGCTGACGAATCTGCTTGTTGCCGGTCGCTGTGCGTCGGTGAGCCATGAGGCCCTGGGAGCAATCCGGGTTATGGTCAACACCATGCCCATTGGAGAAGCGGCGGGGACGGCTGCGGCCCTGGCGGCACAGAAGGGCTGCGATGTGCATCAGGTTCCCGTGCAGGAATTGCAGGACATTCTGGTACGCAATCAGGCTGTGATTGGCTTCTGACAGCTTCGGTAAAAAGGGGAGTTCCTGCCTGGAAATGAAGAATGACGGGAAAGCTCCATATGGAAGTCATAGCTGCGCCCGGCAGAGCGCATAGAAATTTCCCAACACGTTACCCCGGCCTGGAATTTCAGGCCGGGGGATTTCTATGTTGAAAAAAGGGAGCTTTTCTGCTAAAATACCAGAGAAAGAGAACCGAAGGAGGAAGGAATATGACTGTAGCGGCTGTGAAAAAGGAGAGAAACCAGTCTGTGGAGCTGTGCCGGATGGTGGCGGCCCTGGCGGTGGTTTTCCTCCATGTGCCCCTTCCGGAGCCTGTGGGCAGCTGGGTGGGATGCCTTGCCCGGTTTGCCGTGCCCTTTTTCTTTATGGTGTCCGGATACTACAGCCTGAATCAGAGCTGCGACTGGCTGAAAAGACGGCTGGTGAGCGTGCTGAAGCTCAATGTATACGCCGCCCTGCCTTACTATATCTGGAAATACCTGGCATTTTACCGGGGGAGCGCCGGAATGGAATTTCTCCGGGCAGAGGTTTTCCCGCCGAATGTATTGATGGACTGGCTCCTCCGACATGTCCATCCCGGGGCGGGCCACCTGTGGTTCCTGGCGGCCCTGGTGCCTTGCTATGCGGGGCTGTGGTTGTATGTCCGTCTCCGGGAGGGGAAAGCACGGAACAATCAGCCGCTGTACCTTATGGGACTTTTCCTGATGGGAACCGATTTCCTCCTCTCCACCCTGCTTCCGGTCAATGGAATGGCTGTCCCCTTTATGGTCTACCGGAACGGCTGGTGCCTGGGGCTGCCCCTGTTCCTGTTGGGGATGTTCCTTCACGAGTACGAAGACACCATTGTGGAGAAATTCCACCTGACCACCGGCAAGTTAATTCTGCTGACAGGGGCGGGAATCCTGCTAAGTTTGATTCAGTACAAAAGCTATGGAACCTCGGAAATCTACCTGGGAACCATTCCGGAGATGATTGGCCTGATGCTGCTGCTCACCGCCCATCCCGTTCTGCCCCGGCCCCTGGGCTTTCTGCGTTGGGCGACGCCCAGATTTGGCAGAATCTCTACGGTGGTTTACATAATCCACCTGCTGCTTCTGTCTGCCTATGAGGAGCGCTTTCGTGTTCTGGCAGAGGCCAGGCTGGGACATTGGGAAGCCTGGGCCAGGCCCTTCCTGATTGCCACCGCTTCCCTCATTGTGGCAATCCTCTGGGACTGGCTGCTTAGAAGGATCAAACCCCAAAAGCCAGTAAAAGCATAAAGCCCTGTGCGCGCACCGCAAAAATGCGGTGCGCGTTTCCTTTTAAGAAAATCTTAAAGTTACAGAGATTGACAAATAGTGAAAAAGCTGTTATAGTAACCGTACTAGAACAGCTAATACACATAGCACAGTTAAGAGGAGGAATACCATGGTGACATTGGATTACCGGGATGCCAGGCCCATTTACACCCAGATCTTTGACGGCCTCCGGGACCAGATCGTGGCGGGCATCCTGCAGCCAGAGGACAGGCTGCCCAGCGTCCGGGAGTTGGCTGCCCAGTTGACCATCAATCCCAATACCATCCAGCGGGCCTACCGGCAGCTGGAAGCGGAAGGGTGGATTCTTACGGTTTCTGGAAAGGGCTGCTTCGTCTGTGGAGACGCGGCCCCCAGGGAACGGGAAAAGGAACGCTGGTTCCGGGCCTTTGGCGAGGCTGCAGACGCTCTGACAGAGATGGGTGTTCCCCGGAAGGATCTCATAGCGCGAATCGAGAAGGGAGACAAGTAACATGCTGGAAATGAAAAACGTAGTAAAGTGCTTTGGTGCCTTCAAGGCCCTGGATAACCTGACCATGACCGTCCCCAAGGGTGGGGTTTACGGCCTGGTAGGCCCCAACGGCGCAGGCAAGTCCACGGCGATCCGCCACTATACCGGCGTGTACCGGCAGAACAGCGGCACCGTCACGGTGGACGGGGAGCCGGTATTTGAAAACCCGACGGCAAAGGGAAAAATCGGCTATATCCCAGATGACGTCTTCTACTACCCTTCCGCCACCCTGGAGGAGATGCGGAAGTTCTACGCCGGGATGTACCCCAAATTCGATCAGGCCCTGTTTACCCGGCTGGGGGAGGCCTTCCGCCTGCCCATGAACGCCCCCATCCGCCGGTTCTCTAAGGGTATGCAGAAGCAGGCGGCCTTCCAGCTGACCATTGCCTGCCGTCCGGAGGTGATGATTCTGGACGAGCCGGTGGACGGCCTGGACCCGGTGATGCGCCGTCAGGTGATGAGCCTGATTCTCTCGGACGTTGCCAAGGACGAGGCTACGGTGCTTATCTCCTCCCACAACCTTCGGGAGCTGGAGGATGTATGCGACCATGTGGGCATTATGGACCACGGAAAGATGCTGCTGGAAAAGAGTCTGGCGGACATGCAGGGCAGCACCCACAAGCTGCAAATTGTGGGGGACATCCCCGAGGGCCTGGTGGTTCTCAACGAAACCGGCTCCGGACGTCTGAAAACCTACATCGTCCGGGGTGACCAGAGAAGCTTGGAGCAGAAGCTGACCGCTGCAAAGCCGGTTTACTTTGATCTGCTGCCCCTGTCCCTGGAGGAAATCTTCATCTATGAGCTGGGAGGAAAGGACTATGGCGTCAAGGACATCCTTCTTTAATCAGGGCTTCCTTATCATAGAGGAAAGCATCCGGCGGTACGCGCCGCTGTGGGTGCTCTACAGCCTGACCCGGGACGCGTCTGAAGTGCAGCGCCTGGAGGAAAGAATACTAACGGAATCTGGAGGAAAGAGCTATGCAGTCAAAGAGATCCTTCTTTAATAAAACAGCCTTCAAAAAGAACATGACCCGGTTTGCACCGGTTTGGGTTCTGTACACCCTGCTTCTGCTGGCGGTGCTGGTCACTGCCTATACCCAGAACCAGGCGGAGCGGTGCTACTACTTTGCCGAAAATCTGATGGACAACCTGATCCCCGGCCTGACGGCTTTCAACATTGGCTATGCCCTGGTGGTGGCCCAGCTTCTTTTCGGAGATCTGTACAACGGTCGGATGATGGGGGCACTCCATGCCCTGCCTCTGCGGCGGGAAACCTGGTTTGTCACCAATGTGGTGTCCGGGCTGCTGTTTTCCCTGATCCCCACCCTGGTGATGGCCCTGGCAGCCCTGCCCATGCTGGGCGGCAGCATCTTTGTGGGAGCCTGGAAGCTGGCCTTCCTGACCATGCTCCTGTCCAATCTCCAGTTCATCTGCTGCTTTGGCCTGGCGGTGTTCAGCGCCATGTGCGTGGGGAACCGGTTCACCATGCTGGCGGGCTACGGCCTGCTCCATAGCGGCGCCCAGATCGCCAAATGGACGGTGGACGTGCTCTATACCCCCATGCTGTACGGCGTGGAAACCCCGGTGCATCCGGCAAACGTCCTGACACCCTTTTACCACATGGCCCGGAAATTCTATGAATACACCGGCTGGTTGGAAATGAACCGGATGTCCCTGCAGAGAAACAACTGCCCCTGGTCCGACCTGACGGCTCAGTTTACCCTCACCGGGGAATGGTGGCAGCTGCTGGCGATTGCGGGCGTGGGCCTGCTGTTCCTGGCAGCGGCTCTGCTGCTGTACCGGAAGCGGGACCTGGAATGCGCCGGAGACGCGGTGGCCTTCCCCTTCCTGAAGCCTGTGTTTCTGGTGCTGTGCACCCTGTTCGTCACGGTGGGCAGCTGGTTCTTCCTGCAGGACCTGGGCGGCAGAGACGCCCCGGCGGTGCTGAAATACGGACTGCTGGCCCTGGCGATGATGGTGGGCTGGTTCATCGGCAAAATGCTGGTGGCCCGGAGTACCCGGGTCTTCGGCAAGCGGAACTGGTATGGCCTGGGTGTTCTGGCAGCGGCGATGGCCCTAAGCCTGGTTTGTACCCACTTTGATGTTCTGGGAATTGAGGAGCGGATTCCGAACCCGGACAAGATCGAGCGGGTGAGCATCGGCACCTCCTATTCCCTGGATCATCCCATGACCGACAAGGCGGACATTGAAAAGGTTCTGCGCTTCCACAGCCTGGCAATCGAGGACCGGGTGGAGAGCAGCGGCTTGTATGTCCGGGGCTATGACGGCAGCATGGTCGAGGTAGTGGACACCAACGACAGTCTGTACGACATGACTCAAGAGAACCCGAAGATGGCCCGGGTGGCGAATATAAGAATCTATTACACCATGAAAAACGGCAGCACCATGGAGCGCCGGTACAATATCTGGACGGAGAAGGAAACCGGCAGCATTGCCAAGGAGCTTCTGAGCCGCTGGGAGATTGTCAGTGAGAGCAGAACCGTCCTGGAGGACGGCAGCGAGGTCAACGGAGCGGAATACGCGGCCCAGAATATCCTCTACTTCCGGGCGGACGACAAGACTCTGCCGGAAGGGTCCGATCTCCGGGCGGAGGCCCTGTCCTTCCTGGAAGCGGTGAAGGCGGACTGCGAAGAAGGCACCATGGTGGATGACAGCCGGTTCCACAGGGGCTATTTCCGGAGCCGGGAACCCAAGGAAAACTGGGACGGAACGGAATACTACCAGATGCAGGAGGGCTTGTATGTCATCCTGGGAGGGGACCATGGCTGGAGAGTTACGGTTTACCCGGACTGCGAAAACAGCCTGCGCTGGCTTCAGGACCGGGGCCTGACAGAGGACTGGGAGATTGTAACCGAGGGCAGCCTGGAATGGGCGAGCCTGACAGAAAGAGGATAAGGGTTTCTTTGGACGGACGCCCGGTTATGGGCGTGGGGTAACGCCCTGCCATTGCGACGAAGCCGTCAGAGTACCGTTCCAAATGATACATACTGCGGGGCCGCCTCAGATTTGAGGCGGCCCAAGCCTTTCTTTCGAATGCCGTTTCCCGGAACTGGGAAGGTGTCCAAAAGAAAGGCTGATTTTTTATGTAATTTGCTAAGGAAAAAGAATTCCCTCCTTGGTTGACGAAAAAACCGGAAAGAGATATAATTGGTATGGACAATTTAGTCTGAACCTATGGACGAAACGGATATGCCAAAAAGGATTTTTGAGCAGGTGCAACAAATGATTGATACCAAAATTGTGGATTTATACCAAAGCTTCGGCCTGGAGCGGAAGGATGCTAAGGACGGCTTCCTGGAAGGCTGGATCTGGAATACCCCGACAGCCATCAGCCCCATCCGGCGGAAGCGGCCCGCGGTGCTGATTTTACCCGGAGGCGGCTATCACTTTGTCTCCCCCCGGGAGGCGGAGCCGGTGGCCTTCCGGTTTATGGCCCGGGGCTACGCTGCCTTTGTGCTGCAATACTCTGTCCGGCCCAGCCGTTTCCCCACGGCCCTGCGAGAAGCGGCTATGGCGATGAAATACATCCGGCAGCATGCTGAGGAATGGGAGGTTGACCCCCATATGGTAGCGGCGGTGGGCTTCTCCGCCGGAGGCCACCTCTGCGGTACTTTGGGCACCCTGTATGACGGTCCGGAGCTAAAGGACATCGCCCCGCCGGAGCGGATTCGGCCCGACGCCCTGGGGCTTTGCTACCCCGTGGCGGTATCCTGGGGAAGAACCCATGAGGGCAGCTTTGAAAATCTGACGGGAAATGACCCGGCCCTGAGAGCCCGGATGTCTCTGGAGACCCTGGTCCGGTCGGATATGCCCCCAACCTACCTCTGGCACACCCGGACGGATGAAAGCGTGCCGGTGCGCAACTCCCTGATTCTGGCCCAGGCCCTGGAAGAAAAGGGCGTGGACTTTGCCATGCACATTTTCCGCAATGGCCCCCATGGCATGTCTCTGGCGGACGAGCAGTGCTACAGCGTGAAAAATGTTCCGGAAAGAAGCATGGATGTGCTGAGCTGGCCGGAAAATATGATGGATTTCTTCCGGGAAGTTGGCTTCCGCATTACGGATACGGAGGCGTCCCATGAATGACATTCAATTTGTAGGAGAGCACGCCACCACCTTTGAGGTGCGCTGGCATGCCCATGAGCAGTGGGAGCTGGTTTACTGCACCCAGGGGGAGGGCAGCTTCCAGTTTGAGAACGGCACCATTATGCACTACCGGGAGGGGGATACGGTGGCGATTCCGCCCAGAGAGACCCACTGTAATTCCAGCCAGAATGGCTTTACCAACCTCCACATCCGGATTTCGGACCCGGCCTTCCCCTATAAGACCGCGTTCCGGGTGTCCGACGATTTGGAGCGGCATCTGCGGGAAGTGTTCCAGCAGGCGAAATACTACTATCTTTCGGATATCCGCCGGTGTGAGCTGGTGCTGTCTGCCCTGGGAGAGCTGATCTCCAGCTATATGGTGGTCTTCCGGAGCAATTCCGACTTCTCCGCCCCGGTGGAGCAGATCCGCAACCGGATTCTCAGATGCTATTCCGACCCGGATTTCGCCCTGGACGCCTTTATTCAGGAGCAGCCCTTCCACTATGATTACCTGCGAAAGCTCTTTAAAAAGGAAATCGGGGTGACGCCCCTGGAATACCTGACCCGTCTGCGGATGAAGAAGGCCAGTACCATGCTCACCGCCCAGGGGGACAACGAATACTCCGTGGCGGAGATTGCAAGGCTGTGCGGCTATGAGGACGCTCTGTATTTCTCCCGGGTGTTCAAGAAGACCTTCGGCGTTTCGCCTACGGTTTTTGTCAGCCGGAGGAACACCGGAGAACTGAATTTGCCGGAAATGGGGGAAATGATGTCCGATTTGTGAATATGTTGTTCCGAATAAGACATGGTATTCGCCAAACTGACAATGTATAATATTTTACATGAGGACATTTTGGTAAATTGTACCAAAAGCCATTGACTTATTTTGTGAATTCTGCCGGCTCCATTCTGAGGGCGGTGGAAAAGAAACCCCAAAAGTTTTGCTTTTGGGAAGAAAATTCGGAAAAACCGAAAAAATTTTTACATAGGAGTGAATTGCTATGAGATTTGATATCCGCTACGCCAACCATCCGGAGGATTCCAAGAAGTATGACACCGCCCAGCTGCGCCGTCATTACCACATTGCGAATATCTTCGAGAAGGACGCCATCAACCTGACCTATTCCCACCAGGACCGGATCATCGCCGGCGGCATTATGCCTGTGGATGAGGACCTGGTGCTGGAGACCTGCAAGGAGCTGGCAGCCCCCTACTTCCTGGCCCGCCGGGAGCTGGGCGCCATCAACATCGGCGGCGAGGGCATTATGGTTCTGGACGGCGTAGAGTACAAGGTGGGCCACAAGGACGGCATCTATGTGGGCATGGGCACCAAAGAGCTGGTGTTCAAGTCTGTGGATAAAAATAATCCCGCCAAATTCTACATCAATTCCTGCCCTGCCCATAAGACCTATCCCACGGTCCTGATCCCCATGGACAAGGCCCGCTACAACCACCTGGGCGCCCAGGAGACCGTCAACGAGCGGATTCTGCGGCAGTACATCCATCCCGCTGTGTGCCAGAGCTGCCAGCTGAGCATGGGCATGACCGCTCTGCTTCCCGGCAATGTCTGGAACACCATGCCCAGCCACACCCACGAGCGCCGCATGGAGGTCTACCTCTACTTTGAGATTGCCCCCGACCAGGCCGTCTTCCACATGATGGGCCAGGGTCAGGAGACCCGGCACATCGTCATGCACAATGAAGAGGCTGTGATTTCTCCCTCCTGGTCCATCCACTCCGGCGTGGGCACCGCCAACTACACCTTCATCTGGGGCATGTGCGGTGAGAACCAGGACTTCGACGACATGGACGGCATTCCCACTCAGGACCTGCGGTAACTGTTCTTTGGGGAATGGGCCCTTTCAGTAAAGTGCCCTCTCAGTCACGGCACTTGTGCCGTGACAGCTCCCCCAAAGGGGGAGCCAAGGGCGTGGTTCAAATGTGATAGCAGTTCGAAATTGGGAAAACCCACTTGGCTCTCCCTCTGGGAGAGCTGGATCGCGAAGCGAGACTGAGAGGGCTTGCATTTATTTCCGATTGACCCATGATGCTCTTCCGGGAACCTCCGGGGTTTCGTAGAACCGTGCGGTTAAATCCCGGCGGGTGTTGTTCCAGGGATCAAAGCCCAGAGGGTGGATATGGCTGCCATAGGCGCAGTTTTCAAACACACTCAGGCCGTAATCCCGCCAGGGCCTTGCCAGGTACACGCTTCCGGGCCCTACCTCCGGGGCGCAGGTAAAGCGGCAGTCCCGGAACCGGTAGCCTGCCTCCTGGTCCCGGCTGTGGGCCGGGGCGGCAACATAGCCGACTTCCCGGGTATCCTTCAGGGAACGAAGCTCACAGTTTTCAAACAGAGCCTTTCCGCAGCCGAAGATGAAATCCACGGTGCCCTCAATGAGACAGTTCCGGAAAACCTGCTCCATATCCCCGCCCCGACGCAGCTCCTCCGGGAAAAGGCCGGTGTAGCGCTCAATGAGATCGGGAGGCAGAGGCCCGGTGAAGAGTGTGTCCTGGGTGGAAGAAAGACGGCAGTCCTCCATGGTAAAGCGGCTGCCCAACACGGACAGGGCGATTTCCTGACCCTTCGTTTCCGGACACAGGGCATCGTTCACAACGGCAAGGGACCGGAGGGTTACATCATCGGCGCAGACCGCCAGGGTGTAGCTGCGGAAGGTCAGATATTCAAATCCGTCATCTCCCCGCTTGCGGGCGTAGTCGTCAAATACCAGGACGGTTTTCTCCCGGCCCTGGCCCAGGAGCGTCAGGCCATTGCGGCGGATCACCGCCTTCTGCCGGTAGATGCCCGGGGAAAGGACGATGGTGGCCCCCTCCGGGGCGCTGTCAAAAATCCGCTGGAGCCTGTCGTCCGGGGTAACATAAATGGTTTCGACCATGGTTTTTTCTCCTTATCTGTTGGTGGGCTCATCATACCACGATTTGGAGAGAAAGAGAATACATTTTTTCAGGTGAAGCTATGAACCGGCAAATTTCCTTTTCCCAGTACCGGAGCATTGACCTTGCCATTATGGCGGTGCTGATGGTCCTTTCCCAGGCGGGAATCTCCATCGCCTCCGTCACCATCTATGCCGATCAGCTGTATGTGGTCTCCACCGTGGGGGCGGTAACGGCCCTGGTGCTCATGCGCTGGAACGGCTGGGCAGCCATCCACGCCGTCCTCGGCGGCATGGTGGTAACGGCCCTCTCCGGCGGGAATGCTCAGCAGTATATCATTTATTGCGTCGGAAACCTCCTGTCCCTGGCTGCGCTGGTGCTGCTGAAGCACCCGGGAAAGGAACGAATCCGGCGGGACGGGTTGGCAGCCATGCTGTACGCGGCCTGCGTACAGGTGCTGATGCAGCTCGGCAGGGGAGCGGTGGCCCTCCTTTTGGGGTATCCTCTCTCCGCGTGTGTTGGCTTTATTACGACGGACGCCCTGTCTATCCTGTTTACCATGTGTGTGATCTGGGTGTGCCGTCGGGTAGAGGGTCTTTTCGAAGACCAAAAAAAATACTTGCTCCGAATCCAAAAGGAGCAATCCGTCGAAGGGAGAGAACAGATTTGAAGAAATCGTTAGCTGGGGATTTCCTGATTTATGACAAATCCTCAAACTCTTACCGCACAGACCCGGAACAGCTGGTTCGGGATGATGTGGAAAAGCACTACTGGCGCAATGTGGCGAAATCCGTCGCCAAGGACTGGCGCCTGTATCTGATGCTCATTCCCATGATCCTGGTCTTCCTGTTCTGGAGATACTTCCCCATGTATGAGCTGCTGCGCTGCTTCAAGGTCAATGACGAGGTCAAGCCTGTGGCGGATCAGTTCTTTATGGGCTTTTCCAACTTCAAGAAGCTGCTGGCCGGTCAGGAGGCAATGTCCACGGAATTCTGGCGGGCACTGCGCAATACCTTCCTGCTCAGCTTCTACGGTCTGTGCTTCGGCTTCCCCGTACCCATCATCCTGGCTCTGTTCTTTAACGAGATCAAGTCCAACCTGCTGCGCTCTGTCTATCAGGTGCTGACCTACCTGCCCAAGTTCATTTCCACCGTCGTTATGACCTCCCTCGTCACCATGCTGGTCAAGCAGGGTTCCCTGACCTCCTCCATGGGCATCCTGTCCCAGGCCCTGATGGGCATGGGCGTCATCGGCGAAGAGGTTGCCAATGCCGGTCTTCTGAACAATCCCGCCTTCTTCCGCTCCATCTACAACATCAGCGGCATCTGGGAAACCGCAGGCTATGACAGCATCGTCTTCTTCGCCGCCATCATCGCCATCTCTCCCACCAGCTATGAGGCCGCCCAGATCGACGGCGCCGGCAAGATGGCTCAAATGAAGTATGTGGTTCTGCCCAGCATCCTGTCCACTGTGGTCATTATGCTGATCACCCGGATCGGTTCCCTGCTCCAGATCGGCTACGAGAAGGTATTGCTGCTGTACAATACCAATATCTATGTCACCGCTGACGTGGTTTCCACCTTCGCCCAGCGCTACGGCATGGGCCAGGCCGGTCAGACCGGCATCGCCGCCGCCGCGGAAATGATGAGCAACGTGGTGGGTATGCTGCTGGTCATCGGCGCAAACACCATCGCCCGAAAAGCCTCGGATGTATCGCTGTACTAAGGGGGTGCGCGTATGAAAAGAAAGCTTGAGATTTCCGAACTGATCTTTAAGATCGTCAGCTACACCCTGCTGACCATGTTCGCCCTGTGCTGCCTGTACCCCTTCGTCTACACCATCTCCGCCGCTCTGTCCGGTCGTCACGCCGTGGACTACAGCCAGGTGGTGCTGTTTCCCAAGGACATTCAGTTCGACGCCTTTAAGGAAATGTTCAGCAACAACATGTTCTGGAACGCCTACGCCAATACCCTGTTCCTGACGGTTTACGGTACCATCTGGTGCATGTTCGTTGCCATCCTGGGCGCCTACGCCCTGAGCAAGAAGCGGCTGCTGTTCCGCCGGTTCTTCAACTTCTTCCTGGTGTTCACCATGTGGTTCTCCGCCGGTATCATCCCCCAGTACTTAAACTATTTGGATACCAAGGAAGTCTTCAACGCCATGGGCATTATGGACGATAAGTGGCTGGTGGTCATCGCCATGGGCATGGCTGCCATGAACATCATCCTTCTGCGAAACGCCTTTGAGGGCGTGCCCTCGGACATTGAGGAAGCCGCCATTGTGGACGGCGCCACCGAGTTCCAGGTCCTCAGTAAGGTCTATATCCCCATGAGCAAATCCACCATCGCCACCGTGGCCCTGTTCTTCGCCATCTCCCGCTGGAACGGCTACTTCTGGGCACGGCAGATGATCTCCAACTCCAACGAGCATCCCCTCCAGGTTTTCATCCGTCTGAAGCTGGAGGAGTACACCGACCCCGAGTTCATCGCGGGCTGGAACAAGGCCTATGCCTCCGACTCCGTGATCTACGCCCTCATCGTCTGCTCCATCGTGCCCATCCTGGTGATCTACCCCTTCATTCAGAAGTACTTCGCCAAGGGCGTCAATGTGGGCGGCGTGAAGGAATAAGGCCTCTCTTTTATATCTTGTTCCGGACCTCCGGATAAGGATACTCACTTTATTTAAGAAGGAGAAAACGCAAAATGAAAAAGCTCATTTCCGCTGTTCTGGTGCTGACCATGATCGTCGCCTGCTTCGCTGGCTGCGGCAAGTCTCTGCCCCAGACCACCACCCCCGCGGCTCCCGCAGCCACTGACGCTGCCGCCGCTCCCGCAGAAACCGAAGCTGCCGAGGATCTGGCCTTCGCCCAGGGCACCATCCTGCGGATGGCTACCGGTTACAACAGCAAGAAGACCGGCCTGTTCTTCGACGCCGAAGTGGCAGGCGAAGGCATCCAGCTGGCTGACGGTGTGACCTACCAGGCCGGTGACCTGAAGCCCACCTGGGTTGAGGTTCAGAACCGTCTGGGCATGGTCTTCGAAGACAAGTACCAGGGCAACTCCGCACAGAAGGAGTTCGAGTACTGGAAGGACCGCCTGAACGAGGTTGACATGGTGGCCGGCAATGCCACCACCCTCAACGAGTACGGCGCTGCCGGTTCTCTGGTGAACATCGCAGAGTACCTGGATCAGATGCCCAACTTCAAGGCCTATCTGGACGAGAACCCCATCGTTCGTCTGTCCATCACCGGCGACACCAAGACCGGCGCCATCTACTTCTCCCCCTACTTCGACGGTGTTAACGACATCGAGCGTATGCCCCTGATGCGTACCGACTGGGTAGTAAAGCTGCTGGACGGCGAGGGTGAATTCACCGCCGAGGGCAGCGGCAAGACCAAGGCTCCCGTGTACGAGCCCTATATGCCCACCTCCGGCAAGGTCACCGTTGACGTTGTGACCCCCGACGGCACCTCCACCGAAACCGTTACCAAGGACTATGACGCCGCCGGCAACATTGTCGCCCTGATGAACGAGGCCGGCGCCATGGACGGCGTGACCGCTGTCAACATGCTCCGGACCTACATCGACACCGCCTACAACGGCTACTACGGCACCGAGCGTTCCAACCTGTTCATCGGTCAGAACGCTGCCTGGGACGTTGACGAGCTGGTAGCCCTGCTGCGCTGCGTGGTTTCCAACGCCAAGACCCTCAACGGCACCGACTCCATCCAGGGCCTGTTCTCCCGTGAGGACGACAACAACCAGCGCCGTGTGGATATGTACCGGTTTGCCGGTTCCCTCTTCGGCATCCGTGGCCTGGAGTCCCGTCAGGAGTGGCTGTACGTCGGCGCTGACGGCAAGCTCCATGACACCCGTCAGGAGGCCGAGACCTACGAGGCCATTGAGCGTATGAACGACATGGTCAAGGAAGGCCTGATCTCCAAGTCCTTCGTGGACAACTCCAAGGAGTCCTCCGCTACCATGCTGGAGAACGACCTGGGCTTCATGCACTACGACTACAACCAGACCCAGACCGTGTACAACGAAACCAAGCTCCAGGAAGGCGAGAAGTACATGGCAGTTATGGTGCCCGTGGCCCGCTGGTATGACGGCACCAACGCCGACGGCGTGTACATGCGCTTTACCGAGTCCTGGCGCAGTGTCAAGACCGACGCCTGGGCCATCTCCAAGGCCGGTGTGGGCTCCGACGAGAACAAGCTCAACGCCGCCCTGAAGCTCATCGACTACGCCTACAGCGACGAGGGCATGATCCTCATGTCCTACGGCCCCGACGCCTTCATCAAGCAGGGCGAGACCTTCCTGTTCAACGGTAAGGAAATGCCCGTCATCGCCGATGCCACCTACGACGAGCTGTGGGAGAAGGCCTCCGGCAACTACACCAACTACGCCCGTCAGTATCTGGGCTCCACGCTGAGCTTCGCCAAGAGCCAGGCCTTTGAGTTCCAGTGCACCAGCGCGGTCGGTAAGGAAGGCGCAGGCTACATCTCCAACGCCATCGGCCTGGGTACCATCAAGCATCCTGAGCTGGCTCTGGCTGAGAACCCCTGGTACACCTCCATGCCCACCGTTCTGCCCAACACCACCGTTGAAAACGACATGATCAAGGGCTTCACCGAGCTGGGCAACGCCAACTTCGGCACCG
>CAYRDE010000020.1:0-25103 GCA_964422935.1 uncultured Oscillospiraceae bacterium | reverse complement strand
ACCCGGGAAAAGCTGATGGCCTTTCTGCTGGATCAGGCGAAGGAGCAGGGAAGTGAGGAATTTGTGATTCCCTATGACCGGCAGGCTCTGGCGGATTACCTGGGGGTGGAGCGCAGCGCCATGTCTGCGGAGATTGGGAAGTTGAAACGGGCAGGAATGATTGAGAGCAGTGGTTCCTGGTTCCGAATTTTGTCTGCGGACATATGAATTGGTATATTTTAGATAAGCATTTTGATATTGTGATTGACTTGAATGAAGAATCTGTATTGAACCCAACATCGCCAATTGCATGATCATGAAAAGCAATAAAGTTTCTGTTTAAAAAGGTTTTTAAACGACGGAAAATCTATATCGGGAGAATCTGTGGCAAGCGGATTCTCCCGATATTTTTAGCTTCTTAGCGGAATTTTTATTACAAGGAGCAAACGCTATATGTCAATGCAACCATGATTGGGGAAGCGGATTTTCGTCAATACATAGGAATGTGAGATAATAGGGAACCATGGGAAAGTATTGTTTAAAGTATACAAAGTGGCGAAACAGTTATAGTGCATAACGCTGATAGTGTAAATAAAAATATACATTTCTTGTATAGATAATTAAGAGATGTTGCTTGAAGATGAAAAATGCTTTACTTTCTTCCTGCAAATTGTTATGATTATGACATAAAAACACGGAGATAATCATAACGGCCGTATGAAAACGATCCGTGAGAAATTGATATTTTTAGAAGGAGAGCTACTTATGAAAAAACTGATGTCTCTTGTCCTTGCACTTGCGATGGTTCTCGTAATGACCGCCTGTGGAACTGCAACCAGCACCACCCCGGCTTCTACCGGAGAGGCTGCGCCCGAAGCTCCTGCCACTCAGAGTGCTCCCGCTCCTGCCGCAGAGCTGCCCAAGTTTGTCACCATTGGCACTGGTGCAACTGGTGCCGCATTCTACCCCATCGGTGTGTCCATGGCTGACATTCTGACTAACAACCTTGGCGTCCAGGCAACCGCACAGGTTACCGGAGGTGCTTTGGAAAACCTGCAGCTGACCCAGGAAGGCACCATTGACCTGGGCATTACCATGGGCAACTCCGCTCAGGCAGCTTACGAGGGTACCGGAGAATATGAAGGTACTGCCTACACCAATGTAAACGCCCTGTTTGGCGGCCTGTCCAAGGGTTACTTCCAGGTCGTTGTTATGGACAACAGCCCCATTCATACCATGAATGGCCTGAAGGGCCGGAAGGTTTGCATGGGCCCTGCCGGTAATGGTGCTATTTCCGTAGCAGAGACCATCTGGAACGCATATGGTTTCGGTACTGCGGATGTGGATGCTACCTATCTGTCCTATGATGATGGCATCAGCCAGCTGACGGATGGCAACTGCGACGCCGTGGTTGTCCAGGCGGCTGCTCCTTCCTCCGCTATCCAGGAACTCGCAGCTTCCGGCAAGGCCTATCGCTTTATTCCTGTGGACGAAGAAATTGCCAACAAGCTTGTGGAAGAATACCAGTACTTCGGCTACGGCAATCTGAGCGCCGCCCTGTATGATAACTGTGATACCGATACCCCTACCATGTATATTACCAACTGCGTGATTGTCCGTGCCGATCTGAGCGAGGATGCCGCTTATGAGATTACCAAGGCAATTATGGAGAACCTGGGTACGGTTAAGAACTCCCATAAGGCAGCCAGCGGCTTGAATCTGGAAGGCGCTGTGCGTACCTCCATTCCCATGCATCCCGGTGCCCAGAGATACTTTACCGAAATTGGAGCGATGTAAAAAATGGCAGAAATGGATGATAAGCTCCGTAAGGTAATATGCCGCGGCTTATTCGTTGTTACAGCGTTGGTATACCTGTACACTGCTGGCTTCGGTTCCTTTTCGGACATGACCCAACGTGCACTGCTCATAACGATCTGCGGCTTCTCTGTGTTCCTGACCAAGCCAATGAAGATTAAGGGCAGCCAAAATGCACTGACCCGCATTCTGGATTGGCTGTTCGCCCTTGGCTTCACCGCCGGTGGCGTGTATATTATGATGATCTGGAACGAGCGAACCAGTAAGGTTGGCGCAATTCCCACAATGGATATTGTCATGGCGACAGCGATGATCATTCTGCTTCTGCTCGCTACCTACCGTACAACCGGATGGCCTTTGGTGATCACCTGCCTGGTATTCCTGGCATATACCTTTGCTGGTCCGTATCTTCCATCCATTTTGGCTCACCGTGGAGAAACCTGGACTCGCACAGCGAACTTCATGTATGTTTCTACCGGCAGTATCTTTGGCGTCCCCGCCGGAATCGCCGCAACCTATATTATCAGCTTCGTGATTTTCGGCGCATTCCTGGAACGGTTTGGCGCAGGCCAGTGGTTTGTGGATGTGGCATATGCTGGCACCGGACGTTTCCGTGGTGGTCCCGCAAAAACCAGCATTGCGTCCAGCGCTCTGATGGGAATGATCTCCGGATCTCCCGCTGCAAACGTGGTGACCACCGGCGCATTCACCATTCCGCTGATGAAGCGTACCGGATACAAGGACTACGAAGCCGGTGCAGTGGAAGCTGTTGCCTCCACCGGTGGTATGTTCACACCGCCAATCATGGGAGCTGCTGCTTTTATGATGGCAGAATATCTGAATGTCAGATATGTGGATGTGGCGAAGGCTGCGATTCTTCCCGCCTGCCTGTACTATCTGTCCGTTCTGCTGGTAGTCGATTCCATTGCGGTAAAGAACCATCTGCTGGGTGTTCCGAAATCTGAGCTGCCCAGTGTAAAGAAGATTATGCTGGAGCGCGGACAGCTGGGACTGCCAATCCTCTTTGTCATTGCTGCAATTTTAATGGGCTGGAGTGCCATGAAATCCGCTTTCTGGGGTACCGTTGCCGTCATTGCGGTAGCTTTTATCAAGAAAGAAACCCGTCCTGATCTGAAATCCTTCCTGGATGCACTGGAAAGCGGTGTCAAAAGTGTTTCCGGAATTGTGATTTCCTGTGCGGCTGCCGGTATTATTGTCGGCGTCATCTCCATGACCGGCTTGGCAACGAAGCTCAGCTACACCCTGGTCAGCATCTCCCACGGCAATGTTTATATTGCAGCTGTGCTAACCGCTGTGATTACCATTATCCTGGGCTGCGGTATGCCACCCACGCCTACTTATGTTATTCTGTCTACAGTTCTGGTTACACCCCTGACCCAAATGGGTGCCGCACCCATTGCAGCGCATATGTTTATCTTCCTGTTTGCCTGCATTGGCGCACTCACACCCCCTGTGGCAATTACCGCCTATACCGCTGCGGCTATTGCAAAATCCGATCCCAACAAGACCGGCTTCCGTGCATTCCGAATGGGACTGGTGGCCTACATTATCCCCTTCTTCTTCCTCCTGAGCCCTGCAATCTTAATGGTGGGAACCCCTGTAGAGATTGCTTCTGCTGCCATCACTTCTGTAATTGGCATCTTCTGTCTCACCGGTGCGGTTGAAGGGTATATGTTCCAGTACTGGAGTGTGGTTTCCCGAATTTTGCTGGCTGTTGCCGCTGTCCTGATGCTGATTCCCGGCACAGTAACCGATCTGGCAGGTGTAGTTTGTATCCTGGCTGCTTGGGCGCTGAACAGGCTTGCACAGAAACCTGTGGAGGCAAAGTAATATGCCCAGATATATTGACCTGTTTAATCATTATCTTCCGGCAGAATTCTATGACCGAATCATTTCCCTCGGTGGCAATGCGCATATGCTGAATCGCGCCAGGAAAATGCCGGCCATGTCCGATCTGAATTACCGACTGCGTCTGATGGATACCTTTGAGGGCTATCAGCAGGTTCCCTGTGTTGTCAGTCCCAATGTGGAGCAGCTTGTTCCGCCAGAGCACACCGCAGAGCTGGCCCGATCCGCAAATGAGATATTCTATGATCTGTGCCAGAAGTACCCGGATAAGTTCCCGACCTTTGTGGCCGTGCTGCCCTTGGACGATATGGACAAGGCCACCAGGGAAGCGGAGTATGCGGTTACACAGCTGGGTGCAGCCGGTGCTCAGGTCTTTACGAACCAAAGCGGCAACCCTATTGACAGTGATGAATTCTATAAGCTGTACGATAAGCTGAACGAACTGGACGCAGTGCTGTGGATTCATCCTGCCCGTACTGTGAACGAACCTTATTACCATAATGAGAAGCAGGAACCCTATGAATTGTGGTGGACCATGATGTGGCCCATTGAAACCACCATGGCGGCTTCTCGTCTGGTGTACAGCGGTCTGTTCCAGCGCTGTCCCAACCTGCGAGTAGTGTTGCACCACGCAGGAGGTATGCTCCCAATGGAGGAGGGGCGGCTTGAGAATGGCCTGAAGCTGTACGGTACCCGCACGGCTCCCAATCTCCAGCACCTGGTAGAAAGCCCGGTTAAGGAGACAAAACAGATTGACGAGTTCCGGAAGTTCTATGCGGACTGTGCTACCTTTGGCAGCAAGGCTGCAATCCAATGTGCGGTCAACTTCTTTGGAAGCGATCACATGGTATTCGCCAGCGATATGCCTTTTGATCCGGAGGACGGCTTTGGGTATGTACGCCGGACTTTGGCAGACATCGCTGCCCTGGATTTGCCCGAGGAGAAAAAGGATGATCTCCGGTATCGAAACGCACTGCGCATCCTGAAGAACATTCCTTGATGTGTGCAAGAAACACCCCATCCTGCAAGTGTTTGCTGCGCAGGATGGGGTGCGTTTTATTCAAGACTTTTTTCTGCCCCGGTTCCGGTATTGAAGGGGTGAAATCTGTTCGTATTTCTTGAAAATTCGGATAAAATGGGAGACGCTGTGAAATCCGACTGCCTCACTGATGTCATTGATCTTCGCCTCGGAGGTAAGCAGCATATCCTTTGCCTTGGAGATCCGGGCCAGCACAATATGCTGCTTGAATGTATGACCGGCGATTTCACTGAAGCAATGGCTTAGGTAGTATTTGTTTACATAATGCTTCTCCGCCAATACTTCCAGACTGAGATCCTCTTGGACATGGGTTTCAATGTAGTTCTGGATATCAAAAACCAATCGCTGTACATCACTGCGCTGGTATGAGGGAAAAAATGCTTCTTGCGTTCGATACATACTGATCAGAATATCCTGAAACATGGTGCCCATGCGCAGATCCCAGCACGGCTTTTGGTTCATGTATTCCGCAGTCATATATTCGCAAATTCTCTGATAGCGCTTCAATTCCTCCGGATGGCAGCGATAGTGATGGCAAAAGTCCGCAGTACGCTGCTTGAAAAGAGAAAGCAGCTGAGAGCTGTGTACAAAGGTACTCAGCGCTTCACTGGAAAAGCGAATGGTATACCGATCAAACCCTTTGCTGTATGCCATAACGAAATGGTTTTCCATGTTTCCGACACACAGAATGCTGCCCTGTATCACATGATAGAATTTCCCGCTTATATTAAAATCGGCAGAACCATTCAGGATGATCAGCATTTCGTATAAGTAGTGAAAATGAGGGGAGCGTTCCTGAACGTCAGGAGCCATATATCCCTGTACAGGGTCTTGACGATGGTTGATGGCAATGTCCGTGCCGGGCTTGAACAATTCATCCATATAGCGGCTCCTTCTCCAAGATTATCGATTAAATTATAGCACATCCCGTAAAATATGGCAATATCCTGTTAAATTGTCCGTAGAAAAACACAAGCATTATCTTATCAAACAGGAGGATTCATCTATGAAAAAAGTAGCGCTCGTCACCGGGTCCAGCCGTGGCATAGGATATGCCATTGCCCGTCGGCTGGGCCAGGACGGATTCCGTGTCGTAATTGTGGCAACCGGCCCCATTGAGAAAAATCAGGAAGCGTTGGCCCGTTTGACCGCTGAGAATATTGAATGGCACTATGTACAGTGCAATATTTCCGACCACGATGATCGCCTGCGGCTGGTGGCGGAAACCGTAGCACACTTCGGGCGGATTGACGTGCTGGTCAATAATGCCGGTGTAGCGCCAAAGGTTCGTGCAGACCTGCTGGAAATGACAGAGGAAAGCTTTGATTATGTGGTGGGTACGAACACCAAAGGGAATATGTTCCTGACCCAGGCTGTAGCAAAGCAGATGCTCACCCAGGAGGTAATTGGGCGCAAGCGAGGGACGATCATCAATATTTCCTCCTGCTCTGCGGAGGTGTCCAGTATCAGCCGTGGAGAATACTGCGTATCCAAAGCGGGCGTTTCCATGCTCACCACCCTGTATGCGGACCGCCTTGCAGGGGAAGGCATTCTGGTAAATGAAATCCGTCCCGGTGTCATTGCTACCGATATGACCAGCACCGTTACCGGTAAATACGATAAGCTGATTGCCCAGGGTGCGTTCCCCATTGCACGCTGGGGAACACCGGAGGACATTGCCAGCGCAGTATCTGCCTTCGCCGGGGATGACTTCCTGTATACCACCGGGAATTATGTGGATGTGGACGGCGGATTCCATATTAAACGGCTGTAAGATATGAGGCCGAAGCGAAACATACATGGTTTATGGGCGCTTTTCATAGGCATGATCGGGAGTGCAGTGGGGACGACGCTAATGAAACACAGCGCTTTTGACTCTCTGCTTTTTATGGGGTATCTCTGGCACTGTATGAATCCACAAACGTTCTGACAATGGGAACCTGGAACATTATTTTCCAGGTGAGCCTGATAGTCCTTCTGAGCATCCTTTTGCGGCGCTTCCCACTGTCGTATCTCATATCCTTTCTTGTCGTTGGCGGCTCCAGTATTGTAATCGATGGGTGCAATGTGCTGTTCGCATACCTGCCGGTTACGATTCCCTGGCGGATCAGTTCCTTCCTTGCCGGACAGCTGATTCTCAGCGCCGCAATCAGCTTTCTGGCACTGTGCAAGCTTCCTGTTATGCCGATGAATCTGTTTGTTCGGGAGCTTGCAGATGCAGCTGGAGTTCCTTTTTCACGGGTAAAACTCCTTTTTGACCTTGGGTGTTTGTCCTTCAGCAGTGTTGTTTCCCTGCTGGCAATAGGCCGCTTGGCGGGGGTGGGACTGGGAACC
This sequence comes from uncultured Oscillospiraceae bacterium, assembly GCA_964422935.1. GTDB lineage: Bacteria > Bacillota > Clostridia > Oscillospirales > Oscillospiraceae > Faecousia. Next base: position 18,067 of record CAYRDE010000020.1, on the reverse strand, counting down.
ATCCTTTCCGTGGGAATGACGGCTCCGCTTACCGGATGGTTTATTAAGAAGCAAAATCGGATCATTACATATTATGTTTAACAGCAATAGGAGTGAAATGCACATGGCACATGAAAAATTTCATTATAAGAGCCTTGCGGACGTGCAGGCAAAAGCGGAAGAGCTGGGAGTTTTGCTTCCCTTCGCATCAGATACCCATATCCTGGCGGAGCCGCTGAAGGTAGGCAATCTTGTATTCCCAAACCGGCTTGGCATTGCTCCTATGGAGGGAGCGGATTCCACACCGGATGGTTCTCCTTCGGATTTTACCACCCGACGTTATGTGCGGGAAGCGGAGGGAGGCAGCTCCATCATTTGGTTTGAGGCAATCTCCATTGTGGAAGAAGGACGTTCCTCTAAAACACAGCTTCTGCTGACGCGGGAGAATCTGGACAGCTATAAGAAGCTGACCCAGACTGTGAAAGAAGCCGGTTTGCGGGCGAACGGGTATGCTCCCTATTTGGTCATGCAGGCAAACCACAGCGGACGTTATTCCAATCCCGATAATACACCCAGACCGATGATCGCCTATCGCCACCCGGAACTGGAACAATACCGTGCTGCAGATGATTCCTGCATCGTTACAGACGATTATCTGAAGGCTCTGGAGGAGAAGTTTGGAGAGGCAGCGTACTTGGCAAAGGAAGCGGGGTTTGATGCCATTGATATCAAGTCCTGCCACGGATATTTGCTGGCGGAGCTGTCCTCTGCGTACAACCGCCCCGGCCTGTACGGTGGCAGCTATGAAAACCGAACCCGTTTGCTGAAAAACGGCATTCGGGCAGCCAAGGTATATGAGGATAATAGCTTTATGGTCACCTCCCGCCTGGGCATCTACGATGGATACGCCTACCCCTATGGCTTTGGTGTCAGCAGGGGCAGTGGCCTTACCCCGGATCTGGCGGAACCCACTCGCTTGGTGAAAGAATTGCATGAGGAACTGGGGCTGAGCATGATTGATCTGACTATGGGAAATCCCTATGCAACAACCCATGTTACCCGACCTTTTGACTCCGGAAAATATGCCCCTGACGAACATCCGTTTATTGGTCTGGATCGCATGATTCATGGAATTGGTGCGGTCAAGAAGGCTGTACCGGGGATCACCGTGTGGGCTTCCGCCCCGACTTATCTGCGTCAATATGCGGATCTGTACACTGCAGGTGCCGTGGAGCAGGGACTGTGTGACGGTATGCTGTTTGGTCGGATGGCCTTTGCAGCCCCCGATTTTGCCAATGAAATTGTCAAAGAGGGAAGGATCAATCCCAAGCGTGTCTGCATGACCTGTGGGATGTGCGGAGATTTGATTCGGGCCCATAAGCCTACCGGCTGTGTGGTTCGTGACGGTGCAACCTTCAAGCCCTTCTATAAGGAGTTTATGGAAATCAAAAAGACCCAGCCGGCCAATTTCCGGGGATAAAGGCGGGAAAGCGGATGGAATCTACAATATTACAGGCAGGAAAATTCACGGCAAAAGTTTACAGCTGCAACACCGCAATTGTTGGAAGCGGCGCAGCGGGCTATAATGCCGCAGACCGCCTTTGGCAGCTTGGGCAAAAGGATATTCTGATGGTGACCGAAAACCGGTTGGGCGGCACCAGCCGCAACACCGGCAGTGACAAGCAAACGTATTACAAGCTGACATTGTCCGGAGGAGATCCGGACAGCGTCCGGGAGATGGCAGATACCCTGTTTTCCGGGCAATGTGTGGATGGTGATATTGCCCTGTGCGAAGCTGCGATATCCACCCAGTGCTTCCTGAAATTGGTGGAATTGGGAGTTCCCTTTCCCCGCAACCGCTATGGTGAGTACATTGGTTATAAAACCGACCATGATCCCAGACGACGTGCCACCAGTGTTGGCCCCTATACCAGCAAGCAGATGACCGAAAGACTGGAGGCGGCTGTGCAGGCCAAAGGTGTTCCGATGCTGGATAAGACGCAGGTTATCCGTATCCTGAGTGATGGAGAACAGGTGCTGGGTTTGCTGTGCCTGAACACGGCAGCCCAGGCGGAGGAAGACCGGTTCGTGCTTGTGCGTTGCAAGAATGTGGTGTACGCAACAGGCGGTCCCGCCGGTATGTACGCAAACAGTGTGTATCCTCTGGGGCATTACGGCGCAACCGGCCTGGCTTTGGAGGCAGGTGTCAGAGGGAAAAACCTGACAGAATGGCAATATGGCCTGGCATCCGTAAAGCCCCGTTGGAATGTGTCCGGCACCTATATGCAAGTGCTGCCCCGTGTGTTCTCCACGGAAGCGGATGGCAGCGGAGAGCGGGAATTTTTGATGGATTTCTTTTCCACCCCTGCCGAAATGCTCAGCAAGCTGTTCCTGAAAGGATACCAGTGGCCCTTTGATGTACGAAAGGTCAGCGAGGGCAGCTCCATCATAGACATTCTGGTATATCTGGAAAGCTGTAAAGGGAGAAAGGTCTATCTGGACTACCGGAAAGATCCAGTAGACGGTAATTTTCGTTTTGAGGATTTGGACGAGGAAGCCCGGGAGTACCTGGAAAAGGCAGGTGCTGCACAGTTGGGGTCGCCTCTGGAACGCTTGCGGCATATGAATGCTCCGGCAGTGGACTTTTATCTGGACAAGGGCGTAGACCTTTCCAAGGAGCCATTGGAGATCTCGCTGTGCGCACAGCATAATAACGGCGGCTTGACCATTGATTGCTGGTGGCAAACCAACGTGAGCGGTTTATTTGCTGTTGGGGAAGTTGCAGCCAGTCATGGTGTATACCGTCCGGGTGGAACTGCATTAAACGCCGGTCAGGTAGGCAGCACCCGCGCCGCACAGTATATTGTCAGCCGCTGTCAGGGGGAAGCTTCCTCTGCATTTGATGCGGTTGCAGCGGACGCACTGCAGAGCATGGGAACCTTCGCTGACCAGATCATGTCAGAAACATCCAACGTCAGGCAGATATGGCAGCATGCAGGCGAAAGCATGAGCCGCTGTGGTGCAGCGATCCGAAATATTAGCGAAATCCGTGAATATCTAATCCGGACAAAAAAGGAATTGGCGGAATTGCCGCAGCTTGTGCGGATTGCTTCCAAGAAGGAATTGGGACAAGCTTTCCGCTTGCGTGATATGTTGATCAGCCAACAGGCTTACTTGTCTGCAATGGCAGATTATATTGAGCAAGGTGGGCAAAGCCGGGGCAGTGCCCTATATACGGATCTGCGGGGAAGGAAACCTTTTGCGCAGTTGCCGGATACCTTCACCTTTACCTTGGATGACGGCACTCGTGGTACGCTTGTGCAAGAAGTATGCTATCAAAATGGGGATTGTCAATGCATCTGGCGTCCAGTTCGTCCTATTCCCGAAGATGACGATTTCTTCGAAAATGTCTGGCGAAGCTACAGAGAGAATGGAAACATACTCTAGCGTATAATCAGGAGGCGTGAATATGACAGTAATGGAAAGATTGGCACAGTCTATTGTTGTGCCGGTAGTTGTTCTGGAAAAAGCGGAGGACGCGGTTCCTACCGCCCGGGCGATGCTTGCCGGTGACGTGGACACCATGGAGATCACCTTCCGCACGGCCTGTGCGCCGGAGAGCATCCAGGCAGTAGCGGAAAACTGTCCCGAGGTGCTGGTTGGTGCCGGTACCATTGTCAATGTGGAGCAGGCGAAGCTGGCGGTGAAGATGGGTGCAAAGTTCATCGTTTCTCCCGGTTTTTCTGAAGAGGTTGTGAACTGGTGTGTGGAAAACGAAATTCCTGTGGTTCCCGGCTGTGTGACCCCCACCGAGATCATGGCTGCTATGGGGCACGGGTTGAAGCTGGTCAAGTTTTTCCCCGCCAATGTCTACGGCGGCCTGAACGCCATGAAGAATCTGGCTGCACCCTTTGTGGGTATGAAGTTCCTGCCTACCGGCGGCGTCAACAGCGGCAATATCAAGGAATATATGGATGCTCCCTTCATCCACGCCGTAGGCGGCAGTTGGGTCTGCCCCAAGGGTGAAATTGTCGCTGGAAATTGGAAGAAAATTACCGAGCTGTGCGTGGATGCCAGAAAAGCCGCGATAGGCGAATAACCCGAGATTTCAGAAAGGAACAGAAAAATGGCTAGAATTGTTACGTTCGGTGAGCTGATGCTACGCCTGCAACCCTACAACTACGAACGCTTTGTCCAGTGCGATCATGTGGAGTTTACCTTCGGCGGCGGTGAAGCCAATGTAGCTGTGTCCCTTGCCAATTACGGCATGGATGCAGCTTACGTCACCAAGCTGCCCACCCACGCCATTGGGCAGGCCGCAGTGAACTCCCTGCGGCGTTACGGCGTGGACACCTCCCTGATCGTCCGGGGCGGCAATCGTGTGGGCATCTACTTCAATGAAAAGGGCGCTTCTCAGCGGGGCAGCGTGTGCATCTATGACCGGGCCCATTCCGCGATTCAGGAGGCTGAAGCCTCTGACTTCGACTGGGATAAGATCTTTGAGGGTGCCGACTGGTTCCATTTCACTGGAATCACCCCGGCTCTGGGTCCCAACGTAGTGGAAATCTGCCGGGAGGCTTGCAAAGCAGCGAAAGCACACGGCTGCAAAATTTCCTGCGACCTGAACTCCCGGGGTAAGCTGTGGACCCGGGACCAGGCGAGAGAGGCTATGACCGACCTGTGCCAGTATGTGGACGTGTGCATCTCCAACGAGGAGGATGCCAAGGATGTGTTTGGTATCGAGGCCGAGGCTACCGACATTTATAGCGGAACCCTGAACCATGAAGGCTACAAATCTGTTGCCAAGCAGCTTGCGGATAAGTTTGGCTTCCAGATGGTGGCCATCACCCTGCGGGAGAGTCACTCTGCATTTGACAACGGCTGGAGCGCAATGCTGTACAATGCTTCTAAGGAGGAATATTGCTTCTCCAAAAAGTATGACCTGCATATTATTGACCGGGTTGGAGGTGGCGACAGCTTTGGCGGCGGTCTGATTTACAGTCTGCTGTCCGGCAAGGACACCTAGGCGGCGGTTGAATTTGCGGTTGCGGCTTCCGCACTGAAGCACACCATTGAGGGTGACTATAACATGGTCACGGTCAGCGAGGTAGAAAAGCTGGCTGGCGGAGACGGCTCCGGACGGATTCAGAGATAAAATGCAGAGCCCGATTTTCACATATACCGGATACGGTTTCCTGCCCAAAATACGCTCTTCTTACGGAAGATTGCATTGCTTGCTGGTTTGATCATCCGTGTGTTAATAGAAAAGTGCCGCCAATTTCTTAGGCATGGGCATCTGTAGAAAATTCAGGAGATATTTCCTGTGTTGAGGCCCAGCTGTTCAGCAGTTTTTCCAGAAGATGCAGAAGCTGCTGCTCCTCCTCCTGGGTCAGCGCATCAAATTCTTTTGTGTGTTGAGATTTGCGCTGCTTTTGAAATCCTTCCACGTCCGCACGGCCTGCTTCTGTTAGCATCAGGAGAATCTTTCGCTTGTCTAGCGGGTCTTTTTCCCGGATAAGAAGACCTTTATGTTCCATCTTTGCCGCAATTTCGCTCATGGAACCGGGCTGAATATCCAGCTTGCCCTGGAGATCCTTTTGCGTCATTGGACCGTAATGGTACAGGATTTTCAAAATTCGGCCCTGTGTCTGCTGCCTGCCATGGCCACTGCCAAGCTTATGCCCGCATCGGATTAACAGTACACGTAGCCGTTCCTGTCCGCTCATTTCCACTTTATTTTCTTGCCAGACCATAGCACGCACATCCTTTTCAACTTGATACAGTCAGTATACAGAGAAAAAATAAATTTGTCAAGGTACCTTGACAAATCTGTGCGGATGCGTTATTATTTAGGCACCTAATAAAAATGAAAGGATGAAGACAATGGAAAAGAAACATTGTGACCAGTGTGAAAATCAGTGCCCCATCGACGCCCTGCAGTGCGGAAAGGGCCGTAAGCTTTTTGGACAGGAGGAGGAAAGACCCAGCCGGGAAGGCGGAAGACGTAACCGGGAGATGCCGGAAGGTGCTCTGGGGCTGCTGATGCAGTGCGGTCATGTTCTCCATCATGGCGGGGCCGCCAATGCGGATTTGTCAGCGTTGAATCCCGAAGAACAGACGGAACTGGAGCGTCTGCTGACTGTGCTTCTGACAGACTGGAAAAGCCGGATGCCTGGGGAGGCAAGGAAGCACGGGCACGGACCTCACGCCCAATAAGGAATGAGACCTGTACAAAAGGAAAATCGGATGGCCACCGCACCCATCCCCAGGCTGGTCATCACCATGGCCCTTCCCCTGATGCTGTCCCTGCTGGTACAGTCCCTGTATAACATTGTGGATGGGATCTTTGTGGGACGGATCAGTGAGGAAGCCTTTGCCGCAACCTCCCTGGCTTACCCGGTCCAGCTGCTGATGGTAGCCGTATCTGTGGGCACCGGCGTGGGCGTCAACGCTGTGGTTTCCCGGATGGTGGGAGCAAAGCGGTATGAGGACGCCAATCGGGTGGCAACTACTGGCCTGATTCTGTCTCTGATCAGCAGTCTGGTTTTTATGATCTTCGGAGGCCTTTTCCTGAGGCGTTACATTCGCCTTTGCAGCGGAAGCGAAGCCTCCCTGGATATGTGTGAACGGTATCTTAGAATCTGCACCCTGTTCAGCCTGGGTGTTTTTCTGGAAACCCTGGGTCAGCGGCTGCTGCAAGCGGTGGGGAATACCTTCCTGAGCATGATTTCCCTGGTGTCTGGGGCGGTTACCAACATCATTTTGGACCCCGTACTGATATTTGGCTGTCACCTGGGGATTGAAGGTGCGGCGATTGCTACCGTGAACGGTCAGTGGGTAGGCGCAGCAGTCGCTCTGAGCTTAAATGTCGCGACAAACCACGAGGTCAGGTTGACGCTCAAGGGGTTCCGAATGTCCAGACAGACAATCTGGCTCATCTACAAGGTCGGTTTGCCGACGATCTTGACCCAGGCCATGAGCGCAATCATGCTGTTCTCCATGAACGCAATCCTGGGGGTGCTTTTGCCGGGGTTGACGGAAAGCGGGGCTGCCATTTCGGCTCCGGCAATTGCATTCTTTGGAGCCTATAATAAGCTTCAGAGCTTCCTGTATATGCCCATGCACGGCTTGGGTCAGGCCACGATCCCCATTGTGGGCTTTAACTATGGTGCGGGACAGTGGAACCGCATCCGCCAGGTTTTGAAAACCGCTGTACCCGTGGCTGTGGGCGTGGCCCTTTTGGGCACGATCCTGTTTGAAGTCATTCCCGGGAGCCTTCTGCGGATCTTCTCTGCCTCGGAGGAAGCCCTTAACATCGGGATTCCGGGGCTGCGGATCATTGCGGTGACCTTTGTATTTGGTGCGGTAACTACGGTTTTGGGATATGCCTGCTCCGGTTTGGGCAATGGCATGGTGAATATGGTGGGTACCTGCCTGCGGCAGTTCATCCCACTGGTACCGCTGGCTTATCTGTTTGGAAGACTGGGCGGTGTCGATGCCATCTGGTATGCCATGTGGCTGGCGGAGGCGCTCGCAATGGTGTATGCCGTTTGTGCTTCCCGGCGGGTGATTCGAAAGAAGCTCATACCGGAGGATGGAATGGAAACGGGTGGTTCCCTGGAATAAAATACACGACGGAGAGCGTCATTGCTCTCCGTCATATTTTTTGTTTTACAATGAGTGCTTCGCATCCATTGCAATGTTAATTTAAGTGCTTGGAACTCACTCCTGGCAGGGAAACCGGTGCAGAAGCACAAAGAATTTCAGAACCCGACCTATTTTCATGGTTCGTGGAGCTGTTACTCAGCATGGGAATTTACTCTGCAGCAAGGTGGCAAACATATTGTGAAATTCCTCGGTGGATTCATTGTTCTCATAGTTTATAACATAGTGATTCCCGTCAGACATGGTAATGACAATGCAGGTCTCAACTTTGGGAACGATGCACAGCGTATATTCACCCCAGGTGTCATTTTCCCAGGTGCCGCAGTACAGGCTTCGTTTTTCGCTGCCCTGCACCCGGTGACCCAGGTCGGGAAGATCCTGAAGTTCCAGGGAGGCAATTTCAGAGTAGGGGATTGTCCAATCGTTCCCGGCGGCACGAAGACGCAGGGCATCTTCACCAAAGTCTAAATTGGTTCCGATGTTTCCGCCTGCGATGGTATAGATGAGTACAGCGGCAAGAATCAAAAGGGCAAAAACAGTGTTTCTCTTTTTTGGTGTCATAACATTCTTCCTTAATAGCTGATGGTAAAGTAGAAGGCAGAACCTTCTCCAAATTTACTTTCTACCCAGAGCTTTTCGCCCAGCCCCTTGGCAATTTCATCGGCAATGGCCAATCCTAAGCCGCTGCCGCTGGAATTGTGGGCGATGTCCGCCTTATAGAACCGGTCGAAGATCCGCTGGACATCCTCTCCTCGGATGCCGGGACCGTTGTCCCGGATGCAGAAGGTGGTGTGCTTGGCACCAATTTGATTGCTGATCCAGATGGTGCCCCCTTCTCCGGTGAACTTCACGGCGTTATCCAGGAGCGTGCTCATCAGGGTCATAATCTTTTCGATATCCGTATTGACCGCCGGGGCATCCTCCAGCTTCAGGCCGGAAATGTCCAGATGGATTCCCAGATCGCCGCAGAGCATCGTGTGCCGATCAACAATGGGCGGGATGATGCCGTCTAAGTAGGCGGTCTCCTTGTGAAACTCGGTGCGCTTGCTTTGCAGTCTGGACAGCTCCAGGATATCCAGAACCAGCTGCTCCAGATGGTCGGATTCCTCAATGATCTTCCCTGCATAGTCCCTTCGGGTCAGCTCGTCCTTAATCAGTCCGTCGTGGAGGGTTTCTGCCATGGCATGAATGGCGGTGATAGGAGTTTTCAGCTCATGACTGACGTTGGCGATCAGATCCCGCCGCATCCGGTTCAACTCCCGCTCCTTTCGAATGGTGTGGGCGGAAAAGACAATGGCCACTCCGTACAGAATGGTAAACAGAACGAAGAAGATCAGCATGGCGGTGTCCAGGTCGTTAAAATCCCGGAGGAGGATGGAAGCAAACTGCCGTCCGCTGGTGGGGCTGGTGACAGTAACGCCGATGATAACACCAAAACTCCAATTCGGAGTCTCTCCCCGGTTATCCATCAGGAAGATGGTGGGGACGAAGATCTTGCCCTTGGCAAAGACCTGATCCACAAAGCCGTCAACATAGGGCCACTGCTCTTTATACAGGAAATTATTTTCCTTATATATCACAAAGCCATTGTCGCTGTAGATGCTGTAGTCCATGCCAAAGGTCATGACCTCATCCAGAAGATCTGCGGAGAGAATTTGGTTGCCCTTATCCTCCGCAATGGTTAAAAGATCCTCTTTGGCCTTGAAGACGGGGATTGCCCAGATGATGACGCAGCCAAGAACGATGCCTAAGATATAGAGCCCCACCAGAATCAGGGCAAATCGTCTCAGGGGATTCTGTTTTCCTCCGGTTCCCTTACTCATGGCGTTCCTCGATCATATAGCCCACACCGTAGATGGTGCGGAAGGTTACGTCGGCTTTCTTTTCTGGAATTTTGCTGCGAACCCGGGCAAGCAAAGTGTCCACGGCCCGGACATCTCCATAGTAGTCATAGCCCCAGACGGCGTTGAGAATTTCTTCCCGGGAGAGCACTTCCCCTTTGTGGCGGATGAGGAAGGACAATAGTTCCACCTCCCGGGGCGTCATTTTAATGGGCCGGTCGTAGCCCTCGATCTGCACATCATAGGCTTTTGTATTCACTCGGACGTTTCCCAGACGAAGAAGCGCATTGCGATTCTCCCTGGGGCGGGAGCGGCGCAGCACCGTGCGGGCCCGGGTGACAACCTCTTTGGGAGAAAAGGGTTTGGTCACATAGTCGTCGGCGCCCAGCTCCAGGCCCACGATCCGATCTGCCTCGTCCACCTTTGCGCTGAGGATGATGATGGGAATCTCGCTGGTCTTCCGGATCTCCCGGCACACCTCGGTGCCGAACATTTTGGGCATCATGATGTCCAGTATGATGAGATCCACCTTGTTGGTTTTCAGCATTTCCAAGGCAGCTACACCGTCAAAGGCGGAGATCACACGAAATCCCGCCTCCTGAAAATAAAGTTCCAGGGTTTGGTGTACGGTCTTATTGTCATCGCAGATCATGACTGTGGTTCCGTTCATCATCCCACCTCCTGTGTGTTTGTGACTATGCTAGCATATTTGCACAAAAAAGCAAGGGCATTCCTGTGCAAAAAAGTCAAATCCAATAAAATATTGACATTTGTGACACAATTAAAGGATATTCCTGTCACAACTTTTGCGGAATACTGTGATACCATAATTTCACAAGGTGTCCAGAGACACCGAAAATTAATAGAAAAGGGGATCCACTATGAAAAAACTGATTGCACTCATGTTGACACTGACACTGGTTCTGTCCCTGGTTGCTTGCGGCGGAAACAGCACCGCTCCCACGGAGGCTGCGCCTCAGGCTGTGACCGTTGCTGAGGAAGCGGCAGAAAAACTGACAAATGAAGAAAACATCGACAACACCGTCGTCCGGGAGAGCGTCGCCATCGCCTACAAGCCCGTGACCTCCTTGAGCCCCTGGGGTACCAACAACGATGTCCCCGGCAACTATGAAGTCTACGAAATGCTCTACGAGTGCGACACCAACGGTATGTATCCCGTGCTGGCAGATGCCAGCTAGTAAGAATCCAATATGAAAAGGTTACACCCATCATAACATTTTTTGCAAAAAAGAAAAGAGCCAGCTTCCCTACACTGGGAAGCTGGCTCTGCGTTCATCGGCTGGTACTTTGACTGAAAAGGGAAATGTAAATGTTAATTCATCGGAAAATCCTTAACAGGCTTCATTTCCGGCAGCTCAACATGGGCATAGGAATTCATAATTTCAAAGGCTTCCGCCTCTGTGATTCCTTTTATATCATTTCCTTTCTGGTAACGCCAGACCCCATCACTGGGATAGTAAGAAACCTGCCCCAATCCCTCTCCGGTCATAAGGTTTGAGTAGCTATGGAAATGGGACCCGTCTTCACGAACTGCAAACTCAAAAATATATCCTTCACAAAGGTAACCTTGCGCCCAGCTACCCTGAAGTCCGGCGGTTTTTCCGTCTTTCATGGTCCAGATTGCATTAATATTCCCGTTTCTTCCAAGGATCAAATCTTCTGTGCCATTTCCGTCTGCATCCATCAAGCAGTATTCCATGGTCTCCCAGAAGTCCAGATAGGTATCGCCGCTGTATCTGGTGAAATATTCCTCATTGTCCCGCATATCGGCAATCAAATCCGCAAAGCTGTCATGCCGTTCGTGGGCTTCAAATTCCGCCTCTCGGCGGGCCTCTTCTTCGGGATCTACAGCGGTGGGGGCACGATACAGTGCATCCAGCTCTAACGCCAGAGCGTGCATATTCTCCACCCTGTCAGGCTTCAGGGTATAATCCAGAACCTCCGCAAACGCTTCCATATCCGCTTTTGTCATATTCGGAAGGTCTTCCAGCTTGCCGCCAAGGGTTATTTGCAGGAATGCATCTTCCCGGTCACAGAAGATGTAACCACGGTCAACCGTTTTGACCAAAAGCAGTTGTGTACCATCCTCCGTTGTATAATTCCATTCCTGAACCTTTTCCGATTCTTCAATAGTCAAATACATTGTGCTGAAATACGCCTTGTCTGCATAAGAGTATCCCACAAAAACCTCCTGGAACCCATTTGCCGTGATCCGGTAGTCCAGATTAAAGTTTCCGCATTCATAGAACCTGCCTCCAACATAGGAAGCTTGCGCCGAAGTCCCTTTCTTCAGAATTCCGTCGATGCCAAGGATCTCCGGGATACGGTCCTCCACCTGTGTCAACAGCAAAGCGCCTTCTCCCGCCAATTTCAAATCGAATTTCTGACAGATCGCATCTACTTTGTCAACCATCTCCTGGATGTATACCCCATAGGCGTGATAAGCAGCAGGTATGGAAAAATCCTCAGCATGATTGGCTAAGGCACGATCCTGATCGTAGGACTGGAGAAAATCATACCATTCTTTTGCTGCCTGCTGATTGGGACTCTCGGCAATGCCCTGCAGAGCGATAATCTCTTGAACCTTTTCCGTTGCTGGGGTTTTGGTTCCATCTTCCAGGTAAAGAGGATGCTGGGTGTAGGTTCGTTCACCTATTTTCAAATCATTCAGATGGAGCAGTACCACTGCAGCACAGCCCATCAGAAAAAGCATCAGAGCAACAATGGCTGCAATTAGCAGAGGCTTGCGAAAAACCTTTCTCCCCTGCGTAGGTTCTTTATGGGTACTGTTCTTGGTACCAATGGTGTCATTCTCAGATTCTTCAATAAACTTTCGATCAATATGGCTCAAGCCAATCAGCAGATTCTGTCCGTTCATACGTAGATTCCCTCGCTTTCCAGATAAGTGCACAGCTTTGCCCGGGTGCGGCTCAGCTGCATTTTGACTTTGCTTTCTGTGATGCCATACTGTCGAATTTCTTGACAAAAGAGTTTTCAAAATAATCCTTTCCGCGCTTCTTGATAACCAGGGTACGGGTCAGCATACCTCCCGCCAGAGGAATTACCACAAACAGGACTACCGACAAGATCAGCGTATCCCAAGGTACGGATACATTGGAAACGCCCAGCAGGAACTTTACAATCGGTACAAAGGCAAAGAGAATGATCAGATCGTTGGTTGCAACCTGTACCACCGTATAGGCTGGGTCGCCTTTGGTCAAGGTACTCCATACAAACACCATCGCCGTGCAGGGAGCCGCGCCAAGCAGGACGGCCCCAGCCAGATATTCCGTTGCCAGCTCCGGTGTGATGAACGCTTTGAAGATCACAAAAAAGAACAGACTTGCGATGCCATACATAGTGAAGGGTTTAATGAGCCAGTTGGTGATCCAGGTCACAAACAGGCCCTTGGGGTTCTTACCCACATTCTTGATGCTCTGGAAATCCACCTTCATCATCATGGGATAGATCATCAGCCAAATCAGAATCGCCATGGGAATGGATACCTTGGCGTATTCAAACTGATTCAGAAACTCCGGGATACCCGGTAGATACTTGCCAATCAGAATGCCCAGCGCCATGCAGATGATGACCCAGACCGTGAGGTATCGTTGGAAAAAGCTGATACCCGTATTTCTTTCTCGTTTCATAATCGTATCCTCCTTTACCAAATCGAATATTATCGATATATCGTGTTTTAAGGAAGCCGAAACAGGGATTGCCTGAATCGGCTTCTTTTGTTAGCTCAACTTAGCTTTCAATTCAAGTATCTTTTGCTCAATCACCCGGATGGTTTCCAGAAATGCTTCGTCGCTCTTTCCGGTAGGGTCTTCCAACCCCCAATCCTCACGATGTGAGCAAGGCAGAAACGGACACTGGACATTACAGCCCATGGTGATAACTACATCCACGGGAGGAATATCAGAAAGCAGCTTGCTGTATTGGCTTTCCTCCATGTCAATGCCGTGAACCTGCTTCATCAGGCGAACCGCATCCTGATTGATACAGGGCTTTATTTCCGTGCCTGCGGAATAGCTCTCAAATACATCGGATGCCAGCTTCTTCCCCAGAGCCTCCGCGATCTGGCTGCGGCAGGAATTGTGAACGCAGATAAAGGCTACCTTCTGCATATCAATATCCCAGCTTGTGTAGCAGCTTCTCTACATCGGCGGCCTTGAGAACTTTGCCCATAGAAACGACCTTTTCATTAACCACAATAGCAGGCACACTCATAACGCCATACCCCATGACCTTTTCCATGTCGGTGATATACTCTACCTCTACGGGCAAACCCAGCGCTTTGACAGCGACCGCTGCGTTCTCGTACTGCTCATGGCAGGATTTGCAGCCCGCGCCCAGGACTTTGATGCTGACGATACCACTGCCAGTCTCACCACAACAGGCGGACCCTCCCGCCTGGTCAGTGGAGCCACAGCAGCAGCCGGAAGTTTCCTCTGCCGGAGCATCGGAACTGCCGCAGCAGCAAGTGGGGACTTGCTTTTCTTCTTCTTTTTTCTTACCAAAACCGAACAGACCCATGATGATTTCCTCCTAAAATGATTTTTTAAAATGCGATCCAGAACATATACAGGCCAATGAGCAGGATCACCATACCCATCAGCAGCTTTACGATCTTTGCTGCTCTGTTGTATGTCTCGCTGCTGTTGATTTTCTGAACAAACCCTACCGAAGTTCCGGCCACCATGACCAGCGCGCTATGCCCGACAGAATAAAGCAGCATCAGCAGAATACCCCAAAGCAGGTTTCCTTCTCCGGCGACAATGGCAAGCAGAGCGATCAGCACCGGCGTTGAACAGGGGGAAGAAAAGATCCCGCCTAAAATACCCGCCAGAAATGCTCCGACAAAGCCGCGCTTCTTGCTTTTGGAAAGCAGATTGACCGATGGAATAAAGTTGAATATCTCCCATGTCTGCAAGGCCATCAACACCATCAGCACACCAAGCGCCATGTACCATATGGTCGAGGATGTTCCCATCAGTTTACCAGCGGAGGTAGCAATGATCCCAAGCGTTACAAATGTGATTGCAGTCCCAGCAGAGAACACCGCAGAATAAGCAAAGGCTTTTTTGGTATTCGTCTCACCTATACCGCCAACATAGCCGATAATCAACGGAACACTGGACAAAGAACACGGAGTAACTGAGGTCAGAATCCCCGCCAGCAGCGCAAGCAACGGTGCCAGCCACATCTGTGTGCGAATGATCTCGGCGATTTGGGTGAGCCAAGCGTTTATCAACCTATTCCACCCCCATCTCCTTTAGTATCATGCGCATCTGTTCCTCTGTCAAGCCCCCTTGATGAACAGTAAAAACGTGTTCACCTGTTTCCTTGTGGCTATACATTAGAAATTCGATTTGGGACGCTAGTTCTTCACTGGGGACGAAAGGCGTTCCGTCCGCATTGACGAGGACTTGGGTGGGAATGACCTGAACCGGGACATTGTTTGCCGTATCGGGATATTCCCAAACATTGATGAACTTGATAAATGCTTTGCCCCTAAACTCCTCATTTGCCTTTTCGAGAACAGGAGCCATTTCTTTACAGGGGATGCAGGTGTCTGCACCATAGTCCACAATCATAGGTATTCCATAGGAGGCCCTTCCCTCAAAATCAATGGCTTCCGTTTCACGCAATCCAAAGTCAGCGTCCTTTAAGTCCTCCGGCAAATCTGTTTCATTCTGTGACGACTGTGTAGTGGCAGGTTCTTCCGAAATGTCCTGTCGATTTTTGATCAGCCACATACCGCCAAGCACCGCCACAATCAAAACAGGAACGAGAATTTTGATAAGCAAAGATTTCTTCTCCATAAGCCTTATCCTCCGCAAGTGCATCCGCATCCGCAGGATGAGGTGCTTTCAAATCTTTGAGCCTTGCCCTCGTAAAACCGTTTGAGATTTTCGGGGAGTTCATAAGCACCGCAGGAACAAGTCGGCTGTGCGTTCAGACTTTTGAGAATGGCATTTGCCAGCATTTCCTTAGTGGGCACTTCATAGGTCTTACCCTCATACTCAAACACCCGGCAATCCACGTCTGCACCGGCGATCTCGCCGCAGCAGCCGCAGTTGGACTCCTGTACGGCCCCGAAAATGTCCTGGCCGTTGACAAGAATGGTGGGCGAGGAAAGGAAATGATATTGCTCTGCAAGCTCCGGCGTTGCCATTTCACGCTTCTGATAATCCACCGCATAGCCTGCCAGTTCCAGAGCGGGGCGAAGGACGGCAACGACTTCATCCAAGACGGCATCCGTACCAATGCAACGATCACAAGTGTTCAGGTCGAGATACAGATACTCAATGAGCAGCGACCGACCCTCCACCGTCTTAGGCTCAGTATTGCAGCAGCAAGCAGGGGCGGCATTAGGATGTTCTCCCGTGTCTCCTACATAAGAGATCGCACCCGCAGGGCATTTCTTTTGGCAGCCGTGGCAATGGTCGATACACCCATCGGGATTCACAACAACCGGAACGGGGGATTTCTGCTTATCATACACACCATGAGGGCAGAAATTGACGCAGGTACCGCACTCCATGCAGGTCAGAATGTCAATAACGGGATACCAGTTTTTAGCCATTTTCTTTTTCTCTCCTTATACAAGCAAATATTGAATCGCATTGAAGAAGTAGCCGACAACAATGATACCGATTGTGCAGATGGCAATGAAGATCCCCAGCAACTTCGGCTTTACAGCCTTGCGGAGCATGATCATGGAAGGAAGGGACAGAGTGGTAACAGCCATCATAAAGGACAGCACCACGCCGAGCAATGCGCCTTTTGCAAGCAGAGCCTCCGCAATCGGGATTGTGCCGAATATATCAGCATACATAGGAATACCTGCGATTGTAGCAAGAACCACACCAAAAGGATTGTTGTCGCCAAGAACTTTTACGATAAATTCTTCGGGAATCCAGTTATGAATAAATGCTCCGATCCCTACACCGATTAAGACGTAAGGTGCAACCTTTTTTGCGGTGGCAACAACCTGCTCCCACGCATATTTCATTCGGTCTTTGAAATGCAGTTCTTCTTGAGGAACATCAATGGCGTGACCGTTGCGGATAAACTCCTCAACCTGTTCCTCTAAATGCAGCTTCTCAATTAGCGTTCCTCCAGCAACCGCAATCACAAGGCCCAGTACCACATAGACGATGGCGACCTTCCATCCAAAAATGCTCATCAGAAGCACCAGACTTCCTAAATCCACCATTGGGGAAGAAATCAGGAAAGAGAATGTGACACCCAGCGGCAGACCCGCACTGGTGAAGCCAATGAACAGCGGAATGGACGAGCAGGAGCAGAACGGCGTCACTGTACCCAAAAGGGCTGCGATGCAGTTTGCGCCGATGCCGTGAAATCGGCCAAGAATCTTTTTGGTGCGTTCCGGCGGAAAGTAACTCTGGATGTAGGAGATGATCAAAATCAAAACGCCTAGCAGTACCATGATCTTGATAACATCGTAGAAGAAGAACTGGATGCTGCCACCCACTTTGCTTGCGGGGTCTAACCCGCAGGCTTCCACGATACTGCCAATCAGGCGGTTCAACCATTTCATACCAAGGATTTCATTTTGAAAGAAATCCCACCCGGTTTTAATTGCTTCCATAAAGAAAGCCCCCTTTCAAAGATTGTTACATTGAAATGTGTCGATGTAATGGACTTTATATAAGCCGTGCCGAAAAGCAGATGGACTTACTTTTCACAGCACGACTTATCAGCATCTAAACAAGTGATTTTGGTAAGCTCTCTCAGGTATTTCACGGCAGTTTCCGATCCTTCTGGTGAAATGGAGTAGTGCATCCATTTACCTTCTTTTCGCCCAACCACAATGCCAGAATCACAAAGAATTTTCATGTGGTGAGACAATGTAGGCTGCGTGATATTGATTTCTTCAAGCAATTTACAAGCACATTTCTCACCTGTCGTAAGAAGTTTCAGAATACGAATACGATTTTCATCACAGAACGCTTTGAAAATCGTTGCGATTTTCTTTTCATTGAGATCCAAGTTCGTCACCTCCCATCGACGTTCATCTATATTATATGCAACGCATTGATGTTTGTCAATGGGTTTTGAAAAATTCACATTCATTTTTCCAACAGAACAGAATAAAGGTCTGAGTGCAAAGGTTACAGTTCTTCTTTGTCAAGGATAGTTAAATGATGCACACCCCTCGGCTCAAAATGCACACCCCACAGACCTTTCATTAAAAAGTTCGTACGCAAAAACACAAAAAGGCTCTACGGCGACCATGTCTCGGTTACCGTAGAGCCTGCTTTCGTTAAATAGTATAGGAAAATCCTTGTAAACAGGGGCTTTTGCAAAAAGAAACTGGACACCCACTTCGATACTCATTGTATCAAAATTGGTGTCCAGTTATGGTGCCGCTAACCGGACTCGAACCGGTACTGAATCACTTCAGGTGGATTTTAAGTCCACTATGTCTACCTATTCCATCATAGCGGCGTATTCAATCCCTTCAAATGAAGGGATATGAAGTTGGAGGGATGTGTTGGAGGGATGTTCCAACACAGAGAAAAATCAAA
>CAYRDE010000019.1:9884-25602 GCA_964422935.1 uncultured Oscillospiraceae bacterium | reverse complement strand
AGCTTGGCAGCAATCTCCGCCTGCGCTACAGCCCGGAGATCGTCTGGGAGCAGGATGATTCCATTGCCTACGGCGCGAAGATGATCAAGCTCATCAATTCCCTGGGGGTAAAACACGATGAAGAAACTGACAATCCGTGAAACGGCTGCGTTCCTGGAAAGCCATGACCGGTTCTGCATTCTGAGCCACCGCCGTCCCGACGGAGACACGGTGGGTTCCTCGGCTGCTCTGTGCCTAGGACTGCGGCAGCTGGGGAAGAAGGCCTTTGTGCTGCGCAACGAGGAAGTGACGCCGCGGTTCTTATGGCTCCATGAGGGCCTTACAAAGGAGGCAGCAGAGGAGGGGGATACCATTGTATCTGTGGATGTGGCTTCTCCGGAAATGCTGCCGGAGGCCTTTTCCCATTTAATGGGTAAAATCGCCCTTCGCATAGACCACCACAGCGCGGCGGATTCTTTTACGGAAGAGGAGCTGGTGGCGGCGGACAGCGCTTCCTGTGTAGAGCTTGTTTGGGATGTGCTGGAGACCATGGGCGCTACCATGGACGAGAAAATCGGAGAGGCGGTTTATGTGGGTGCCTCCACGGATACCGGTTGCTTCCGCTTTGCCAACACCACGGCCCATACCTTTGAAACCGCCGCAAAGTGCGCAAGGGCCGGCGCGAAAATTTTTGAACTGAACCAGATGCTGTTTGAAACCAACTCCTTGGGGCGTCTGCAAATGCAGGCCTGGATTGTAGAGCATTTGCAGATGATTCAGTCCGGGAAGATGGCGGTCTGCGCCATCCCAGGAAGCGTAGAGAAGGAAATCGGCGTTACGGAAGACGATATGGACAACATCTCTTCCTTTCCCCGGACGGTGGCGGGAGTCTGTATGGCGGCTACTCTGCGGGAAAATCAGGACGGCAGCGTAAAGCTGTCTGTCCGGGCTGTCTCCGGCTATGACGCCACCCTGGTGACAAAACGTTTCGGCGGCGGCGGACATAAGGGCGCGGCAGGGGGAACCATTCGGATGCCCCTGGAGGAGGCCACCAGGGCTGTGGCAGAGGTAATGCTGGAGTACCGGGTATGAATGGCATCGTGATTGTGGACAAGCCCCAGGGCTGGACAAGCCAGGACGTAACCGCCCGGCTTCGGCGGGTGTTTGACACCCGCCGGATTGGTCACGGCGGGACCCTGGACCCCATGGCGACCGGTGTGCTGCCGGTATTTGTAGGTCGGGCGACCCGGGGCGTGGCGTTTTTTGAACACGCGGAGAAAACCTATGAAACAGTGCTGCGTCTGGGAATCACCACCGACACCGAGGATATTACCGGTACGGTCCTCAGGGAGCGGGAGGTAAATGTCACTGCCGGAGAGGCGGAGAAGGTTCTGGAGCGCTTTCGGGGGGAGATTTTGCAGGTGCCCCCCATGTATTCCGCCTTGAAGGTGAATGGGCAGAAGCTTTATGACCTGGCCCGGAAGGGAAGGGAAGTGGAGCGCCAGTCCCGTCCTGTTACCATCCATGAGCTGACCCTGCTGGGAATGACGGAAAGGGAGCTTCACCTGCGGGTTCACTGCTCCAAAGGAACCTACATCCGCACCTTGTGCAAGGATATCGGAGAGGCTCTGGGCTGCGGCGGAACTATGGCGGCTCTGCGGCGGGTCCAGGCAGGGGAATATACCCTGGAAGAGGCGGTGCCCCTGGAGGAATTGCTGGCATCGGCAGCGCCGGGACGGTACTTAAGGCCGGTGGACAGCCTGTTCCGGACGTATCCGGCAGTGAAGCTGACTGCCAATCAGGAAAAGCGATGCCGCAATGGCAATGCCTTTTCTGTGTCCCTCCCGGAGGGAACCTACCGGGCTTACAGTGTCTCCGGAGAATTTCTCATGCTGGCAAGGGTGGAAGATGGCGTTATGGTAACGATTAAGAGCTTTTTTGAAGTATAAAAAATGAAGAATGAACCTTTGAATCAGACAATTTGCGCCCTGGGTTTTTTTGATGGGGTCCATCTGGGACACCAGGCCCTGTTGCGGCAATGCCGCATCCTTGCGGAAAAAGCGGGAGGCAGCGCAGGTGTTGTCACATTTGCGTCCCATCCCGATACGCTGGTATTTGGCAATACCCCCAGGCTGATCAACAGCGCCGAGGACCGCAGACGGCTGCTGGAAGAGAGATTCCACATGGATTTTGTGGTGACACTGCCCTTTGACGAGGAGATGCACGCCATGGCATGGGAGGATTTCCTGGCTATGCTCCAAAGGGAATATGGGGCAGTGGGCTTTGTCTGCGGTGAAGACTTTCGGTTTGGAAGCCGGGGAGCGGGCAGCGCGGCGTTGCTGCAAAGCTACTGCGCGTCCAAAGGACTGATGTCGGCAGTGGTCCCGGAGCAGACATTGGACGGTATCCGGGTATCCAGCACCTATATCCGGCGTCAGATTGAGACGGGGGATATGGCTACGGCGGTGCGGTTCCTGGGACATCCCCATGTGCTGGGAGGCCGGGTCGTCCATGGTCACCAGTTGGGACGGCGGCTGGGAATTCCTACGGCGAATCTTCGCTTCCCGGAGGGACTGGCCCTGCCCAAATTCGGCGTCTATGCCTGCCTTTGCGACATTGACGGCGAGACCCATCCGGCGGTTGCCAACATCGGCACCCGTCCTACGGTGGACGGCGCCGGAATTACGGTGGAGCCGTGGATTTTAGACTATCAGGGAGACCTGTACGGTCGGGAAATTACCCTGGAATTTTATCGTTTTCTTCGTCCGGAACGGAAGTTTTCCGGCCTGGAGGAGCTGCAACATGCCATCCAAAGGGATGCGGAGGAGGCCCGGGAGCTGCTGAAGAAGACGTGAGAAAAGCTCGTTAAAACAACCTTTACATTTCCGCCTCTTGTGTTATGAGGCAAAATGCGGTATAATAATCAGAAATCCACAGAAAGAATCGAAAGGGGAGAGAAAACCATGCCGTCTTACGATGAGGAATTGCGACGCCGCCAGGAAAAACGGGAGGCGATTCGGCGGAAAAAGGAAGCCGCTGCCAAACGGATGAAGCGTATGTTGCTGCTTGCGGTGGTTCTTCTGGGTCTGGGCACCTGGGGAATCTACTCCCTGGTTCAAAAAAGCGGTAGGGAGAAGGCTGCCGCGCCGGTGGAAACCCAGCCGGAGGTCGTCGCCACGGAGTCCGTATCCTCCATCTTCCAGGACCCTATCACCACCATTCACATTCGGGCCGCGGGAGATCTCAATGTGACGGACAGCGTGGTATCCTCCGGCGTTACGGCGGTGGGATATGACTACACTGCCGCTTTCCGGGATGTAGCGGCGGATTTGTCGGAAGCGGATCTGACGGTACTGAACTTTGAAGGGAACATCTTCGGCGAGCCCTACGGCTCCGAAACCACCTCCGCACCCCAGGAGCTTCTGCGGGGCCTGCGGAACATTGGCGTTGACATGCTGCAAATGGCAAATTCCTGTGCCGTCAACAACGGCCTCAACGGTCTGAACGCCACCTTACAGGCGATTCGCAACGCGGGAATTGAGCCTCTGGGCGCCTACGGAGATGAAAGCGAACTGCGTGCCGGAAAGGGGTACACCATTGCGGAGGTCCGGGGGGTTCGTGTGGCCTTTGTGGCCTTTACCAAGGGTCTGGGGGGCCGTGGTATGCCGGCGGGCAACGAACAGCTGGTGAATCTGCTCTACACCGACTATGCCACGGAGTACAGAACCATTGACCGGGACCGAATCAGCACCATTTTGAAGGCAGTGGAGGCGGAACGACCGGATATCACCATTGCTCTGCTCCACTGGGGCAGCGAATACAACGACGACATCAGCTCTTCCCAGGAAACTATCATTTCCCTGATGCAGAAGCAGGGCGTGGACGTGATTCTGGGCACCCATCCCCACACGGTGCAGCCCATTACCTACGATCAGAATACCGGGGCCTTTGTTGCCTACTCCCTGGGGGATTTCTTTGGGGACGCGGAGCGTGGCGGCACCAACTACTCGATCATTTTGGACCTGGAAATTACAAAGGACACCACCACCGGAACGACCAGAGTTACGGACTACAGCTACATCCCCATCTATACCGTCAAGAAAACGGACAGTGAAGGCGACTACAGCTACAGCCGGGTCATGCGCGTGAACGAGGCGCTGATGGCCTACGACGGAAACTTCCTGGACAGGGTGAATAAGAGCTGTAAAGAGGCCATGGACTATTCTCTGACCCGAATTAAGGATCGTCTGGTCAAGAAGGAAAAGGATCAGAACGGAAAGGAGATCGTCCCGACGACGCAAGCAACCGAGGAACCTACGGTGGAGACTACCACTGTCCCGTCGACCACGACCTCACTCCCAACGACGACTCCGGAGACGACGCAATGAAATTCAAAAAACGGAAGCGAGACCCGCTTCCGCTTTTTGAATATCCGAAGGAACATTCCATTGGGGGAGCGGGGATTTTTCTTGCTATTTCCGCACAGTCAGGCTATAATAGAAAGCATGAAACAGAGATAAAACAGACGAAGGAGACATCATGGCTCAAAGGAAAAAGATTCTGCTTCTGACCACCGGAGGCACCATTGCCTCCCTGCCGGGAGGAGAGGGACTGGAGCCCCAGCGCTCTGAGGTGATGGATCGGGAGCTGAACCAGCTGCGTACCTATTACGATATTACGGTCCGGGACGTGATCTGTCTGGATTCCTCCAATATCCGGCCTGAGGAATGGCAGCTCATTGCGACACATATTTTTGAAGACCGGGCGGATTATGACGGTATTGTGGTTTCCCACGGGACGGATACCATGGCCTACACGGCCTCTGCCGTGACCTTCATGTTGCCGGATATCGACCGACCGGTGGTGTTTACCGGCTCTCAGCTTCCCCTGGCGGATATGCTGTCCGATGGGCCGGACAATCTGCGGACAGCCTTTGCCATGGCGGCTTCCGGCTATTCGGGAATCTTCCTTGCCTTTGACCGGAAGGTTATGCTGGGCTGCCGGTCTGTAAAGGTACGGGCTTCGGGCTTTTCGGCATTTGCCAGTATCAATGCCCGATATGCTGCCAAGGTCAGCAATCGGGGACTGGTGGTGGACGAGCAGGTGCTCCAAAAGCAAAGGGGAGAGCCCAGACTCATGCCGGAAATCAGCAAAAATGTCTTTCTGCTGAAACTGACGCCGGGCTTGAATCCCGCGGTCTTTGACATGCTGGCTGCCATGGGCTACAAGGGCATCGTGATCGAAGCCTTCGGACTGGGCGGCGTCAATGTACTCCACAAGGGCTTGCGGGGGATTCACCGGGCGGTGGAGGACGGTGTCAGCGTGGTGGTTACCACCCAGTGCCTGTATGACAGCGCGGATCTGGAGGTCTACCAGGTGGGCAATAAGCTGCTGGAGCTGGGCGTTATTCAGGGACGGGATATGACTTCCGAGGCTGCCATGACAAAGCTCATGTGGGCGCTGGGACAGGGAATGGAGCCGGAGGAAATCCGGAGCCTGTTCGGGAAAAATCTGGCGGGAGAAATCACATTATAACTGTACTCAATTGGACGGAGGAGAAAAAATGGACCCTATTTATGTAACCGGACATCGAAATCCGGACACGGATTCCATAGTCGCTGCCATTGCCTACACGGCTTTGCGCAATGCCTGCGGCGACCGGGAATACCAGGCAGCCTGCCTGGGAAAGGTATCCGATGAAAGTCAGATCGTGCTGGACCGCTTCGGCTTCCAGCCACCCAAACGGATCTACGACCTGTACAATCAGGTGCGGGATCTGGACTTTGACACGCCCCCGGTGCTGAATACCGGCGTTACCGTGGGCCGAGCCTGGGATAAGCTCCAGGAGTGCCCCGCTATCACTGCCGTTCCCGTGGCAAACGAGAATGGCACATTGTACGGTATTTTGTCCCGGACGGATATTGCCAACTACAACATGTCCCAGAGCCTTTCCGGTGTGCTGGAAGAGGTGCCCCTGTTTAATGTGCTGTCTGTGCTGGAGGGCCGAATCCTCAACGAGGCGGGAGAAAACCGGGATACCATTGCCGGTGAGGTGATCATCGCCCTGCCCCAGGGAAACGGGAACCTGCCCTTCCAGAGTAAGGACAGCATTGTTATGTGCGGTCATCAGCCGGAAATGATCCGAAAGGCCCTGGAAATGAATGTCCAGTGCCTGGTGGTGTGCCAGTCGGAGATCGACCAGGAGCTGCGGAATATGGAGACGGACACGGTGATTATCTCCACGCCTCTGGATGCCTACCGGGCGGCCCGGCTGATTTTCCAGTCTACTCCTGTAGGCCGGATCTGCCATACGGAGGGAATTTTCAGCGTCCATTTGGACGACCGGGTGGACGATGTTCGGGAACTGGTGTTAAAATACCGTCATTCCAGCTACCCCATTCTGGACGAAAATGAAAAGGTGGCAGGCATTTTGACCCGGTATCATCTGCTGCGTCCCCGGAGAAAGCGGGTGGTGCTGGTTGACCACAACGAGGCGGCCCAGTCCGTCCCCGGCCTGGAAGAGGCAGAGCTGCTGGAGATCATCGACCACCACCGCCTGGCGGATATCCAGACCAACAACCCCATTACGGTGCGCAATGAAGTGGTGGGCTCCACCAATACCATCATTGCCGGAATGTTCCAGGATCGGGGCCTGATGCCCTCTCCGGGTCTGGCGGGCCTGATGGCGTCGGCAATTCTGTCCGACACGGTTATGTTCAAATCCCCCACCTGCACCCAGCGGGATATCCGCATGGCGGAGCGGCTGGCACGGATTGCCAACGTTTCTCTGACCCAGCTTGGACGGGAGATTTTCTCCGCCTCCGTGGAGAATAAATCCACCCATGAGGTCCTGTTCACGGATTATAAGGAGTTCCATATCGCAGGCCATGACCTGGGCGTTTCCCAGGTCACCTGCATTGACAACTCCCTTGTCCTGAACCGGAAGGACGAGCTGCTGGCGCTGATGAAGAAGACGAAGGAAGAAAAGAACTTCGACATGGTGGCTCTGATGGTTACCGACGTGCTGCTGGAAGGCACCCAGCTACTGTATGTGGGAGACGACGAGGTCATCGAGCAGGCCTTCCATGTGACGCCGAAGGACAATACCGCCTTCCTGCCAAAGGTGATGAGCCGGAAGAAGCAGATCATCCCCATGCTGTCCGATCTGTGGGGCTAAGGCAATGCCATTCGGCATTGCAAGGATATCCGGCTTTGCCGGGTGATATCGGGCACTGTGTGCCAGGTGATATACACTTCGCCTAACTTTAAGGAGGGAAGAAAGTGGGATTTGAGGCACTGCTGGGAAACGACCAGCTGAAGGAGAATCTGGAGGCGAGTCTCGCAAAGGGGCACATTTCCCACTTCTACCTGATCTCCGGACCGGAGGGCTCCGGAAAGCATACCCTGGCACGGCTGCTGGCTGCTGCCATTTTATGCCGGGGCAGGACAAAGCCCTGCCTCCAGTGCGCTGCCTGCCGGAAGGTTATGGACGGAAATCATCCGGACTTTATTACTGTGGACGATCCGGAGAAAAAGACCGTTACGGTGGACCTGATCCGGCAGGCCCGGGCGGACATCTATGTTCAGCCCAATGAATCGGACTATAAAATCTATCTGTTCCCCCGGGCCCAGGATATGGGCCTGCCGGGACAAAATGCCCTTTTAAAGGTTCTGGAGGAGCCGCCAGCCTATGGCGTCTTCCTGCTTCTGACGGACAATCCGGATAAGCTGCTTCCCACAGTCCGTTCCCGGTGCAGGGAGATCAATATGCAGCCGTTACCGGAGGCTATTCTGAGGCAGGCCCTGGTGGCGGAATTCCCCAAAAGCAGCGATGCGGATATTGGGGCGGCTGTATTACGAAGCGGCGGCTACCTGGGACAGGCAAAGGCTCTGCTGGAAGACGGCGGAGAGGTGCCGCCTCAGACTCTGGATTTTGTGCGGGCACTGAGAGAAAAGAACACACTGCTTCTCATCCAGACCCTGGTCCCCATGGAAAGGTGGAAGCGGGATGCCCTGGGAGAAATCCTCGCAAGCTGGCTGGAGATCGTGGAAGGGGCACTTCTCAGCCGCAGCGGCGTTCAGGTGCCGTCGCCCCAGTCCCGGGAACTGGCCCGGGAGAGAACCGGAGAAGTGCTTTACAACACATCCCTGTGCCTGAAAAAGGCGATATCCTATGTGGGAAGCAATGTATCGCCAGCCGCGGTTTGCGGATATTTGCAGTGGGCACTTCGATAAAAAGGAATGAAACGGTTAAGGCCGATGTTATAAGGAGCAAATTCATGGAAGAAACAAAAAATACGGCCCCGGAAGCTACCGTTGAGGTGGTGGACATCCAGTTCCGTCCGGGACAGAAGGTTTACTATTTTGACCCTGCCGGTGTGACCCTCCAGCCGGGGGATCATGTGATTATCGACACAGCCAGGGGGGCGGAGTTTGGCATCTGCGCCGGTGGGAACCACCAGATTGCCCAGAAGGAAGTGGTTTCGCCTCTGCGTCAGGTGATTCGCCGGGCGACGGCCCAGGATGAGAAGACCGCGGCGGACAACCAGGCCAAGGAGAAGCGGGCCTATGACATCTGTCTTCAGAAGATCGAGGAGCATGGGCTGGATATGCAGCTTGTGTCTGCGGAAATGGCCTTTGACGGCAGCAAGATTCTGTTCTACTTTACCGCCGATGAACGGGTGGATTTCCGGGAGCTGGTGAAAAACCTGGCTTATATCTTCCACACCCGCATTGAGCTGCGGCAGATCGGTGTCCGGGATAAGGCGAAAATGGTAGGCGGCCTGGGAATCTGCGGCAGACCCTTCTGCTGTGCCAGCTTCCTGGACGATTTCCAGCCGGTGTCCATTAAGATGGCGAAGACCCAAAATATCAGTCTGAATCCCACCAAAATCTCCGGCACCTGCGGGCGGCTTATGTGCTGCCTGAAATATGAGCAGGACGCTTACGAGGACCTGATCCGCACCAGTCCCCGGGTGGACTCCTTTGTGGACACCCCGGAGGGCAGAGGAACGGTGATTGAATCCGAGCTGCTCCGGCAGCGGGTAAAGGTACGGATGGAGGAAAATCCGGACACCATCTCTGTATTTTCCAACCAGGATATTGCCGTTCTGCGCAGCGGCAAGGCAAAGAAGAACGACCCGCCCATTCCGGCGGATTTAGCCCCCATTTCCGGTGGCGGAAAGCGGGAACGCCGGAAGGAGCCGGAGGAAGAGGCAATGGTTCTGGAGCCAATCCGGTTCCGATACAGTACGGAAGCGGTTGTGGACGAGCCGGAAAAGGCACCGGAAGCGGCTGAGGAAAAGGAGGCCCGCCCTCGTCCCCGCCGCCGCAGGGAAGGGGACAAGGAGCAGGAGCCTCGCCAGGAAAAGCCCCGTTCCAAAGAAGGAAAGAAGCCGGTGGCAGCCCCGGAAACCGAGGGTGAGCATCACCGCAGGCCAAACCGCCGCCGTCCCAACAACCGCCGCCCCAGAGGACCGAAGAGCAATCCGGAAGGGTAAGATACGCTTTAGACAGACTAAGCCCCGATGATCCCAAAAGATCATCGGGGCTTGTGATTTGCGGAGCGTCAAACAAAGCAGAGTTTATCGGCTGCCCTTGTCGTAGGGGATGCCCTCTGCCTTGGGAGCCCGGGACTTCTTGGAGGTAAAGGCCAGCACCACAAGGGAGATGATGTAGGGCATCATGTTGTAGACGAAGCTGGGAATCTCCAGAGAGGCAAGAAGCGGAAAGCCGGAGTAGACATTGCCCAGAGCCCGGAGGAAACCGAAGAGCAGAGAGGCCAGGCCGATTTTCAGGGGGTGCCAGGCACCGAAGATCATAACCGCCAGAGCCAGGAAGCCGAAGCCCGCAACGCCATTTTCGAATTTCCATACGCTGACACCGGCGGTGATATACACGATGCCGCCCAGGCCGCCCAGAAGACCGGAGATCAGCACACCGGCATAGCGCATCTTATAGACGTTGATACCCACGGTATCCGCGGCCTGAGGATGCTCACCGCAGGCCCGGAGCCGGAGGCCAAACCGGGTCTTGTACAGGGAAACGTAGGCGACGATCAGGCAGATAAGGGCAATCAGCATGAACCAGTTGAATTCAAAATTGCCGAAGCGCACTACCAGCAGATCCTTAGCATAAGGGTAGGCGATATCCGAGGATACATCATTACCGCCGGAAGCAGCGGTGTTCATGGCCTTTACAGCCACAGTGGCACCGGCAGTGGCAAGCATGTTCATGGCGGTACCGGTGATGGTCTGATCCGCCTTAAAATTGATGGCGGCTACCGCCAGCAGCAGGGAGAAGAGCAAGCCAAACAGCGCACTGGCAAGGGTGGTTGCCAGCACCATGACAAAGGGTCCGACGGTGACAGGCAGGAATTTGAGGACCAGAGCGCCCCCCAGTGCGCCGATGACCATGATGCCCTCCAGGCCGATGTTAATCACGCCGCTTCGTTCAGCAAAGCAGCCGCCCAGGGCCACCAGCAGCAGGACCGAGGCAAAAATCAAGGTGTATTGCAGCAGCAGCGTCATTGTGCCTCGCCTCCTTTCACTTCATGCATGGCTTTCTTTTCGTCAGAAATCCGGATTCGATTTTGCAGGAAGAGCTTAAAGAACGCCACAAAGGCGCACAGATAAATGATCAGGCTGGAAATCAGGCTGGAAATCTGGGAGCAGTAGACCTGGAGGTCCACATTGCCGCCGCCGGCGGTGATATACTGGATGAAGAAGGCGGAGAGAATGGAGCCCAGGGGATGCAGACCGCCCAGGAAGGCCACAGCGATACCGTTGAAGCCCATTCCGGGAACGGAGGAAATGGTGGTCTCCCAGTCTTCAATGCCCGTCAGGTACAAGAGGGCCGCACCCATACCTGCCAGAGCGCCGGCGATGACCATAGTGAGGATGATATTCTGGTTTTCCTTCATGCCGCAGTATTTGGCGGCATTGTAGTTATTGCCGGTGGCACGCAGCTCATAGCCGAATTTGGTTTTGTTCAGCACCACCCAAACCAGCAACGCAATGAGAATCGCCAGGGGAATGGCAATGGACACGCTTTTCTCATTGCCAAACAGCTTGGCAAGGCCCAGATCGGGCATCAGCGCCTTGGGGTTGGTGCCTTGCAGGCTTTTCGTGTAGGGGCTGTTGGGGCTTTTCGCGCCCGTGAGGATCATATTGGTCAGGTACAGGGTGATCCAGTTGAGCATGATACCGGAGATGACCACGTTGACATTGCAGGCGGTTTTCAGGACACCGGCAATGGCACCCAGCAGAGCGCCTGCGGCGATGGCGGCAAGAATGCACAGATACCAGGGCCAGTTCCAGGCCAGGGCAGCGTACAGAGCGGCACAGGCGCCGGCACAGTACTGTCCCGCGGCGCCGATGTTGAACATGCCTACCTTATAGGCAAACAAAACGGACAGGGCACACAGAAGCAGGGGTACCGTACGAACCAAGGTCTGACCCATGTACTTTAATTTCAGCTTGCCGGGATACCGCAGGAAGCTGCGCATAATGTCCACAATGGCCTTGGAGGCACCGCTGGGCTCGATAATCAACAGAGCGATATAGCCCACCAGCAGGCCGCCCAGAATACAGGCCAGCGAGGCAAGAAAGGTCTGGAATCCGTCGTGACGGATCAGAGATGTTTTTTCCTTTTTCACTGCTTGTTTCCCTCCTTCTTCGCACCTGCCATGTAAAGACCAAGCTCTTCCACGGTGGCGGTTTTGGGATTCAGTTCACCGACGATCTCGCCTTCGTACATCACTAAGATCCGGTCGGAGAGAGTCATAACCTCGTCCAGCTCCAGAGATACCAGCAGCACGGCCTTTCCGGCGTCCCGCTGGGCCACAATCTGACGGTGGATATTTTCGATGGCGCCCACGTCCAGACCACGGGTGGGCTGGACAGCGATGAGAAGCCTGGGGTCCCGGTCAATTTCCCGGGCGATGATGGCCTTTTGCTGGTTGCCGCCGGACATGGAACGGGCAATGGTGGCAGCGCCCTGACCGGACCGGACATCGTATTCTTCAATCAGCCGGTCGGCGTAGGCACGGATATTCTTCCGGCGGAGGAAGCCCCATTTGTCTGTGAATTCCGGCTCAAAATACCGCTGGAGGATCATATTGTCCTCCAGAGAGTAGTCCAGCACCAGGCCATGCTTGTGCCGATCCTCGGGAATGTGGGACATGCCCAGAAGAGAGCGGCGGCGGATGGGCAGGCGGGTGATATCCGTACCATCCAGAAGAATCTTGCCGCCGACGACGTTTTCAAGGCCGGAAATGCCATAGACAAGCTCGGTCTGACCGTTCCCGTCGATACCGGCGATGCAGACGATTTCCCCGGCACGAACCTGGAAGGATACATTGTTTACGGCATGCTTCTTGCTGAGCTTAGAGGCAACCGTCAGGTTTTCCACCTCCAGCACCACGTCGCCGGGTGTAGCATCCTCTTTGTGAACAGCGAACTCCACATCTCTGCCAACCATCATCCGGGACAGCATATCTTTGGTGCAGTCCTTTACATCCACGGTTCCGACATATTTTCCCTTGCGCAGAACCGTACAGCGGTCAGCTACCTCCATGATCTCATTGAGCTTGTGGGTGATGAAGAGGATGGATTTCCCTTCTGCTGACAGATTGCGCATGATTTGCAGCAGCTCGGTGATTTCCTGGGGGGTTAATACGGCAGTTGGTTCGTCAAAGATCAGAATTTCGTTGTCCCGGTAGAGCATTTTCAGGATTTCGGTACGCTGCTGCATACCAACGCTGATATCCTCGATCAGGGCGTCGGGATTGACGCTGAGGCCGTATTTTTCGGACAGAGCCATGACCTTTTGCCGGGCCTTGTCCCGCTGGAGAAAGCCGTGCTTTGTGTCCTCGTCTCCCAGAATAATGTTATCCAGTACGGAGAAGCAGTCCACAAGCTTAAAGTGCTGGTGTACCATGCCGATGCCCAGGGCATTGGCGTCATTAGGGTTGGAAATCTTGACGATTTCCCCATTTTTCTTGATGACACCCTGCTCCGCCTGATACAGGCCGAAGAGAATACTCATCAGGGTGGATTTACCTGCGCCGTTTTCACCCAGCAGCGCGTGTATTTCGCCTGGTTTTAACTGGAGGGTCACATTATCGTTGGCGATAATGCCGGGAAAGACCTTGGTGATATTCAGCATTTCAATGGCATATTGTGGGCTATCCAATCCAATTACCTCCTTCAAAGCATAATTGTATTTTCATTATACACGAAGCACAGGAAGATTTCAAATAGTATTGCATCGAAATTACCAATTTTGTGAAGAAAATTTGAAGCGGGTTGTGGCTTTTAACCTGGCAATTGGGATAGCCCTCTCAGTCACGGCTTGTGCCGTGACTGAGAGGGAAATTCAGGGCCGTCTCAAAAACCTGAGACGGCCCCTACACGTTGTATTTTGTTATCGGTCTTCCCGGAAGTAGGCAAGGCCCAGGCTTTCCGGGGGCTGCTTCTCCCGCTTGTTGCGCATACTGGAAAACACCAGCACGACAATGGTAACAATATAGGGAAGCATTTTGTACAGCTCCTTGACGCTGAGATTCATGCCTGTGGGAACAAACAGGTAGAGGATATACAATCCGCCAAACAGGAAGGAGGACAGGATACCCACATTGGGACGCCAGGTGGTGAAGATTACCAGAGCGATTGCCAGCCAGCCCCGGTCACCGAAGGCGTTGTTGGACCAGACGCCGCAGGCGTAGTCCATCACATAATATAGTCCGCCCAGTCCCGCAATCATGCTGCCAATACAGGTGGCGGCATACTTATACCGGGTGATGTTGATGCCGGCGGCATCGGCAGTGCCGGGATTTTCGCCTACGGCCCGGAGGTGAAGTCCCGTCCGGGTGCGTTTTAACACATAGGAGGCAATCAAAGCAATGATGATGGCAAGATAGGCCAGGAAGCCATAGCTGAGGAACATCTGACCGAACCAGCCCAGGGAATCCGCAAAGGGGAGGGAGTGGCTGAAATAAGCGCTGGTAGCGGACAGGGCAATGGAGGGTACATCGCTGCCGGTGAGCTTGATGAGGGAGCCCCCGAAGAAATTTCCGAAGCCTACACCGAAGGTGGTCAGAGCCAGACCGGTAACATTCTGATTGGCCCGAAGGGTGACAGTAAGGAAGCAGTACAGCAGTCCCATCAGGAAAGAGCCAAACAGGCAGGAGAGGGTGGGGATGGCAATGGCAAGAAAACCGTTCAGATTACCGCCGGCGCTCTGCTCATACAGAAAAGCGCCGATGACGCCGCTGATGGCCCCTACATACATAATACCGGGAATACCCAGATTCAGGTTGCCGGACTTTTCCGTAATGGTTTCACCGGTGGCGCCGTAGAGCAGAGGGATACTCTGGACAACAGCCCGGGGGAAAAAGGATACAAAATCAAACATGGCTTAGCCCTCCTTCTTAGCCCCGCGGAAGCGGAGCTGGTAGCGGATGAAGAATTCGCTGCCGATGATGAAGAACAGAATGATACCGGTGAGAATGTCGCCGAAGGCATGGTTCAGGCCGAAATCCGTAGAGATTTCGCTGGCACCCCGGCTCAGGAAAACCAGCAGGAAGCTGGTGAAGATCATACTGATGGGGTTGAAATTTGCCAGCCAGGACACCATGACGGCAGTGAAGCCCCGCCCGTCGGCAATGGTGGTGGTGATGGTGTGATCGGTGCCGCCAACCAAAAGCAGCCCGGCCAGACCGCACAGAGCACCGGAAAGCACCATGGTCCGCACAATGACCTTGCCTACCTTGATGCCCACATACCGGGCGGTACGCTCGCTCTGGCCTACCACGGCAATCTCATAGCCATGCTTGGAGCGGGTCAGGTAGATATACATGACAATGGTCAAAACCGCGACGATAATGATGTTCAGCAGATACTTATATTTGCCAATCTGGGGAAGCCAGCCGGCCTGGGTGGCCTGGTTGATGATGCCGATTTTGCCAGCTCCCTTGGGAACCTCCCAGAGAATGACAAAGTAGGCCACAAGCTGGGTGGCGACATAGTTCATCATCAGGGTGAACAAGGTTTCGTTGGTGCCCCATCTGGCCTTGCAGATGGCGGGGATGGTGCCCCAAAGGGCACCGGCAACGAGGCTGGAAATGACCATCAGGGTAATCAGCAGCCAGTTGGGAATTTTATCTCCCAGCAGAATCATGCAGGCAGCGGTGGCAAGACCGCCCACCAGAATCTGACCTTCGCCGCCGATGTTCCAGAACCGCATCTTAAAAGCGGGGGTAACAGCCAGGGCCACGCAGAGCAGAATGGCGATGTTCTGCAAAAGAATCCAGATCTTTCGGGGGGTGCCGAAGGCACCGTCCCACATGGTGGCATAGACTGCCAGGGGATTCACCCCGGTGAAGGCCATGGTCACAAAGGCACAGACGATGAGCGCCAGCAAAATCGCGGCGGCCCGAATTCCCAGGCCAAAATACCAGGGCATAGCCTTGCGCTTGGAAACCTGAATCAGGGGAGCGGTGTTGGATTTAGCCATGGTTTTCGTCACCTCCAATGCGGGTCATCATCATGCCAACTTGATTTTTCGTTGCGGTGCGACCGTCCAGAATGCCGCTGACCTTGCCGCCGCAGAGAACCACAATCTTGTCACATAGCTCCAGCAGCACGTCCAGGTCTTCGCCAACATAGATCACAGCCACACCGGAGCGCTTCTGCTTGTTGATCAGGTCATAAATGGTGTAGGAGGAGTTGATATCCAG
>CAYRDE010000019.1:0-9874 GCA_964422935.1 uncultured Oscillospiraceae bacterium | reverse complement strand
ACCCCGAACGGCATAGGCCGTCATCAAAACCTTCGGGGCGGAGGCGATCTCCCGGCCTACCAGCACCTTCTGTACATTGCCGCCGGACAGACGGCGCACTGGGGTGGAAACGCCGGGGGTATTGACATCCAGTTCCTCCACCACATGCTCTGCCAGGTGCTTGGGGGTGAGCCGGTCCGTGAAGAAGCTGTGGCCTTTTCGGAAGGAACGGAGCATCATATTGTCCGTCAGGTCCATATTCCCCACCAGACCCATGCCCAGCCGGTCTTCCGGCACGAAGGACAGAGAAACACCCATGGAGGCGATGGCAAGGGGGTCCTTTCCGATGAGCTGATCCGCAGAGCCGTCATCTTCCACATAGCAGATGCTGCCCTTTTCCACCTTTTGCAATCCTGCAATGGACTCCAGCAGCTCCTTCTGACCACAGCCGGAGATACCGGCAATGCCCAAGATCTCTCCGCTGTAGGCGGTAAAGGATACATCGTCCAGCTTGAGGATACCGTCCAGACTCCGGACGGTGAGCCCCTCCACCCGAATCCGGGGCTTGGGATCAATGGGTTCGGGACGGGCAATGTTCAGGTCCACCGCATGACCCACCATCATGTTGGTCATTTCCTGGGCATTGGTATTCCTGGTCAGCATGTCGCCGACAAACCGGCCCTTATTCAGAATCGCCACCCGGTCAGACAGGCTTTCCACCTCATGCATCTTGTGAGTGATGATGACAATGGCCTTGCCGCTGTCCCGCATATTCCGCAGAACGGCAAAGAGCTTTTCCGTCTCCTGGGGGGTCAGCACGGCGGTAGGCTCATCCAGAATCAGGATATCCGCGCCCCGGTAGAGGACCTTTACAATTTCCACGGTCTGCTTCTGGGAGACGGACATGTCGTAAATCTTCTGATAGGGGTCCACCTCAAAGCCGTAAGTATCGCAGATATCCCGGACCTTTTTGGCAACCGCTTCCATATTCAGCCGCCCCGGTTCCTTCAGACCCAGAACAATATTTTCCGCGGCGGTGAGAACATCTACCAGCTTAAAGTGCTGATGGATCATGCCGATGCCGTGGGCATAGGCATCTTTGGGGGAGGAGATCACAACAGGCTCCCCATCGATGCAGATCTGTCCCTCATCGGGAAAGTAGATGCCGGAGAGCATGTTCATCAGGGTGGTCTTGCCACTGCCGTTCTCGCCCAACAGGGCCAGAATCTCCCCACGGTAGATGTCCAGCCAGACCTTATCGTTGGCAAGAACGGTACCGAAGGACTTTGAGATGTCCCGCATGGTGACGGTGGGGGTTTTGTTATCCAAAAGGCGTCAACTCCTTCTTAAAATTCCGGGTTTAGGATGATAGGGAAAGCCCTGTCTGCCGCAAAGGGCAGCGCGGCGGAGTTCACTGCGCTGCCCTTCGAAGCAGTTATGGGCAACCTGAGGGAGTCCCCGAAGGGACTCCCAATTGGGTGCATTTTAGAACGCGGTATCCATCAGGTTGATGCCGTCGATCTTCAGATCGAAGTAAGGAGCGGAGCGGAACTTGGATTCCATGATCGCGCCGTTCTCCACAGCCTCGGTGTCGGGGGTGTAGGCGGGATCGGTGTCCACGTCAGCCATGAAGCTGTCAACAGCAGCGCCGTCCACGGTGAAGGTGGAAACGTCGAAGACCTGCAGGGTGCCAGCTTCCAGAGCGGCCTTGACCTCGGCGATCTTGTCAGCGGTGCCGGCAGCGGCAGCCTGCTCGTTGACATCGGTCAGGACAACAGAGCCGGTGGCGATGGTGCCGGTGTAGTCAGCGGGGATGGCCTCGCCGTTCATTACAGCGGAGATAGCCAGCTCGTAATAGGGAGCCCAGTTGATCCAGGAGGACACGATGAAGGTGTTGGGGCAGGCGGACAGGGTGGAGCCATTGTAGGAGACGTTGGGAACACCGGCAGCCTCGCAGGCAGTGGGAGCGCCCATGGAGTCGGCGTGCTGGCTGACCAGCTTGGCGCCGCCGGCAATCAGCTTGTTGGCGCCTTCCTTTTCGGCGGTCTCGTCATACCAGGAACCGGTGAAGGTAACATCCATGGTGACAGAGGGGCAGACGGACTTGGCGCCCAGATAGAAGGAGGTGTAACCGGAGATAACCTCAGCGTAGGTGAAAGCGCCGACGTAGCCCATCTTGGCTTCCTCAGCGGTGAACTCACCAGCTTCGATCATCTCATTCAGCTTCATACCGGCGGCAACGCCAGCCAGGTAACGGCCTTCGTAGATGGAAGCGAAAGCGTTGTGGAAGTTACTGAGACCCTGGGTGTGGGCCTTGGTGCCGGTGGAGTGGCAGAACTGAACCTCGGGGAACTCCATGGCGGCCTGGATCATATAGTCCTCGTGACCGAAGGAGTCGGCGAAGATGATGTTGCAGCCGTCGTCAACCAGCTCAGCAGCGGCATTGTAGCACTCCTGGCCTTCGGGAATGTTGGTACGGAAGACGTACTGATCCTCAGTCAGGCCCAGGGTGGCGCAGGCTTCCTTGGCAGCATTCATAAAGTTCAGGTCATAGGTGGAGTTTTCATCATGCAGGAAGATGAAGCCAACCTTCACATCGGCAGCCTCAGTGGCAGGGGCTTCAGCGGCGGGAGCGTCGGTCTTGGGTGCCTCGGTGGGAGCAGCAGTGCTGTTACCGCCGCAAGCGGCGAGAGACAGACACACAGCCAGAGTCAGCACAAGTGCAATCAGCTTTTTCATGGTTTTCTTTTCTCCTTTAAAAAATGATATATATAAATTTTAGGGTGCGCTTATTTACGGAAGGTAATACTATGGTCGTCCATGGCATCAATCACAGCCAGGGATTCCACCCGGATACCCTTGGCCCGGAGGGCGTCGCCGCCGCCCTGGAAGCCCTTTTCAATGGCAGCAGATACGCCGACCACTTCGGCACCGGCCTGCTGGCACAGATCCATCAGACCGGTGAGGGCCTGACCGTTGGCAAGAAAATCGTCCACCAGCAGCACCTTGTCCCCGGGGAGCAGATAGTCCCGGCTGACCACGATGGTGTAGTCGGTGTTGTGGGTGAAGGAGTGAACGGAGGAAGTATAGATGCTGCCGTCTACATTGCTGGTTTTATGCTTTTTGGCAAAAACCATGGGCACGCCCAGGCTGATACCAGCGGCTGCGGCAATGGCAATGCCGGAGGCTTCAATGGTCAGTACCTTGGTGACGCCTTCGTTGCCGAACAGCCGGGCAATTTCGCTGCCAATCTGATTGAGAAAATCGGTGTCGATCTGCTGGTTCAGGAAGCTGCCAACCTTAAGAATGCCGCCGGGCAGAACCTTTCCTTCTTTGAGGATCTTTTCTTCCATTGCCTTCATTTCGTGCTTCTCCTTTCGGAAATAAAAACAGCAGACCGATGTTGTCAGTCTGCTTGCCGCTACTTCGCCGCCCGAAAACAAAACAATGCACACAGAAAGCCAGTGCGCATTTTTGGGGTACCAATAGTCGTGACTTCGTTGGCGTCACGGTAGAAACTTTCGGGCCATCAATCCGAAATTATATCGGCAAGTATCGTATTTGTTTGTCTTTATGGTACACATTTTTGCTGTCTTTGTCAACGGTTATCCATAGCATTCGCCGTATTTCTCGTTTTTATCCAAAAAAATGTACCCGGATGAAGAGGTTTCTGGTAATTTTAAAGTCGGAAAATAAAGCCGGAAAAGCGGTCCTTCCCTGTGGGGCAAGGACCGGAAAAATGGATTGCAAGGGAAGCCGGACTGTGATAGAATGACCAAAAGCAAATGACATTGGGAAAGGCCTGAAAGGGAAGGGATGCCGGGATGGATACTATACTGATCATAGAAGATGACCGAAGCTTAAACCAGGGCCTGTGCCGGGCGCTGAAGGAGGCAGGGCGGGAGCTACTTTCCTGCGGCAACCTTCGCTCCGCAAGGGAGCAGCTTCCCCAGGCGGACCTGGTGCTGCTGGATGTGAACCTGCCGGATGGAAACGGCGTGGACTTTCTTCGGGAGATCAAGAGGGAGTTCCCGGAAAAGCCGGTGATTCTGCTGACCGCCAATGACACGGACCTGGACATTGTGGATGGGCTGGAGCAGGGGGCGGACGACTATATCACCAAGCCCTTTTCCCTGTCCGTTCTCCGGGCCAGGGTCAATACCCAGCTTCGCAGGGCAGCAAGAGCCAGGGAGCCGGTGTTCCGCCGGGATGGATTCCTGTTTGACTTCCCAAACCTTCGTTTCTTTGCGGAGGAGCGGGAGGTGCAGCTGAGCAAGACGGAGCAGAAGCTGCTGCGGCTGTTGGTGGAAAACCGGGGAAACGTCATGTCCCGGGATACTTTGGTTGACCGGATCTGGACGGATGGGGCGGACTTCGTGGAGGAAAACGCCCTGTCCGTCACCGTCAAGCGGCTGCGGGACAAGCTGGGGGCACAGGCGTACATCAAGACTGTGTACGGCATCGGCTACATGTGGGTGAAAAAGGATGAATGAAGCAGGGGTGATTTTCGGACTTGTGTGTCTGGGGCTTGGGGCAATCCTGGTGATTGGGAACCGGGTGAAGACAAGGAAAACCATGGACACCCTGGACAAAATGCTGGAGCAGGCGAAAAACGGAACCTTTCGGGAAGAGAACTTCGATGAAACCCGTCTGTCCGCCCTGGAAATGCGTTTCTTCCAGTACCTCACCGCAGGGGTAACCTCGGCGGAAAACGTCAGACAGGAAAAGGATAAGCTCAAGTCCCTGATTGGGGACATTTCCCATCAGACCAAAACGCCCATCGCGAACCTCTTGCTGTACACGGAGCTATTGCAGGAAGAGAATTTAAGTGAGGAGGCCATGGGCAGCGCAAAGGCCATCCAGGGCCAGGCGGAAAAGCTGCGGTTCCTGATTGATTCCCTAGTAAAGCTGTCCCGGCTGGAAAACGGGATTCTCACCCTGTCTCCCGTAATACAGCCGGTTCAGCCCATGTTGGAGGAAGTATGCAGCACCTACCGGCGCAAGGCGGAGGAGCGGAGTCTGTATCTGCATTTGCTGCCTACAGAGGAAAGCGCCTGCTTTGATGGGAAATGGACGGCGGAGGCGTTGGGAAATCTCTTGGACAACGCCATCAAGTACACCCGGGAAGGAGGCGTTACTGTGAAGGTAACGCCCTATGAGCTGTTTCTCCGGCTGGATATTACCGATACGGGGATGGGGATTCCGGAAGAGGAGCAGGCGAAGATCTTTACCAGGTTCTATCGTTCGGAGGCGGTGAAGGAGCAGGAGGGTGTGGGCATCGGATTGTATCTGACCCGGGAGATTGTTTCCAGGCAGGGCGGGTATTTGAAGGTTTCTTCGGAGACGGGGAAGGGGAGTACCTTCTCTGTGTTTCTGCCAAGGTAGCAATTCTTTCAAAACTGTAAGAATGTTTTGCGGTCCGGACAGAATGTGGAAAGAGTTTTATGAGAGAATCTGTATGCAAGGGAAGAAAACCCGGGCATACAGATTTTTCTTGGAGGTATACAAAATGGAAGTATTGCAGGCGAAAGACCTGAAAAAGATTTACGGGACGGGAGAGAATGCCGTCCATGCCCTGGACGGGGTGGATTTGAGCGTATCCAAAGGGGAGTTTGTGGCCATTGTGGGCACCTCCGGTTCCGGAAAATCCACTTTGCTTCACATGCTGGGGGGCCTGGACCGGCCTACAGAGGGAAGCGTTTGGGTGGATGGTCACGATATTTTTGCTTTAAAGGAAGAGGCCCTTACGGTTTTCCGGAGAAGAAAGATCGGCTTTGTGTTCCAGTCCTACAATCTGGTGCCGGTGCTGAATGTGTACGAGAACATCGTCCTGCCTCTGGAGCTGGACGGCAGGAAGCCGGACAAGGCCTTTGTGAAACAGATCGTTCAGACCCTGGGACTGGAAAAGAAGCTGAACTCCCTGCCCAGCCAGCTTTCCGGCGGCCAGCAGCAGCGGGTGGCCATTGCACGGGCGCTGGCGTCCGCGCCCGCTATGATTCTGGCGGACGAGCCTACCGGCAACCTGGACTCCAAAACCAGTCAGGACGTGCTGAGCCTTTTAAAGGTCACCAGCCAGAAGTTCTCCCAGACCATCGTCATGATCACCCACAACGAGGAGATCGCCCAGCTGGCAGACCGGATCATCCGCATTGAAGACGGACGGATCGTCACCCGGAAGTAAGGGGGGACGGCTATGAAAGTTAAAAACAGAGCCTGCATCCGCAAGCTCAGCATGAAAACCCTCTGGGCTTCCCGGAAGCGGAATATCATTGCCGTGCTGGCCATTGTCCTGACGGCCCTGCTGTTTACATCCCTCTTTACCCTGGCCCTTTCTATCACGAAAAGCTATGAAAACTACAACTTCCGGCAGGTCGGCGGGTATAACCACGGCGCCTTCAAGGAGGTAAACCAGGAGCAGATCGCCGCCATTTCTGCCCACCCCAAGGTCAAGGCCACGGGACTCAGGATCAACGGCGGCAATGCATTCACCGGTGTCTTTGCCAAAGAACCCGGAGAGCTGAGCTACATGGACGATAACTGCACCACCTGGAGTTATGCCCGGCCTGCGGTGGGCCGTACGCCCCGGAGTGGGAAGGAGATCACCATGGACACCAAGGCCATGTCCCTGCTGGGGGCGGAGCCTGTCCTTGGTGCGGAAGTGACCATCCGCTTTACGGTGGGCGATGGAGAGCCAAAGGCATATGAAAAGACCGATACCTTTACCCTGGTGGGCTGGTGGGAATATGACCAGGTGATGCCGGTTCACTATCTGAATGTGTCGAAGGATTATATTGAAGCCTTGCAGACGGAAGCCCTGGAGCACGGCCTGGAAGCTTTCCGCAGCGACCTGAACGTGATGATGGCTTCCTCCGTGAACATCCGGGGTCAGATGGAGCAGGTGGACACGGATCTGGGCTATACCTGGGACGAAAGAGGGGCGGAAAATAACGTCCGTCTGGGCGTCAACTGGGGCTATGCTTCGGAACGGGCGCTCCAGAACCTGGATTTTGAGACGGTTGCGGCCATAGGGGCGTTTCTGCTCCTGGTGATCTTTACTGGGTATCTCATTATTTACAACATCTTCCAGATCTCGGTCACTGGGGATATCCGGTTCTACGGACTGCTGAAAACCATCGGCACCACACCCCGGCAGCTGAAACGGATCATCCGCAATCAGGCCCTGGGCTTGTGCGTGGTGGGGATCCCGGTGGGCCTGGGGCTGGGCTGGGGCGTGGGCGCCCTGCTGGTACCGGTGGTGATGGCACAGCTTACCATCAGCGCCGGCACTGCGGTCAGCGCTTCTCCGCTGATCTTCCTTTTGGCAGCTTTGTTTGCCCTGTTTACGGTGCTGCTGTCTTGCGGGAAGCCGGGAAAGATCGCTGCCAAGGTCTCTCCCGTGGAGGCGGTGCGCTATACGGATGTGACCCAGCATTCTGGGAAAAGCCGCCGTTCCCGGAAAACCGGCGTTCTCTCCATGGCCTTTGCCAACCTGGGCAGAAACAAAAAGAAAACCGTTCTGGTTATGGTATCTCTTGCCCTGGCGGTGGTGCTGCTGAATGTACTTACCATGTTCGTAGGCGGCTTTGACATGGAGAAATTCCTGTCCCGGCAGGTTTGCGCCGACTTTATCGTCAGCACCACGGACTATTTCCGATCCAATGGCGGCGAGGATTCTTTTGTTACGCCGGAGGATGCGGCGGAAATTGAGAGGAATGTGACCGTCAGTCTCTCCGGAATGGGATATCGTCCCGAAATCGATACAAAGGCCTGGATGTCAGAGGACGCCTGGCGTATGGAAATGAAACATCATTTTTCAGAGGAACAGGTGAATCAGCAGCTTGCATTTCGTCCCCAAAAGGATGGCTTGGTGCTGGAAGGAGCCATGATCGAAGGGCTGGATGAAGGCTTATTCTCTAAACTTCGCATAATGGATGGGGATATTTCTGCTATGCTGGAGCCGGGCAGCGGCCGCATTGCCATTGAAGTTCCTGTGGATGACTACGGCAATGTGTACGATACGGAGTTTTACCCCGCCATCGGTGAGAAAATTACTGTCTATTATGTGGACGACGGCGGCTATGTGGATGCCCGCACAGGGAAACCGGTCACAGAAACCACAGCCCCGGAGGATTACCGCTATGAGATTCGGGCAGGGAGAGAAATTACCTACACTATCTGCGCCTGGGTGGAGGTGCCCAATTCCATGGGTTACCGATACGGCACAAATGGTTACAGCCTTGTGATGAGCCGGGAGGACCTGGAGGCAGACAGCAGCGCGGCATCCACTCCCTTGGTTTATGTCTTTGATACCCCGGACGAGGAAGCGGAGAAAAAGGCGGAAGCCTATCTTGCCGGGCTGACCTCCAACCCCAGTGGCTCGCTGATGTATGAGAGCAAGGAAACCGCCCGGAAGGAGTTTGCATCCTTCCAGCGTATGTTCCTGCTGGTTGGGGGACTGCTGTGCTTCATTATCGGTATTGTGGGAATCTTAAATTTCATCAACGCCATTATGACGGGGATCCTGTCCCGGCAGCGGGAGTTTGCGGTATTGCAGGCCGTGGGTATGACCGGGCGGCAGCTAAAGAGTATGCTCATCTATGAGGGGCTGTTCTATTCCCTGGGTTCAAATTTGATTGCGCTGGTTCTGTCCCTGGTACTTAGTCCCCTGGCGGGAAATGTTCTGGCGGGGATGTTCTGGTTCTTTACGGCGCACTTTACGATTTTGCCGGTGCTGGGCGCTGTCCCGGTCTTTGCCCTGCTGGGCTGGGGAATTCCCGGTATCATGTATCATCAGACGGAGAAGAGAAGCGTTGTAGAGCGGCTGAGAGAGACGGAATAAAACATAAAAAGCATTACCCTCTGGGGAGGGCATTTTCAAAAAAGGTTCCGATTTCCCGTTTTGCTGGGAAATCGGAACCTTTATGCTCTTTATTTGGAATTGGCCACGCTTTTCCGTACCAGCGCCCGGTGAAGCCTTGCCTGGGCAAGCTTCAGGTCCGCATCGGATGCGTTGGAGGCGCTGAGAACCTGGTTGGCCCGCTGGAGGGAGGCTTCGGCACGGGCCACGTCGATGCTCTCCGCCCACTCAAAGGTGGTGGGAACCAGGGTCACATCGCCGTTTTTCACACTGAGCATACCGCCGATGCAGGCGGCGGTGCGTTTCTGGCCATTTGCCACAATGGTGGCCCGGCCCATGCCGAGAGCCGCCACATAGTCCATGTGTCTTGCGAGAATTCCCACGTCGCCGCCGGTGGTGCGGACAT
Source organism: uncultured Oscillospiraceae bacterium (assembly GCA_964422935.1). Classification (GTDB taxonomy): domain Bacteria; phylum Bacillota; class Clostridia; order Oscillospirales; family Oscillospiraceae; genus Faecousia. The sequence goes on along the minus strand of CAYRDE010000019.1, from coordinate 632 downwards.
ACAGCTCCTCCGCCTGACCGTCGTAGATCAGACCGTCAGGGGTGACGATTTTCAGGTTGAAGGAGGTCATGCCTTCTCACCGCCCCGGTACTTTTCCACCACCTCATCGATGGAGCCTGCGAACAGGAAGTAGGATTCGGGAATGTCGTCGTGCTTGCCGTCGATGATCTCCTGGAAGGAACGGATGGTCTCCTTCAGAGGAACGAACTTGCCCTTGTAGCCGGTGAACTGCTCAGCCACATGGAAGGGCTGACTCAGGAACCGCTGGACCTTACGGGCACGGTTGACGGTGACCTTGTCTTCCTCGCTCAGCTCGTCCATGCCCATGATGGCGATGATATCCTGCAGCTCCTTATAGCGCTGGAGGATGGACTGAACGGCACGGGCCACCTGGTAATGCTCACTGCCCACAATTTCCGGGGTGAGGATTCGGGAGGTGGAATCCAGAGGGTCCACGGCGGGGTAGATACCCAGGGAGGCAATGCCACGGTCCAGAACGGTGGTGGCGTCCAGGTGGGCGAAGGTGGTGGCAGGAGCGGGGTCGGTCAGGTCGTCAGCAGGGACGTAGACCGCCTGGACGGAGGTGATGGAGCCGTCCTTGGTGGAGGTGATGCGCTCCTGCAGGGCGCCCA
>CAYRDE010000018.1:0-26894 GCA_964422935.1 uncultured Oscillospiraceae bacterium | reverse complement strand
TCAGCCGCAGACGATTTATTCAGAGTTTCCCAAAAAGGGGGCCGGACGCAACCCCGGCCCCCTCGGCTTATTTCTTCAGTTATCCGGCTTTCTCCACAAATCAGCCGGCGATCTGCGCCTGGAGCGCATCCAGCTCGGTGCGGACATCGGCGCCGGTCAGAGCCTTCTGTTCCACGGAGATGACGCCCTGCTTGACCTGGTCCCACTCAGCCTTGGCGGTGGAGTAGAACTTGCAGGAGTTCAGAACATCCAGCCATGCCTCGAAGGAAGGATCGGAAGCAACCAGAGCCTCAACGGCGGAGTTCACAGCAGGCAGGAAGCCTTCCATGCTGACCCAGCCGACATAGTTCTCGGGGTTGTAGAAGAAGGTCAGGAACTTGCCGATGGCCTCGTCACGGGCAGCCTGGTCGGGAGCGGTCTCGTCCTTGAAGGCCATGACCCGGTCCATAACGCCCACGGAGGAGCTGGTCTTACCCTCATTGGCGGGGATAGCCGCGGTAGCCATGTTGATGGTGCCGCCCTTGTCGGAGACATAGGTGGGCATGGAGTTGGGGGCGATGCACATTGCCAGCTTGCCGGCAGCGAACATATCCTGCAGGTCGTAACGGGTCTGGGTCTCGGGGTTGGGGTTGGTGTAGCCGTTCTTTACCAGGCTTACGGCGTACTCGATGGCCTCAACGTTGGCATCGGAGTTCAGAGCCCAGTTGTCGTCAGCGTCCACAAAGCCGCCGTCGTTGCCCCAGGTGTAGTAAGCAAAGGCAGCCTGGCCTTCGTCGGTGGTCATGTCGATACCCCAGGGGTACACTTCGCCGTCATAGAAGTCCAGAATGGTCTGAGCGGCATCTTCCAGCTCGGCCCAGGTGGTGGGAACTTCAATGCCCATCTCGTCGAACATGTCCACATTGTAGTACAGAGCACGGGCGGAAGCCAGATCGGGAACAGCCCACACGGTATCGTCGATCACAGACTGATCGATGAAGGAGGGAAAGAAGTCATTAAACAGCTCGTCGGGGCAGTACTGGGAGACAGGCTCCAGCAGGCCGTCGTTGGCGTAGTTGGCGAACACGTCGATGTTCAGGATGTCGGGAGCCTGGTTGCTGGCAATCCGGGTATCCACAACGGTGTAAACGTCGTTCCAGGAGACCACTTCCAGGTTCAGCTTGACACCGGGGTTCTCGGACTCGAACTTGTCCACGAAGTTGGTGCCGTTCATGCCGGAGCCCAGGAACCATTCACGGGTATTGGGGCCGTACTCACAGATGATCACGTCCAGAGTGATGTCGTCAGCAGCGGCAGGAGCCGGAGCCTCGGTGGGGGCTTCCACAGCGGGAGCCTTGGTTTCCGCGGGGGCCTGGGTTTCCGCGGGAGCGGTGGAGCCGCCGCAGGCAGCCAGGGTAAATACCATAGCGACCGCCAGGAGCATTGCAAAAATCTTTTTCATCTCAGGGTTCCTCCTATTAATATGTATGCTCATCCGAATGATCTTTCGGAAAAAGCCAGAAGCCATTTGTTTCCGGGTAGCGGAAACAAAGAAAGGGATATCCCTTTCTTAACTTTTTGTGCGAATTGCCCAAAAGCTATTGTTACTATAACACGTTATTCGTGATTTGTAAAGGCTATCTTATTTTTTCAGCATAATGTAGGTTTTTGAAATTTATTTTTGTGAATTTTCCACAATGAAGATTTTTTGCAACACCTGTGCTCTCAGGAAGAGCAGTACCCGGGGAAGGATACCTGTATTTTATGTCCGCCAAAACGCGAAGTCAAGTCGAAGGCGGGCGGTAAAATGCTACCGCTTCCACAATAAAAAGGGCTGCCTCACGAAAGCGGAGGCAGCCCAATGGGGTTTATTCAGACAGGTACAGGTTCAAAGAGCGGATGGTTTCCCGGGCGGCTTCCTCGGGGGTGCAGCCGCCGCTGAGACAATATCTCGCCTCCTCAATGACCGCGTTGCGGATGGTCTGATCCGTCAGGGCCGGCGTGGTCAGATTGTCCGCCCAGGTCCTCAGGCGCTGGCGGCGCTGGGCGTCAGGATACAATCCCTCATATTCCTCGTAGGTGCCGTCGTCATTGCCGAAGCTGCCGCTGGAATATACCTCCTTGTCCTCGGCGATCTGCTTGTCGAGCACCGTCAGGTTTACCGGGAAGCCGGTGGCATAGCCGTTATTCTGCACCTGCTCTCCCAGCATAAAGACCAGGAAATCTTCCGCCGCGGTTTTGTTTTCCGTGGTATTCAGAATGCCCATGACACGCTTGGGGAGGAAGGTGTTGGATGCCTGGACGCTCAGGGGCAGGACTTCATAGCCCTGTAGCTTCTGGTCGCCCATGAGGGCGGTAGACCACCAGTCCATACCGTTCAGCATTCCCACGTTGCAGCCGGTGCCACGGCATACCATATAGGCGGCACCCAGGAAGGTCATATATCCGGGGGCGTATTCCCACTCGTTGAAACGGCTCATCTCGTCTCCCAGGGAAGCCCGGTAGTCCGCGTCCAGGTCGTAGAGGGTCTTCATGCCGGTATAGTATTCCGTCAGCTTCTCTTCGTCCAGGGTGCCGTCGGGCTTGCGCCAGGCGGCGGAACAGCTGTCGTACAGGTTGTCCGCCATTTCCACGGGGTTCACGGCGCACAGGGCGTTGGTTCCCTTGGGGTTTCTCTCTTTGGAGGCAATTACAGCCTCTATGAGGGAGTCCATATCGTGGATCTGGGAGACAATGTCCTCCGGGCCGTAAATGGCGGGAAGGGTAAAGCCTGTGGGCATGGCAAATACCGTTCCATCCTGGGCGTAGCAGTTCGTTACGTTGGTGAGCAGCTCGCCGCACCGGGCGGTGACGCCGGAAAGGTCACAGAGGATTCCCTTTTCCAGGAAGCTGCTTAGGGGCAGGCCGTCCAAATTGAGCACATCCGGGCCGGTGCCTGCCAAAATCTGGGTGTTCAGGGCCTTGATGGCATCGGCTTCCGTGATGCCGTCCTCTCCGGTGACGCCGACCTCCAGGTCTACGGCATAGTCCGGGTTATTCTTCTGGAACAGGGATACCGCCTGCTGGAGGGTATCGTCACTTTTCAGGCTGTAGATCCGGAGGGTTTTGTCCGGCTCGGTGGGGACGTTTTCGTCATAATAATAGCGGTACAGGACAGCCTGACCCCCGTCGCTGGCCAGCACATAGAAGCTGCCGTCCTCGCTTCCTGTGAGGACCATGGGAGAGAAGGACGGGCCGCCCAGGGAGGTGCGCTTCCCATCCACCAGCAGCTCCGTGACGCTGCCGCCGGGGACGGCGCTATAAAGGCCCTCACGGGTGACAAAGAAGAAATACCCGTCCTCATTGCCCCAAAGGCTTAAGCCGCTGCCGGTATACTCCGCTACGGTGGCGAGAATCTGGTCGCCGGGGACGCCGGAAAGAGGCTTTACCTCCCCGCCGCTGTAGACAAAGCCGCCATCGCTGCCCACCAGGTAGGTGTCATCCATTACGCAGCCTAAGTATTCCGAGTGAATTCCCAGGTCGTTTACATTTTCGCCCAGGGCGCCGGTTTCCAGGTTAAGTTCCCGCAGTTCCCGGTAGTTGACAATGGCCATCAGCTTGCCGGACTGGGTGAAATCACTCTCGTGAATGAGGGCGCCGTGGACGCTGTCCATGTCCGGATAGGTGATGGGGATTTCCCGGAGCTTATCCGAGGGGCTTACCACCCAGAGATGGTGGTCAGAGTTCTTAAGAACGCCCTCGCCCCATACGGTGGTATGGCAGAAGACGGTACCGTCGGGGGACAGGGAGAGACTGGCGATGTCGCCGCTTTCCTCAATTTCCTCCGGAAGGGGCGTCTGGTTCCAGGTACCGTTTTCTTCCAGGGTATAGAGGTAGGTTTTCTCATCCTCCGCGCTGCCGGCTACCCGGAGACGGCCATCGTTCAGCATGACCATGTCCTCGGCGTAGGTGAGGTTCGGCACTTCTATGGGCTGCTCTACATAGCGGCCCATGGCACGGCCCTCTGTGGGAGCGTTGGGGGAAAGAATGCCGGTGTTTTCCTTCGAACCGCAGCCGGTCAGGCAGCCAAGAAGCAATGTCAGGGCGAAGCCTAAGGCCAGGATTCGTTTGTACAGATTCATATTGGGTCCTCCTTGTTGAAGATACCATTACCATACCTGGTATTTCTCTAAGACCTCTCTAAAAAGAATAAAGGAATCCTTAAGACGTCGGCAGCTCCAATATAAACACCGCGCCGCCTCCTGGGTTATCCTCCACCCATAGCTTTCCGTGGTGGAGCCTTGCGATCTCCGCCCCGATGCACAGGCCCAGACCGAAATGGGAATTGCCGGGCCTTGCGCCCTCCCCGCGGTAAAACCGCTGAAAGATTCGCTCCTTGTCCCCGTCCGATACCCCGGGGCCGGTGTCCCAGACTCGGTAGCGGATGGTGTCCCTGCCCACTTCCAGGGCAAGACCAATGCTTCCCGGAACCGGTGTATAGCTGAGAGCGTTGTTCAGCAGGATGGACAACACCTGCCCAATCCGATCCTTATCGTAAAAGCCCGCCGGACAGGTTTCCTCCGGTAGTGTCAGAGTCAATGTCAGCCCCTTTTCCTTTGCCTGGGGCAGACAGGCCTCGTAGGCACGCAATGCCGCCATGTCCGGCTCCACCTTCTCGGGATGAATCTCCCAGCTTTGGCTGTCGGCGCCTGCCAGGGTGAGCATATCTCCAAGCAGCCGGGTCATCCGGCTTCCCTCCCGGCGGATAATTTCCCCGAAATGGCCCTGCTCTTCGGGAGGCACCTGCTCCATGACAGAGGCAGCGGACAGAATCGCTGCCAGGGGCGTGCGCAGCTCATGGGAAGCGGCGGCGGTAAACTCCGTCTGCCGCCGCTGGTTTTCCTCGATGGGCCGCAGGAGCTTTCCCGTAAAGAACCAGGAAAAGGCCCAGATGAGTCCCCAGGCGAGAATAACCCCCAGGGCCACCACAATCCGCTGGCTCCAAATGCTTCTCTCCATGGATGCCAGGGGGAAAAGAATCGCAACCTCCAGAGCGCCCTTTCCCTTGGGCACTGCCAGACATCCGGCATAGTAGCGCTCTCCCGTTTCTCCCCTCATGGTAAAAACGCAGCTGCCGCCCCGGCGGCTGTCCAAGCCGTATTCCCGGGCCGCCCGTTCCTCCGCTTCCCGGAACCGGTCGGTCAGTTCCCGGCGAGTGCTGGTCAGGGACGTGGAATACAGGGGCCTGTCCCCGTCCCGGATGAAGATCACATAGGTTCCGCCCCGTTCCATTTTTTGCAGCCAGGTGTTGGATAACAGGGTCTGGCTCTCCAGATAAGCCCCCGTGGTGGCAAGACTCTCCGAAAAGGTCTGAAGAGCCCGGCTGCGGGTGCTGCCCTCGGATACCACCAGGCAAAGCAGGGTCATGGCAAGAAGTATCCCGCCGGTAATCAGGGCATTAAAGGCAGTGAGCCTTCGGCGCAGTCCTGTCATCATGGTCTGTCCTCCAATCGATAGCCCACGCCCCGAAGGGTGGTAAGCTTTAACCGGCTACCCACCTTCCCCAGACTTCGCCGGAGAAAATAGACATAGTTATCCAGGTTGCCGTCCTCCACATCGCAGTCCATGCCCCAGACCCGCATTAAGATCTGCTCCCGGGTCAGCACCTGCCCGGGATTGCGGAGAAACAGCTCCGTCAGCTCTCCCAGACGTTTGGACAGCACGGTTTCCCTGTCCCCATGGGATAGGGTCAGGGTGCTTGGATCGTAGCGCACATCCCCATAGGTCAACTTCTCCTGCTGCAGGGCTGCCGGACGGCGGAGAACGCACCGAATCCGGGCCAGCAGCTCTTCAAAGTCAAAGGGCTTTACAATATAATCATCTGCCCCGGTGTTCAGCCCCAGGGTCCGGTCTCCCACCTGGCCCAGGGCAGTGAGAAAAATCACCGGTGTGGCAATACCGGAAAGGCGCATTCTGCGCAGAACCTCCATGCCGTCCAAGGCCGGCAGCATCCGGTCCAGCAGCACCAGGTCATGGCTTCCCTGGCGGGCAAAGAGCAGCCCTTCCTCTCCGTCCCGGCTGATATCCACGGCAAAGCCCTCCCGGCGCAGCCGGAAGGAGATGGTTTCACACAGGCTTTCGTCATCCTCAATCAGCAGTATCCGCATGGTGTTCCCCCCTTACCGCCCAGACTGCCAGCAGAATGGCAGCCAGATTGTTTCCCATTGATTTTATCATATTTCCCACCGTTTGCAACTGTCCTCCATAGGGGGCGGTGGCTGTGAGCAAAAAGAAATTCTCTTTTTGATTCTGCCACCAGTTACCCCAGAAGGAGAAGTCCGACCATCGGGAGGGAACCATATCCGGGGGAATTACCACATTCCTTCCCAGCAGCCACACGGTTCCCACCGTCAGACCCAGGGAGAGAAGGACCCTTGCCAGCGTTCTCCACTGGCCCCGGATTTGAGAAAGCGCCAGCTCCCGCCAGCCCCTTCCCAGAACGCTCCAGAGGGACAACAGAAGAAACCCCGGAAAAACCAGACACAGATTCACGGTCAATGCCCAGAAGGGGAAAAGGTCCAGGCACTTTCCTTCCAGTCCATGGCGCAGCAGAAAGGATTCCCCCAGGGCCTTGCCCTGTTCCGGCGCTGCCTCCAGGAGGCAGCGGTTCATCACATCTCCATCCTCCCTTTGGGCCATAACCACCATTTGCGGCAGGGTTCCAGAGATTGTGCCCAGCACCGGGTAGACTTCCCCCTGCCGCGATAGGCTTTGCCCGCCGCAGATTTCCGTACCGAAGAGGGTCCGGGCGGTTTCCGCATCCACCAGGCAGCCTGATTGCCACGCAAGGCTTCCGCCCCCTGCCAGCTCCGGGTTTCCGGCAAGATAGACAACACTCACCTGCCGGGAGCGCCCGGTGAGGGAATCGGAGACGGTTTCCTCACCGCCCTGGCCCCAGAAGCAGAAGCGGATGGGGCTTTCTTGCTCCGCCTCCCGGGTAGTGATCTCCGCCACACTCCCGGCATCGATTTCCCGGCTCAGGTTCAGGCAGGTAATCCCCATCTGCTCCCCTGCCCTTTGGCAGCAGAGAATCGCCCAGCCATAGAGCAGGGTCCCCAGGGCCAGCAGCGCCAGTCTTTTCAGCCTTCTTTTCATATCACGCTACCCGTACCCGGCTTCCGCCCTCCACCGGGCGGTCGCTGCTTACAATGATCTGCTGGTCAGAGTGGAGATCCCCCTCTTCCAGGGCAGCGGAGATTCCGTTTTTCTCCAGCACCGTGACGGACACGGCTCTCGCCTGGACCTCCGTACCGAGAACCGTGTTCACCTCCTCCGCCACCAGAACATAGGGCCGGTTCTGGGCGTCCACATGAAGGGCGGACAGGGGCACACAGCAGCGATAGCTCCCGGATTTCCGGACGGCCCGCAGTCTGGCCCCCGCTCCCAGAGGAAGCCCGTTCCCTGTCATCTGCACCGTCACCTGATAGCCTCCCTCGCTGCCCTCCTGAGGAGACAATGTGGCGACGGTGAGGTCCCGGTATTCCTTGTTGCTGCTCAAAGCCTTTAAGGTTACCGTGTCTCCCACGGCGATGTACTGACTCTGTTCCTCCGTCACGGAGCCGGAAAACCGGGTGCCCTTGCTCAGGTCCGCCAAAAGCAGAGCGGCGGTATCGCTGGTTTTGCCGCCGGTGCGGATGGCGCACTCGGTGACCACCCCATCCACCGGGGCGGTGATCTCGCCCCCGGCCTCCTGCAAGGCTTCCAGAGTCCTTAGGGTCAGCTCCATCTGATCATAGGAAATCTGGCTGATCTGGGGGGAATGGCTGGTAGCTTCCGGGAGAGCGGCGGATTGGATGGCCCGACCATAGGTGGTCTCCGCGTTGTCCAGAGCGGTCAGCGCATCCTCATAGGCTTCCTCCGCCGCTTCCAGATTTTGAAGGAGGGTTTCCTCTGATACGGTATCCGCGGGAGGCGCTGCCAGGAAGGCTTCCAGGTCCGCAGTCGCCTGGGCTTTTGCCTGGTTGGCTTCTTCCAGAGCCTGCTCTGCGTCCCCAATGGCCTGGACATATTCTTGCTCCACCTCTGCCGTAATGGCATCCTGCTGCTCCTGGGTCAGCGGTTCCTCCTGAGCGGCCTGAGCCTCGGAAAGGGCGTTCAGCACTGCCCCTTCCCTTTCCTGCCGGAGGGTATCCAATGCTGCCGTGGCGGCATATACGCTGTTCTCCGCCCTCTGGCAGGCCTCCCTCAGGGCAGCCTCCTCCGCTTCCCGGTTCTCTGTGCCGTTATAGTAGTCTTCCAGGGCAGCCTCGGCACGGTCCAGGTTTCGGGCCGCCCGCTCCAGGGTCGTCTCCGCCTGGGATACGGCGCTGTTGTAATTCTCCTCCGCCTGAGCCTGGGCATTGGCCCGGCGCTGCTGGGTGGCGGAATTCTGGCTCCAACCGTCCTGGATGGAAAGCCTCAGCTTTTCCATCTCCTGCTTCTGATTCAAAATTTCCGATTCCAGGTAGTCCAAATCCAGAGTGAACAAAACCTCCCCCTGGGCCACCTGCTGCCCCTCGTTCACCATGACTCCGGAGATTCGCAGGCCGGGATGGGTGTTCACCGCCAGCTCCTGGTTTTCGGTGATCTTTCCCGTAACCTCCACGGTGTGGGCAATGACCCCGCCGGAGGGCTTTTCCACAGCCACCACAGCGGTGCCATGCTGGTAGACCGCCCGGGACAGGAGGGTGAACACCACCATCCCGGCAAAGAACAGACCAATGGCCTTCCAGATTCTCTTTTTGCTTTCCTTATAATCCATATCAGTCTTTTCCTCCCGACAAGGCGATGCCCTTTTTCAGATCCTCCTGACACAGGAGGAACAGTAACGCCGCCGGAATCAGCATGATCCATGCAGCGGCAAAGCCCATGCCCATGTCCTCCAGGCCGATATCCGGTAGGAACAGGGCCAGAGGCCACAGGGCCTTGGTTTTAATATAGGTCATTGGCTGCTCAATCATGTTCCAGGCCTCCAGGAAGGAGAGGATTCCCCCCGCCAGAATTCCCGGCGCACCCAGAGGCAGGCCGATTTGCAGGAAGATCCGCCCCTCTCCCGCCCCGTCCAGCCTGGCTGCTTCCAGGATTTCCTGGGGGATGGCAAGGAAAAACCGATGGAGGAGAAACACCGGGAAGGTGGAAAATACGCTGGGCAGGATCACTGCCCAAAGGGTATCCAGAAGCTTCAGATCCGAAAGCACCAGGTATTGGGGAAACATAAGAACCTGAAAGGGCATGAGCATCAACAGAATATAAAGGGTCAGAATATGCTTTTTCCCAAACAGAGGCAGACGGGCCAGGGCCCAGGCGGCAGGCACCGTCACCAAAAGCTGTCCCCCCAGGATCCCCAGGGCGATTGCTACGGAATTCCAGAACATGGGAAAGAAGCCGGGACTGTCCAGCAGCACCTCCACCAGAGATTCCAGCGTAGGCGCCCGGGGCAGCAGCGTCCACTTCGCCATATCCTCGGTCTGATAAAAAACGGGTCTTAAATTTTCTTCCAGCTCCCATTGCGAGGAAAAAGCCCCGGTGATGCCGAACCAAATGGGGTAGCAGATGAGCAGGGCCAGACCCAGCAGCAGGGCCAGGGTCAGGCCCTTTGTAATTTTCTTCATAGGGATTCCTCCTTGTCCCAGGCCCGGCGAAGCAGCCCGATGAGCAGAAACACCACTGCCGAGGTCATTACAGAGGCGGCGGCAATCTTGTCGTAATCCAGTGACCGGAACCAGTTGTTGTAAAGATGCTGGAGCAGATACATGCTCTCCTGGGGGTAGTCCCCTGCCGCCAGCCAGGCCTCCCGGAAGACCTTAAAGGTATTGAGAAGAGACAGCACCAGGATGGTGTAGGCGGTGCCCCGGAGGTTCGGCAGGGTTACATAGAGAAAGGTTTGCAGCCCTGTGGCCCCGTCCACCCGGGCGGCTTCATAGATGTTTTCGGGAATGCCGTCCAGGCCAGCCGTCCAGAGCACCATGGTATATCCCAGATTTTTCCAGAGATAGCTGATAACCAGCATCCAGAAGGCCGCCCCGGAGCCCATCCAATCCACGCCTGTCCCTCCAAGGCTCTCGATGGCGGCGTTGATCAGGCCGTTACTATGGAAGAAGACCTTCCACACCAGCACCACCGACGCCGCGGGCACTGCCATGGGCATGAGGAAGGCCCCTTCAAACAGACTGCTCTTGCGGTACATACTGTGCAGCAGCGCGGAAAGGACCAGGCTCAGCCCTACCAGCATCGGCACGCACACCGCCGTAAACCGCCCGGTATTTTGCAGCGCCTTTTGGAAGGCGGCGTTGTTAAGCACTGCCATATAGCTTTGAAGTCCTACCCATTTCCCGGCTATGGCGTTCTGGAAAGAGCCAACCAGCACCCGGGCCATGGGGATCAGGGTGAAAATCAGCACGCCTGCCAGATTGGGCAGCAAAAAGGCCCAGGCAGTGACTTGATATTTTGCGGAAGACAGTCTTTTTCCCATGACGGCAGCACCCCCTTTTCCAGGTTTTCCTTTTATCCTACCAGCACTGCCTCTAAGCTGTCTCTAAGCCTGGACGGGGCGCCTGTCTCACAGATCGGGGAACCGGGCGTTCTTTTCTGTTCGGGGAGAAATTTGTAGCTTATGCACAATTTGTACCCCGAAAGTTCTGCTAAAATTACCGCTTGTCAAACAGACTTTCCGGATATATTGTTTTATTTAGATAACAAAATAAAGAAATCTTAGAATGCCCTATTATTTGAAAACGGAGAAACATACAACTACGCCCGGGGCGCAGTTCTGATTGTGCCAAAGGAAAATAGCCAGGTAAACGCTGTATTTGCAGGCGGGTACCCAGTCCGGTAATCCCGCCTCCCGAAAAGGAAAGGGGTGTTTTGGATGCCGTATCCCCAGTTTCGTGGTCAGACACGAATCCGTCCCTCTGCTCAGTCGGAGATTTTTCAGCTCATCTATCACCAGGGCCCCATCAAGCGGGCAGACATTGCCGAGCAGCTTGCGCTGGCCCTTCCCACCATCACCACCAATGTTAACGCCATGATTCAGCCCGGTTTGGTGGAGGAGGTATCCCAGGAATCCACCCAATATGTGGGCCGCAGAGCCCGGCTGGTGGATGTGGTGGCTGCCTCCCAACACTTTGTGGGCGTGGAAATGCACGACCACCGCCGGACCGTCTGTGTTATGGACTTCCGGGGCAATGTCCTCAGTTCCCGGCAGGACCTCACCCTATGCCCGGATTACGACGAATGTATGGACCGCAGCTGCACGATGCTTCTCCATGCTTTAAAAGACTGCGGCATTCCCCTGGAACAGGTCACGGGCATCGGCTTCTGCCTGCCTGGCCTCATCAACAGCCAGACGGGTACGCTGGTCCGCTGGCCCCGGTGCGGATGGAATAACCGTGCCATCCGCCGGGATGTGGCTCGGCTCACCGGCTATACCGGTCCCATCCGTGTGGACAACGACGCCTGCAGCCGGGGCTATGGCGCCTATCTGACCCAGCGGGAACGGCTTCGGGACATCCGAAGCTTCGGCTACCTCTATATCTCCCAGGGCATCGCCTGCCCCCTATTTATGGAAAGTCGGGGTTCCTTTGGCTCCGTGGTGGGAGCAGGAGAAATCGGTCACATGATTCTGGACCCAAAGGGCCCCCTGTGTGTCTGCGGAAACCGGGGCTGCCTGGAAACCTATGCCAGCGATACCGCCATTTTAAAGGCCTGCCGCCAGGCCATGAAGACGGGAGGGGCGTCCATTCTGCGGGATATCTGCGGCGGGGAAGCCCGCCTGGAGATGGGAAAGGTTCTGATTGCCCAGACCGCCGGAGATCCCCAGGTCCGGAAAATCCTGGAAAACGCCATCTTCCGCATGGGCATTGCCATTGCCAATCTCATTAACTTCTCCTGTCCCCAGGTTCTGTTTATCGACAGTGCTCTCTTTGGTCCGAAGAAAAACCGGGATCAGCTGCTGGAGATTGTCCGGGGGCATCTGTGTAATGTGATTCATATGGATACGGAATATATTTTTATTGAGCCGGATGACTACAGCGGCGCCCGGGGCGCTGCCTGTCTGGCTATCTGCAAGAATCTGGAAATGTACGGAGTATAAACACTATGGATATGTTGATCTTTTTTCTGGTAAGCTTACTCGCCAGTATCGCCGGGGCCATTTGCGGCATCGGCGGCGGCGTGGTCATTAAACCGGTCCTGGATATGCTACATCTGGAAACCGTCACCACCATCAGCTTTCTCTCCGGGTGTACCGTGCTCGCCATGAGCTGCTATTCTGTGGGCAGGTCTCTGCTTGCCGGAGAACGGCGGGTATCTATGGCTACCGGTACCCCTTTGGCGATTGGTGCCGCCTTGGGCGGTATCCTGGGAAAGCAGCTTTTCTCCATAGTCAAGGCTATCTTTAGAAATCAGAACATGGTTGGCTCCGTCCAGGCCGTCTGTCTGGCCCTGGTCACCGGCGCTACCCTGATCTATACCCTCAACAAGTCCCGCATCAAAACCCACACCCTTCACAATGCCGGGGTGTGCGCCGCCATTGGCGTGGTCCTGGGCATTATGTCCAGCTTTCTGGGCATCGGCGGCGGCCCCATCAACCTGGTGGTGTTCTATTACTTCTTCAGCATGGATACCAAAACCGCCGCTGCCAACAGCCTGTATGTGATTTTCTTCAGCCAGCTTGCCAGCCTTCTGGTGACCCTGCTGACCCACACCGTTCCCCCCTTCCGCTGGCCCGTACTGCTATTGATGACTGCCGGTGGCATCGGCGGCGGCATCATCGGCCGAAGCTTCAATAAAAAGATGGACAACCGGGCGGTGGAGAAGCTCTTTATCTGCCTGATGGTTTTAATCGTGGGCATCAGTATTTACAACAGCTGGCGATATTCCCGCTAATCGCTGCATAACTTATCCGCTTATCCGCAAAAAACACCGGCACAAAAAGTGTCGGTGTTTTTTCATCTCAGGAATATCGCCGGGTCAGCAGTCCCCATCCCGGACAATCATCAGCCGGAAATACCCCTTGTCCTCGGGCAGGTTTTCCAGGCCCCGATAGATCTTTTCTTCAGGAAGTCCGCATTTTTCCACCATGGATACCTTTGCCTTCTTCTGTATCAGGGCGGAACGCAGTCCGGGAGTGACGCCCTTCATAATCACCTTTACCCCGGGATACGCCAGAGCCTCCTCCGGGCCATAGCTGCCGGGAATCACATGGAGCTGCTCCTCTCCCAGGCACAGGGGCTCATTGATTGCCGCCGCCGCCGCGCAGAAGGAGGGTACCCCGGGAATGATTTTCGCCTCAAAGCCCGCCGCGAGCACCTTCTGATGAAGATACATATAGGTAGCATATACCGTGGGGTCGCCGATGGTGAGAAAGCCCAGGGTTTTCCCTTCCCGAAGGCAGCGGCACAGGACTTCCGCCCCCGCCTCGTAGGCGCTCTCCAAAGCCTCCGGGTCCTTGGTCATGGGCATGTGGATTTCCAGAATCTCCCTGTTCTCCAGCTCCGGCACCGCCCCCAGGGCAATCCGAAGGGCCATACACTTATCCTTATTCTCATGGGGCACGGCGATGAGATCGCAGCGGAGGATGGTATTCACCGCCTTCAAGGTCATCAGCTCCGGGTCTCCGGGGCCTACGCCAATCCCATACAGTATTCCTTTTCTCATTTTAATCTCCATTCTGCCGCATACCGCAAGCACAGGTGACAGGGAAAACCTCCATATGCGGCGGAATGGAGATTCTTCGGCATGTGCCGCGGTTGCCGCTGAAGCGACCAGCGGCACGCCGTTTTTTATCATGTAGTGTGATTTATCACACTACATCTCCCTGTTGATGATCTTATAAATGTAGTCCATATTCAGTCCCCGGCGGACGCCCTCTGCCAGAAGATCATACTGACGCTGCTTATAGCTTTCCGGGTCGAAGGACTGTAAAATGGAGGGCGAAATTCCCTTTTTCGCGCACAGCCCCTCCAGTACCGCGTCGGCGATTCCCGGGCCGTCAAAAATACCGTGGAGATAGGAGCCGTATACATTCCCCCGGTTTTGGATGGGAGGAAGGCCTTCCTCTCCCCGACCCATGTGGATTTCATAGCCCTCATAGGCTTTGCCGGACAGGCCGGACAGGGGACCAGCCACAGGGCCGAACACCCCGGTTTTCTGGGTCTGTACCTTCTCTCCCAGGAAGACCGTATCCATGGGCAGCAGGCCCATGCCCGCAATCTCCTTTACCCCGGCGGCTTCTACCCCCTCCGGGTCCCGGACGAAGCGGCCCAGCATCTGATAGCCGCCGCAGATGCCGAAGATCATCGTACCCTTGGCGGCTTCCTTCAAAATAGCGGCTTCCAGTCCGCTCTGCCGCAGCCACAGAAGGTCCTCAATGGTGCTCTTCGTCCCGGGCAAGATAATCATATCCGGCTTTCCCAGCTGAGAGGGCCGGTCGATGTAGCGCAGGGATACATTTTCCTGCCGCTCCAGCGGGGCCATGTCGGTGAAGTTGGAAATTCTGGGCAGGCGGATCACCCCGATGTCAATGGCCTTGGCCTGTTGGGGCCGGTCAAAGCGGGTGCTCAGGCTGTCCTCATCGTCGATGTCCACATGGAGATAGGGCACGACCCCTGCCACGGGAATACCGCAGAGTTTCTCCAGCATCTGCAGGCCCGGCTCCAGGATGACAGGGTCTCCCCGGAATTTGTTGACTACAGTTCCCTTGACCCTGGCCCGCTCCTCCGGCTCCAGCAGGGCAACGGTACCGTAGAGCTGGGCGAAGACACCTCCCCGGTCAATGTCCCCCACCAGAAGCACCGGGGCATCCACCAGCTTTGCCAGACCCATGTTCACAATGTCATCCTGTTTCAGGTTAATTTCCGCAGGGCTTCCCGCCCCCTCGATGACGATGATGTCGTTTTCTGCTGCCAGGGAGTTGTAGGCGTCCAGGATTGCAGGCAGGTATTCCTGCTTCCGCCGGTAATACTCCATGGCCTTCATATTGCCCTGGACTCTGCCCATGACGATGACCTGGCTGCCCACGTCGGTGGTGGGCTTCAGCAGGACAGGATTCATCCGCACATCCGGTTTTAATCCGGCGGCCTCCGCCTGAACCACCTGGGCCCGGCCCATCTCCCCGCCGTCGGCGGTGATAAAGGAATTCAGGGCCATATTCTGGCTTTTGAAGGGGGCCACCCGGAAGCCATCCTGCCGGAGAACCCGGCAAAGGCCCGCCGCCAGCAGGCTCTTTCCGGCGTTGGACATGGTGCCCTGGATCATAATATTTTTAGCCATAGACAATTTCCTCCATAGCATGAATCAGTTTTTCATTTTCCTCTGGCCCCTTCACGGCAATCCGATACCAGCCCTGACTCAGCCCCGGATAGTTGTCACAGGAACGAATCTGAATTCCCTTTTCCAGCAGAGGAGCCGCAAGCTCCCGCTCACTGTGGAAAAGAATATAGTTGGTTCTGGATGGAATCACCCGGAACCCCAGCCTTGTCAGAGCCGCCAGCAGCACCGGTCTCTGGGTGTGGATGATTTTACAGGCCCTCTCCAGAAAGGCCTTTTCCCGGAGCGCCGCCACACCGGCCCGCTGGGCCGGGATGGACACATTCCAGGGCTGGGTCTGGCTGCTCATGGCGGTAAGCAGGGCCTGGTCGGCGCTGAGGCAGTACCCCAGCCGCAGGCCCGCCATGCCGTAGCTTTTGGTAAAGGCCTTCAAAATCAGAAGGTTACGATACGTTTCCAGCTTTCCCGTCATGGGATCCGTCTCCCCGCCCTCCGTCAGGTCCAGGAAGCAGCTGTCCAGAAACAGGCGGATGCCCCTTTCCTGGCAGGTTTCGCAAATTTTTTCCATCAGGTCCGGGGCTATCACCAGGCCCGTGGGATTGTTGGGGTTGCAGAGCATCAGAACCTCCGCGTCGGTTTCCCTCAGGCAGGCAAGGAAATCCTCTCCCAGGGCAAAGTCCCGGGATTCCTTCAAATAAAAATGCTCCACCTGACAGCCCACCGCCGTCAGTCCGTTTTCATATTCACAGAAGGTGGGGGCAGGCACCAGGGCCTTTTTCGGTTTCAGGGCAAAGCAGAAGGCAAAAATCAGCTCCGCCGCCCCGTTGCCGCAGAGCACATAGTGCTGAGGTACCCCCTCGTGGCGGCAAATGGCCTCCGTCAGATCCCGGCAATAGGGGTCCGGATAGTGGGAAAGATCTTTCAGGCTCTCCCGCACCGCCTGGAAAACCCCCTCCGGGGTGCCCAGGGGATTAATATTGGCAGAAAAATCCAGCTCTATAGGCCGGGTATAAACATCCCCTCCATGGGGGTTCTGGGTTCCGTACAGCATAAGCACCTCACAGGGAAAGCAGCGTTCCCAGGCTGAGAACGAGCATCAATATGGTGGTCAGATACATCAGGCGGCAGGCCCGGGGAATGTCCTCCCTCTCGATCTCCCGGAGGGCGTCCCCGATAAAGGGCTTTTTGTGGAGAACCCCGTGGTAGCAGGCATCCCCCGCCAGACGCAGACCCAAAAGGCCCGCGCACACCGATTCCGTCTGGGCGGAATTGGGGCTTGCGTGGCAGTACCGGTCCCGGCGGAAGATTTTCCAGCCGTTTTTCACATTCTGGCCCCCGATGGCCCCCGACAAAAGCATCAGCAGTGCCGACAGCCGGGCGGGCAGCAGGTTAAACAGATCGTCCATTCTGGCAGGCACCAGGCCAATATTCCGATAGGGCATCTCCACATAGCCCAGCATGGAGTCCATGGTATTCACTGCCTTATAGGCAAAGGCCAGGGGCGCGCCTCCCAGAGCGAAATAAAACATGGGGGCAATAACCCCGTCGGAGGTATTCTCCGCCACGGTCTCCACCGCCGCCCGGGCCACAGCCCTTTCGTCCAGGGCCTTCGTATCCCGGCCCACGATCATGGACACCGCCTGCCGGGAGGCTTCCAGACTGCCGGTGCCCAGGGCCGTGTAGACCTTCATGGTTTCCGTTTTCAGAGATTTGGCAGCCAGAATCTGCCAGCACATCAGGCTCTCCGCTGCCAGAGCCAGCCAGGGGCTGACCCGGCGGCACAATATCAGAATTCCCAGGGGAAGGCCTCCGGCACACAGCACCAGGCACACCCACAGCAGCCCTCCGGCGACTCTCTCTCCCCATTTTGTTTTCGGGAAGATCCGGCGAAAGGCCTTCTCCAGCAGGGAGATCAGCTTCCCCATTCCCACAATCGGATGGGGAATGCCTTTGGGGTCTCCCAGAATGCAGTCCAGCAAAAAGCCCAGCAGCAGCGCTGCCCCTCTCCATTTCATACGCTCTCTCCTATCCTTGGAATAAAAACAGATATACCGGGTTCTGGCCCGTCATCAGATGATAGGCCCCGGCCTTCCGGCCCCTGGCAGCGCTGAGACACAACACCTGGGTTTCCGTCAGCGGTAATTCCGTCTGACAGGCCGTCAGCTCCGCCACGGTTTCCAGGGCAATGGCAGAGGCCACCACCCGGGCCCGGGGGTTCTTCCAGAACACCGTCTCCAGAATCTCCCGCAGATTGCCGCTGCTTCCGCCGATGAACACATGGGTAGGAGCGGGCAGGTCCTGCAAGGCCTGAGGCGCGGCACCGGGAACGATTTGCAGATTGGATACATGGAAGCGCTTCCTGTTTTCCTCCAGCAGGGGCAGGGCGTCATCCTTCCGCTCCACCGCCCAGACCTGGCCCCGGTCTGCCTGCAAAGCCATTTCCACCGATACAGATCCGGTTCCCGCCCCGATATCCCAGCAGATGGACTTCCGGCTCAGCTCCAGCAGGGACAGGGCCGCCGCCCGGATTTCCCGCTTGGTCATGGGCACCGGGGAGCCATCCCCGTGGGTGCCCCGGAGAAACAAGTCATCAGAAAGGCCATGGGTCACCACGGCCCCCATGTCATATTCCACCAGGACGGCGCTAAGGCTGTCAAAGCTTCCCTCTGCCAGCTCCTCCGCGGTACCGGTGGTGATCTTTTCGTCATCATAGCCCAGCCGTTCACCCACGGAGACCCGGGCCATGCCCAGATTGCCCTGGACAAGCTGGATACAGAGGTTCTTTACGCCATCCTTGCCGCCTACCAGCACAAACACCCGGTCATTGCGGCGCAGGGCCTCCACAATATCCCCCTGGCGACCATGGAGGCTCAGGCAGGTCACATCCTCATAGCCGGTTCCCAACCGGGCACATAAGGCGACCAGGGAGGAAAGCCCCGGGATCAGATGCACCTGATAGCCCTCCAGCAACGGCAGCAGCTTTTTGGTTCCGCTGAAAAAGCCCACGTCCCCGGACATCACCACCGCGAACCGGCGGCAGGCAGCGTTTTCTTCCAGTGCCTTTCGGATTGCCTCCGGGGCAATGGCCTCCACCCTTTTCTGTCCCGGCAGAGCGGCGGCTTCCAGCATCCGCTTTGCCCCAATGAGGCATTCCGCCTGGACAATGGCTTTTTCGGCGGCGGCAGTTCGGTTTTCCCGGTTCCCCGGGCCGATGCCCACAATGGTCACCTCTCGAATGGCTTTTTCGGCGGAAGCGGCTCGGTATTCCCTGTCTCCCGGCCCGATACCTGCAATGGCGTTCTCTCTTTGGAGGGAGAAGCCCAGCTCTTCCGAGAGGAATTGGGCCATCTCATCAAAGGACATGCCCTCCACCTGAGGAGGTCGGCCTATCACCAGAAGCCTGGCACCGGCAAGCCGGGCGGCCTCCGCCTTCTCCGGAAAGCCTCCGGTGGGGCCGGAGTCCTTGGTAACCAGGATTTGGGCCTTCACGCTTTTCAGCATGGCAAGATTCATTTCCAGGGAGAAGGGCCCCTGAATAGCGAAAATATGAGAGGGCATCAGGCCGCTGTCCCGGCAGGACATCAGGGAGCTTTCCATAGGCAGCACCCGGGCATAGACCCGATCCCCGAAATCCGGCAGGGCAGCATAGGCGGCAAGCTCCTTGCTGCCTGTGGTCAGAAGGATATTCCCCGGCAGAGCCTTCAGAAGCTCCACGGCCTCCGCCGTGGTCCGGGCAAACAGGGCGTCCCCCGGGATGCTGTCCCCCTCCCGCAGCAGCCGGAGGTAAGGCGTATTGGTTTTCTCACAGGCTGTCCGGATATTCTCCGTGACAATGGGGGCATAGGGATGGGTGGCGTCCACCACATAGGAAAAGCGTCGGGAACCCATAAGCTTCTCCATCTCCCCTTCCTCCATCCGCCGGGCAGAGATGGTCAGGTTTTCCCTCTCTTCCAGGAGAGCGCCGCCGTACTCGGTAGCCACGCAGCCATAGACGGGAATGCCCTGGGCGCACAGCAGCTCCGTCAGCCTCCGGCCCTCGGTGGTTCCCGCAAAAACGCATACTTCATTCATAACGATATCCTCTGGGCGTCACCAGCTTGTCACCCAAAACCAATGTCTGGGCGTTGCCGATGAACACCGTGGAGAACATGTCCGCGTCATAGTCCCGCAGCTGCGCCAGTGTCATCAGATCATAGCTCTCTCCCGCCCGACCGATATTTCTGCCCACGCCGCAGGGGCGGTCCCCGGGCAGTGTTTTCAGAAGGATGTCACAGGCCCGCTTTAAATGGTCCGGACGACCCTTGCTCTTGGGGTTATAAAGCACCATGGACAGATCCGCCTGGGCAGCGGCAGACAGCCTTGCCTCGATTTTCTCCCAGGGGGTCAGCCGGTCGCTGAGGCTGATCACCGCAAAGTCATGGGTCAGAGGCGCTCCCAGCAGAGCGCCGCCGCTGCAGGCCGCCGTAAGTCCGGGGATCACCTGGATTTCCGGCGTCTGCTTCTCTCCCCGCAGCTCGTAGACCAGGGAGGCCATGCCGTAAATGCCGCTGTCTCCGGAGCAGACCAGAGCCACGGTTTTACCCTTCTCCGCCTCCTCCAGAGCCATCCGGCACCGGTCCACCTCCCGGGTCATGCCGGTGGTCAGATATTCCTTCTCCGGATAAAATTCCCGAACCAGGTCCGTATAGACGTGATAGCCCACAATCAGATCGCTTTCCCGGAGTACCCGGTCCGCGAGAATGGTCATGTTTTCATAGTTACCGGGGCCAATGCCCACTACATACAGCTTCAAAATACTACCTCCCAATCTTCCGCTCCCAGGGAAACGGTGACGCCCTCCCGGGCGGTTTTCGGTACAAGCAAGGTTTTGGACTTTTTCATGGCTGCGCGCTGACAGACGTTATCCACGCCGGTGACAGAGGCCACAAAGGAGGAAGCGGGAAAGCTTCCCGGAACCGCCTCCAGCTCCCCGGGGCTGTAAAAGCAGGCTGTCAGGCCCCAATCTTCGCAGAAGGCCAGCAGCCCCGGCTCCTCCGATTTTAAGTCAATGGAGGATACGTCCCGGATGGCCTCCCGGCGGATGCCGTTTTCCGCAAGGACACGGTTCACCGCCTCTTCAATGGTCTCCCGGGGGATGCCCCGGCGGCAGCCGATGCCCAGGTGCAGCAGCCTTGGAATCAATTGAAGGGTCCGGTCAAAAGGATGCTTCCGTTCCCAGCCGATGTAGATTCCCAGGGGTCCCGCCTGCCCAGGTGTCAGCCCCCGGGGCAGAGAGCCGCAGATGGGGAAGTCAGAGCACAGGGGAATATCCCCCTCTAAAATGGCGGCGGAAACCGCCTTCGCATCCCCCATATCGGAAATGACCAGATTCTGACGGTTGGCCCATTCGTCCACGGCGAAGCGGCCCGCCACATCCGTGGCGGTGGTAACCACCGGGGTGGCTCCCAGCGTCTCTCCCAGGGTTCGGGCCAGGTCGTTGGCCCCGCCGATATGACCGGAGAGAAGGGAAATTACAAACCTGCCCTCCTGATCCAGCACCAGCACCGCCGGGTCCTCCTTCTTATTCCTGACCCAGGGGGCGACGGCCCGCACCGCCACGGCGCAGGCTCCCACAAAGATCAGAACATCCTTCCGGGAAAAGAGAGGCCCCACAAATTCCGTCAGCGGGGACTGGATTGCCAGAAAGCCCGGCTCCCGGAACCGCTCCATGGTGTAGTAGCTTATCTCTCCCGGCTCCGGGATGGCCTCCCCCACCCTTCTTGCAAGGGCGCAGCCTTGGCGGGTGAAGGCAAAGATCCCCACCTTCATTTTGCCGCCTCGTGATAGGGCCGCTCATACTCCGGCGCGTAGAGCAGGGACCGGGTGGTCAGCACCCCCAGGCAGTCTCCCACAATGATGATGGCTGTCCGGGTGAGGTGGTTCTCTGTGACGGTCTTGTGGAGGGTATCCACGGTGCAGTGGTAGATTTTTTCATCGGGCCAGGAGGCCTTGAATACCACTGCCGCCGGGGTACTTCCGGGGTAGCCCCCCTCCAGAAGCTCCTGCTGGAGCTGCTCGGTCAGGCCGGTGCTTAAATACAAGGTCATGGTGGCCCGGTGGGCCGCCAGGGAGCGGATGGACTGCCACTGCGGCACCTTAGTCCTGCCGGACATCCGGGTGATAATCACCGTCTGGGACTGCTCCGGCAGGGTAAACTCCGCTTTCAGGGAGGCCGCCGCACCGCAGAAGGCGCTTACGCCGGGGGTCACATCGTATTCGATTCCCGCTTCCTCCAGCTTCTCAAACTGTTCCCGGACAGCGCCGTAGATGCTGCTGTCTCCGGTGTGGAGGCGGACAGTGGTCTTCCCTGCCTGCTCCGCCCGAAGGATTACCTCGTGAGTCTCCTCCAGTGTCATTTTCGCGCTGTTATGGATTTCACAGTCAGGCTTGCAGTCCCGCAGCAGCTCCGGATTGACCAGAGAGCCGGCATAGATCACCACATCCGCTTCCCTGAGGAGCCGCGCCCCCCGAATCGTAATCAGGTCCGCCGCGCCGCAGCCCGCGCCTACAAAATGCACCATGGTTTTTCCTCCAAAATATGTTGTATCAGGGCGTCGCTGCCCTTGCTTTTTCCCAGCAGGCCGTACTCCCTGGAAAACAGAGCACAGCCCATTTCCAGATTTTCTCCCGCCCGGTGCTGCAGGTGGAACCGTATCCGCTCCGTCAGCCGGGCCATGGTCTGCTCCCGGAGTCCCGCCTCCTGCAAAATCCGCAGGCCCTCGTCGCAGGAAACACACTGGAGCATTTCCCGAAGCTTTTCCGGGGCCAGTCCCTCCGCCCCGGCCTGGGCAGCTAAAATCTCCATCCGGCAGTCGCCGTACCGGGAATGGGTATTCATCATGCCCCCGCCAATCTTGACCAGCTTTCCAATGTGTCCAATGAGCATGGCGCCCTGAAAGCCCAGCTCCCGGCAGATGTCCACAGCATCTCCGACAAAGTTGGACACCTGGACGAATTGGGTCTCCCGGAGTCCCAGGGTGGCGCGGATAAAGTCCGAGCCGTAGTTGCCCGGGGTCAGCATCACATACTTATCTCCGCTTTCCCTTCTCTGAGTCAGCTCCACCCGGATGGTATCCACCAGAGCCTTCTCGCTCATAGGCTCCACAATGCCGGTGGTGCCCAGAATGGAAATGCCTCCCACAATCCCCAGCCGGGGATTGAAGGTTTTCTTCGCCAGCATTTCCCCCTCCGGTACGGAGATCACCACACGAAGGCCTCCCTTCCAGTCGAAAAGGGACATGACCTCCTCCACATTCTCCCGGATCATCTGCCTGGGCACGGAATTGATGGCGGCACAGCCCACCTTCTGATCCAGCCCCGGCTTGGTCACCCGGCCTACCCCTGTACCGCCGTCGATCTCCACCCCGGGCGTCTCCCCTCTGGTCACCCGGGCATACACCAGGGTGCCTCCGGTTACGTCGGGGTCATCCCCGCTGTCCTTGCGGATGGCGCAGGAAACGGCGCTTTCCCCCATGTTGATATCCTCCAGAGCCAGGGACAGCCGGATTCCCTTGGGAGTCAGCAGGGTGATTTCTTCCTTCCGGTGTCCGGACAGGAGCATCCAGGCGGCAGCCTTGGCGGCAGCTGCGGCGCAGGAGCCGGTGGTATAGCCCAGGCGCAGACGCTTGCCGTCCTTTACCACATATGCTTCCATCTTACCGACCAATCTGATAGAGCAGGGCGTTGCAGATGGCAGCGGCTACATTGCTGCCGCCCTTCCGGCCCCGGGCCACAATATAGGGCACATCCAGCTTTAAAATCAGTTCCTTGCTCTCCACCACATTCACAAAGCCCACCGGCACCCCGATAATCAGGGCGGGCTGAATCTTCCCCTCGTCGATCAGGGTTTTCAGGGCAATCAGCGCCGTGGGAGCATTGCCGATGGCAAAGATGCAGGGCTTGGGAAGGTTTGCCGCCCGCTCCATGGAGACCGTTGCCCGGGTCACCTGCCGCTCCCTGGCCTCCCTGGCCACATCCTCGTCGGACATAAAGCAGTGGACCTGCCCGCCCAGTCTGCCCAGGACGGTTTTATTGATGCCGGCCTTTGCCATCTGGGTGTCGGTGACGATGTCGCAGCCCTCTCTCAGAGCCTCCAGGCCCTTCCCCACCGCATGGGGGGAAAATACCAGATTTTCGGCGTAGTCAAAATCCGCTGAGGTATGGATCACCCGCTTGATGACCAGCTCATTTTCCGGGTCAAGGGTTGTGTCCCCCAGAAGCTCCGTGATGATCTCGAAGCTCCGCTTTTCAATGTCCATAGGTTTTACCGTTTCAAACATGGTCTTTCTTCTCCTTTCGGCAGGCCTCTAAAAAACGATGGGCCATTTCCGGTTTCGCATAAAAATGGAAGTGGGGAAATCCGGCGTACAGGGTATCCGTGGCAATGCCGCAGTCCCAGTGCCGCCCGTTTTCCTTCCGGGCGGTGAAGGCTTCTCCGGGATCGTCCACATCATAGTAGTGGAATTCATGGGCAGGAATGGCTTCCCCCGCCTTACACAAAAGGTTGTCCTTCTTTGCCGTGAGGGTAACATAGCCAAAGCGGGTGAGCTTCCCTTTGTTGAAGCCCTCTCCCTTCAAAACACCTGCCATCGGCACCCCATCCAGGCCTTCCTGCAAATACAGGAATCCGCCGCATTCGGCAATACAGGGGAGCTTTTCCTCCAGGGCCTTACGAATGCTCTCCCGCATGGTTTGGTTTTCAGACAGAGCCTTCCCATACAGCTCCGGATAGCCGCCGCCCAGATACAATCCCTGAATATTCTCCGGCAGGCTGTCATCCTCCAGAGGGGAGAAGGGAACCAGCTCGCCTCCCAGCTGTTCCAGCAGCCGGAGGTTATCCTCATAGTAAAAGCAGAAGGCCCGGTCCCGGGCAACCGCCACCCGGACCTTTTCCCCCGGGGCGGGAAACTCGATAGGCTCCCAGGAAAGGGGAGGCGCCTCCCCTGCCAGATTCAGCAATCCGGGAATGTCCACGGTTTGCTCCACCTGGGCTGCCAGTCTGTCCATGATTTCTTTTAAGTTTTCCACCTCGGCGGCAGTGACCAGACCCAGATGGCGGCTTTCAAAGCCGCAGTCCTGCATCGGCGGCAGAAAGCCCAGAGGCCGCAGCCGGTCCCCAAATCGCTGGCGGACCGCCTGGGCAAGGCCGGGATAGAGCATGGGGGAGCAGTTGTTGAAGATCACCCCCCGAATACCGCTGTCCGGATACAGTCCGGCGAAGCCCTCCAAAACGGCAAGGAGAGAATGGGATGCCCCCCGGGCATTCACCGTCAGCACCACCGGCGCTCCGGCAGCTCTGGCAATCTCATAGCTGCTGCCCTTTGCCGTGGTGCCTACACCGTCATAGAAGCCCATGACCCCCTCCATTACCGCAATCTCCGAGCCGCCGCTGCCCTGGGCCAGAAGCTGCCGCAGGGTATTCTCCGAAAAGAAATGCAGATCCAGGTTCCGGCACTGGGTGTCCAGAATCCGGCTGTGGAACATGGGGTCGATATAGTCCGGGCCGCATTTAAAGGAGGATACCCCCAGCCCCCTGTCCTTCAGCGCGCCCAGGAGCCCGCAGACCAGAGTGGTCTTTCCGCATCCGCTGTTTGTCCCGGCAATGAGCAGCCGGGGAATGGCTGTTTCCATGATACCTCCCAAACAAAAAAGCCGCTGCGGCACAATGCCGCAGCGGCCGATTTCCCGCGCAACCATCACCGAAGCCCCGTACTTGCAAAGTCCAGTGAAGCAATGCTCTGAGCAGTTATCCTGACTTACACCTCATAGGCCTCCCCGCCGCCTTCTCGGAATCATCCAATGGCTGGCTTTCGCCCGGTGGAGGGCCTCCGTGCTTACAGTGGCGGTACCGTTCGGGATTCTCACCCGATTCCCTATTCTCCTCCCCAACCCCACAGGACCCGGGAGGCACTCATAGCAGATTTTTTTCAATCATAACACCAGAAGGTGGGCTTGTCAATGCTGGGACGATGTTTTTCCTCGGTTTTTGGCCCTCCGACTCAGACCCGGTAGTTCAGATTTCGCGCTCTTTCCCTTGCCAGTGCCTCGGTGGTGATCTGAATAAATTCCCTGGTGTACCGGGGAACAAACTCCCCCTTGCGATAGCAGGCATAGAAGTGCCGGTGGTTTTCATACCCCGCCAGGGGAAAGAACTCCCCCCGTTTCTGCCGCACATAGTCGTCCACATAGATGTTGGGCAGAATCATGCAGGCTCCTGCCTCCACCGCCACCCGGCGGCCCACCTCCAAAGAGTCCGTCTCCATTAGGATATGGGGCTGGAATTCCCGGCTTCGGAACAGCCGGTCCTGAACAATCCGGGAGGAATGGCCCTGGGTCAGGCTGACAAAGCTGTCTCCCTTCGCCGCTTCCAGGGGTACCGGGGTGCCGGAGACATAGTTTTTCGCCAGGTTAGAGTCCCGGCCTGCCAGAATGCCGATAACCTCCTTTTCCACCAGCTCATAGGCAAGTCCCACGCTGGTGGATTCCAGGGCGGCAAAGGCCAGGTCGATCTTTCCCTCCTGGAGCATGGTTTCCAGGGTGGCAGAGCCGCCCTCCGTCAGCTCCAATGTGACCCCCGGGTATTGCTCTGCGAAGACCGGCAATACCAGAGGCATGACCTGCATGGCCCGGGTAACGCTGATTCCCAGCCGGAGCCGACCGGAATGCTCATGTTTGATCTCCCGCAGCTGGCTTTCCAGCTCTGCGTTGGCGGCGATGATCCGCTCCGCCGCCTGGAGATATTTTTCCCCCGCATAGGTCAGACGGATGGGAGAAACACTCCGGTCAAAGATGGGCAGGCCGGTCTCCTCCTCGATCTGCCGGAGCATCTGGCTCAGGGAGGGCTGACTGACAAACAGCTTTTTCGCGGCGGCGGTAACAGAGCCGCACTCGGCAATGGTTTTCACATATTTTGCCTGTTTCAGGTTCATAAAAAAGCGCCTCCCAAATTTGGGCTAAAGTGACAAATGTAATTATATCAATCCTATATTCAGTATAACATAAGTCTTATGGATGTCAAGAAAAACCCAGGCATTATAAGGAATATCCTATGTTTTGTATAAATTCTATATATTTGCAATTATCAGAAAAGGCTGTTATATTGTAGACACAAACAAAAACGAAACACAAACGAAAGGCAGGAAGAAAACATGGAGATTCTGAAAACCGCCGCGGCGGGCACCCTGGAATCCAGCGACGCCCTGGTCACCGTAGAGCCGGGAGAGGGCATCACCCTGGACCTGAGCAGCACTGTGATGAACCAGTACGGCAGACAGATCAAGGCCACGGTTCTGGAAACCCTGGAGCGGCTGGACGTCCACAACGCCAGCGTCACCGTGGTGGACAAGGGCGCTCTGGACTGCACCCTGAAGGCCCGGGTGGAATGCGCCGTCTACCGCAGCTGCGACGCTTCCGCAAAAAACATTCCCTGGGGAGGTAAGGTAAGATGATTGTCAGACCAAAGCCCGAACGGTTCCGCCTGCGCAGAACCATGATGTTTATGAACGCCCAGAAGCCGGGCCTCATTAAGGATGCCTATATCTACGGCTGTGACAGCATTATGCTGGACTTAGAGGACGCGGTGGCGGAGAACC
>CAYRDE010000017.1:0-26945 GCA_964422935.1 uncultured Oscillospiraceae bacterium | reverse complement strand
GCATGAATGCCTATGTATTATATCCTCCCCGGAAGAATTTGTCAAGACCTTTTATCCAAAACAAATCTACTTTTCCCCCACTCCCCTTTCCTAAAAATTTTTTCAAAATTCATGCAAGGAAACCACATCCATTTACGCCTATACAAGTGAAGCCCCTTGTAGTAAAATAGGAAACATTGGAGGTGATCCCTTGGAAGATCAAGGTATCATAACATTATTCTTTGAACGGTCGGAGCAGGCCATTGCGGAAACGGATAAAAAGTACGGCGGCCTGTGCTACAGCATTGCCTACAATATTCTGGATAACCGGGAGGATTCGGAGGAAAGCGTCAGCGATACATACCTGGCGGCATGGAAAACCATCCCGCCCCGGCGTCCCAACATTCTCAGCGCCTTTCTCTCCAAACTGACCCGGCACATTTCCATTGACCGCTGGCGCAAACGCAGCGCCCAGAAACGGGGCGGCGGAGAAATCATCCTGGCCCTGGAGGAGCTGGAGGACTGCGTTGGGACATGCAGCGTAGAGGCAGAGCTATCCCGGAAGGAGCTGGCACGGATTCTGAATACGTTTCTCTCCTCTCTGTCGGAAACGGAGCGGAATGTATTTCTGTGCCGGTACTGGTATCTGGATTCCATCCAAACCATCTCGGAGGTTTCCGGCTTTACCCAGAGCAAGGTCACGTCTATGCTCCATCGGCTTCGGGGCAGGCTTCGGAAAACGCTCAGCGAGGAGGGATATCTATGAATGCCATGGATTTATTGACCGCCCTGGGCAGTGTAAAGGATGCCTATGTGGTGGGGGCAGCGGAATTTCGCCAGGGTAAGCAGAAAACGAAACGGCTCTCTCTGCGGAAAGCATGGCTCATTGCCGCGGTCATTATATTGGCTCTCCTGCTGGTGGGCTGTACCGTGGCCTATGTGCTGTCCATAAAGGATATGAGCTTTGGAGAAAGGGTTCAGGAATACTACGACGGCAGCTCCCAGATCCGCACCCTGCTGTCCGTGCAGGGTGTGAAGGGCACGCCGGGCTATCAGGCATCGAAAGAGTGGTACGAATGGCGGCAGGCCTATGATACGGATGAAGCAATCTACCACTCTGAGGAGGCCTTCTCTGAGGATTTCGGGGATGACTACTATGCCTATAACCTGTACTCCCGGGAGATGAAGGACAAGGTAGATGAAATCTGCGCCAAATACGGTCTGGAGCTGCTGGGGAAAATGTACGTTGACCCGGACGTGGAAGCCGCCTGTGAAGCGCTGCAAATTTCCGGCTTCTTCCGACCAGTCGCCCAGGTAGAAACGGACTGGAGCATTCGCTATTATGCCAATGGCTCCTTTACCCTGGAGGGAGACATCACCCTCACCGGAGAAGCACATCCCCAGACCAGGCTCGTCCGCTACGATTGCAGCCGGAAGGATGCGTTCAGCGATCTGTATGGAGACGTCGGGCCTATGGGCAGCTACCAGGAATGGACCTATACCACCTCCCAGGGTGAGGATGTGCTGATGGTAATTGACCAAACCCCCGTTCGGGTGAATACTTTCCTGATGGTTGACCGGGGCCCCTATATCTTTACGTTCTCCTACTCCGGGAAGGAGGACGAGCCTCCCATGGAAAAGGAAGAGCTGGAAGCCTTTGCCGAGGTCTTCGACTTTACCATAGCGCCTCAGCGTGTGGCAGAAGCGGACCTGGAAGCTGTGGAGGAACGCAGGGAGGCAGCCGATCAGGAACGGGCAGAAGAATACGAAAAGAAGCTGCGTTCCTATCAGGAAAAAGGCTATGGTGACCGGATCAAATTTCAAAAGGAAGTTTGCGTCAATCCTGACCTGCTGGGCTTTGCTCTGATGGACATTGACGAAAATGGGGTGGATGATTTGCTGGTAGGCAAGGACGGTTACCTCAAGGCAGCGTATACCACAGTGGATAATGGTACCATGCACATGATCATGCAGCGGATTCTATACAGCGGTATGAACAGTTATGAGGAAATCATCATCGGCAATTACGCAGGACCAACCTGTATGTACCTGTGCCAGGATGGATGTCTTGCCTTCGTCTATAAAACTTTGGATGGGTTGGAAGCCTATCACTTTGCCACACCGGAGGGCGGCAAGCTCGTCTGGACGGAACTGGTATATTATGACCCAGCAAATCCGGACAAGCCCTGGTGGCAGTACGAAGACGAATTTGCCTCCCGGAGCACTCCCATTTCCCAGGCCCGGTTTGAAGAGATCATCGCTTCCCACCCCCGCAAACCCTTGACCCTGCTGCCCATCTCCGAATTTCCCCTGGCGGACGATTCCCCCAGCGGCATTGGGATGGCGAAGCCTGTATACAGGGATTACAGCGAATTGATCCGTGCCGAAACAAAATGGGGCGACTGGTCTTACTGCCTCAAGGACCTGGATGGGGACGGGCAGAAGGAGCTATCCCTGCGCAATGGCGACTGGAATGGTGTCTTTGGCGTAACAGGGGGTCAGGTCAGGCTGCTGGTCTGCGGCGACAATCTGCGCATCTGTGATGGAAACATCATTGCCTCCACCCGTACCTATCCGGATGGGAACCAGACGCTCCTCTATTTCCGGCTGGAAGACGGGAAGGCTGTTCTCACGGACTATCTGCGCTATGACAAGGATCTGGATTCGGAGAACCCCTGGTTCCAAAGCAGCGACTATAGCGGACAGGATATCTCCATGGAGCCTGTTTCCCGGGAAATGTATGAGGCAGTTCAGGCAAAGTACACGCCTGTGGAATTGGACATGAAGCCTGTTTCCCAGTACCCCGCCTGAACGATCAAAAAAGCGAGTGTTCCGGCAGCCTTACGCTGCTAAAGAACACTCGCTTCCTTTTTGATTCTTACCGGCTCTCTCCGAAGAAGAACAGAGCCAGCATTCCCGGACCCACATGGGCGCCGGTGAAAGGCTCATGGGGGCAGACAATCAGCTCCTTAGGCGGGCAGATTTCGTTAATCCGCCGGGCAAGGGTCTCCGCCTCCTCGGGACAGTCTCCGTGGGTGATGGCAACCCGCTGGTTTTCCGGATGGAGTGCTCGGGTGCGGTACTTCTCCACAATGGCATCCACCGCCTTCTTCCGTCCACGGTACTTTCCGCAGGCCACAATGTGCCCCGTGGCGTCGCCCCAAAGCATGGGCTTGATGTTCAGCATGGTACCGATGGCAGCGGTGGCCCCACTGACCCGGCCTGTGCGCTTTAAGAAATTCAGGTCATCCACCGTGAAGTATTGCAGCAGACCCATGACTTCCTTGTCCAGAATGTCCGCCGCGTCCTTGGTGTCAATTCCCACATTGCGAAGATCCGCAGCCCGGCAGGCCAGCAGCCCCGTGCCAAAGCCGGCGCCCAGGGAGTCGATGATTCTGACCGTTCTGTCCGGGAATTCCTCCTTCAGCTCCACCGATGCCAGCCAGGCAGACTGGATGGTGCCGCTGATGCCTGAGGACATGCCCACATAGATTACGTCCAGACCTTTTTCCAGCTCCGGACGGAAACGATTGAGAAACAGCTGGGTATTTAACAGGCTGGTTTTGATGACAGAGCCGTGGCGAAGCTTTTCGTAATAGCCGTGGGTATCGAAGGCATCGATGTCCCCTGTGAAAACACCCGGCTCCCCATCCAGGACATAGCTGCACGGCAGCACCTTGATATCCAGCGACCTCAGCAGACGGCCCGGAAGATTGGAACAGCCGTCGGTATAAACCGCAAATGACATGGTAATCCCTCCAATGATAAGTAACAATGTAATTTTAATACGTTTGGAGAGAAAAGTAAAGGCTTCCCGGGGAGAAAAATCCAATTACAGCAGGTTATGGGGACTCTACTGCTGGTAGAATTCCCATAAGGGCAGTAGAATTCCCCTGTTTTCCTTTGTCCGGCCCGGAATCCGGGCAGATACTTCCATTGCGGAAAGAAGAAGTCCATTGCGCTCCCGACTTTTTTATGGTATGATAAGCAGGAAAAAAGTCCGCACGGGTTCCGGAAAATTCCTGCCTAGCAGGCATTGCCGGGAGAGAAAGGAGAAAATCATGCCGAATCCCTATTTTGACTGCATTCACAAAAACTTTGGCTTTGGCTTTATGCGCCTGCCCATGATTGGCGAGGAGGTGGACATTCCCCAAACCAAGCAGATGGTGGACATGTTCCTGGAGAAGGGCTTTAACTACTTCGATACCGCCCACGGTTACCTGGGCGGGAAGAGCGAGCTTGCCATCGGCGAATGCCTGGCCTCCCGCTATCCCAGAGATAAATTCATTCTCACCAATAAGCTGTCCGGAAATTATTTTAAAACCCGGGAGGATATCCGTCCTCTGTTCCAGCAGCAGCTGGATGCCTGCCAGGTTAAGTATTTTGATTTCTACCTGATGCACGCCCTGAACGCCCAGTCCTTTGCCCGATACAAGGAGGTCGGGGCATTTGAGACAGCTCTGGAACTGAAGGCGGAGGGAAAGATCCGGCATCTGGGTATGTCCTTTCACGACAAGGCAGAGGTCTTGGATCAGATTCTGACAGAGATTCCTCAGATTGAGGTGGTCCAGATTCAGTTTAACTATGTGGACTTTGAGGACGAGAAGGTGGAATCCCGGAAGTGCTACGAGGTCTGCCGGAAGCACCGGAAGCCCGTCATTGTCATGGAGCCTGTAAAGGGCGGCTCCCTTGTGAAGCTCCCCCAGTCCGCCCAGAGAGTCTTTGATCAGCTTTCCGGCGGCTCCAACGCCAGCTATGCCATCCGGTTTGCGGCAGGCTTTGAGGGCATGATGATGGTTCTGTCCGGTATGAGTACCCTGGCTCAGATGGAAGACAACCTATCCTTTATGCAATCCTTCCAGCCCCTCTCTCCCGCAGAGCAGGCGGCTGTGGAAAAGGTTCGGGTGCTTTTCCGGAACCAGGCGCTCATTCCCTGTACCGGCTGCCGGTATTGCACAGAAGTCTGTCCCCAGGAGATTCCCATCCCCGACCTCTTCGCCCGGCTCAACGACAAGCGCCAGGAAAAGGCGGCGGATCTGGGCGGTCTGTCCGGAGGCAGTCCCAGAGACTGTGTCCGGTGCGGTCAATGTGAAGCCATCTGCCCCCAGAATCTGAATATCCGGGAGCTGCTTGTGGTGGCCTCGGAAGAGCTTGCATAACCGTTTCCTTTCGTACATACATTTACCCCCTCCGGCATTTTACGCTGGAGGGGGCTTCTGATTCCCTTCATTCCTTTTGCAGCGTATGCAGAAACAGCACCAGTGATGTAATCAGGAAGGGAACCGCCGCGGCAATCAGCCGCAGCCGATTCCGCGGGAATCCGCAAATTCCCTTCTCTTCCTCTGTGCCATTCTCCCCCTGGCACCCCCCGTGCTGCTGGATCACGCTTTGTATCAGCAGAAGCGTCCTGAATACGGCAACCACACCGATCAGGAAAAACAGCAATAGAATCACTGCTCTGCGTATGCTCACCGGAATCCCTCCCCTTTTGATTCGGTAGAAGCTTATGGATATTCATAAAATGCGGTGTTTCAAAAACAGGAAGTCTTCCTACATCAAAACCTTCCTATGAAAGCGATCGTACCCTTGTTTCCGGGACTCCCCTTTCCGGTGCTTCCTACTCTGCTTTTGAAGACTCCGGAACCGCCGGGGCGGCGGAGGGAACCGGCGTCAGAACCCTTCTGCAAAAAACCGGCATCACACTGTCATCGTACCCCAGCAGTGTCTGGGAGGCTTTCCCCTTTGATTCGAATAAGTAAACATCCGCCCCATGCTGCACACCGGAAAGCTCCAGCACCACTTCCCCCCGCTGCGTCAGGCCATGGAAGGGAAAGGCGTATTCTCCCTCTTCGGTAAGGGGCTGAACCTGGGTTTGTCCCTCACAGGTGGCAGTCATGGTCAGCGCATCCCCTTCCCCGATTTCTCCGTTGATGGTAACGGATACCTGGGCAGACCATCCCCCATCCATTTCCTGGGCACAGGAATAAACCGTCCGGGTGATGGAGGCCTCCGAAATCAGGATATCCGCCGGAGCCATCGGCTCCAAATTGATGAAATAAGTATATAAGCCGGACACATTCTGCGCCGTATGCTCTGTTTCCCCCTGAAGAAGCGCCTCTGTATGGGTGACGGATTCCCGCAAATCCCCCAAGTCTGAGACTCCGCCGTAGAGCGCATTGACACTGTAGCGGTTTCCGCCGGACAGCTTCCAAATGGCAATCTGGGCGGCAAGAATCGCCTCACCGCTTTGCAGGTTTGTAACTTCCGGAAGGTCCCTTGCTTCCAGCCAGGTGCTGGCACGCTCCTGGAGTGTTTCCAGCTGACACCTTGGGAAGCTCTCTTCCACGACGGCCCGGAGCTTTCCAGCTGCGGCGTCGGAAAAATAAGGACTATCCTCCAAATTGATTCTGCGATATCTGGCCCCTTCCTCCATTCCCGCCGCGACATCGGCACCATATCCGCTGACGCTATGTCCGTTCTCCTCCACTAAACGGAAGATTCGGGGAGCGGCACTTTCGGAAGCATAGCCGTTACGGCCCAGAATGGTATGCTCCACGCGAAAGGGCGTCAGATAGTCATAGGGGATTTCTGTACCCCGTTCCGGGAACACAAGGCTGTAGGGATCTTCCTGGGCGCCCAAAGCCTTACCCGGGCAAAGGGTCAGCAGGATCAGCACCCACAGCAGCGCCGCCGCTTTTCTTTTTCGTTTCATGGGTTTCTTCCTTTCTGTTTTTCTGAGGAACCTATCCCCCGTTTACGGAATGCGGTTCCCCGGCTCCCGCTCAGTTTACCATGAATCCCTTGTCGTCTTTTGACGGAATCGGTAGGCAGATGCGAAATACCGCAAATTTTCTTTCCTTCCCCGGTCTTTTCCCGATCCCAAAGGGTTTCTGGAGGCTTTACACGAAAAAAAAACTGTGCTATAATCATTCAATCTGTAAAAAACGAGTCGAATCTTCCCGCTTTGTTCCCCAGTTTGGGAACCGTCGCATACCATGGTGGAAGATGACTTCTTGAAGAAACGGAGGCTGCATATGCAACTTGTTCTTTTGACCGCCCTGGGCGTGGGAGGCGCAACCATATTCGGCAGTGTCATTGGTTTTCTCTTTAAAAAGATATCCCATACCTTCAGCGACATCGTTCTGGCCTTTGCCGCCGGAGTCATGCTGGCAGCGGCAGTGCTGGGGCTGATCCTTCCCTCCCTGGACTACGGCGGAAAATACGGAATTATAATCACCATCCTAGGAATTTTTGCCGGTGCCCTCTGCCTGAACCTGATGGACCGGCTGGTGCCCCATCTGCACCATCTGGTAGGCGTTGACCCGGAGGCCCATCCCGGCAACGCCAACCTGGATAAGGTTCTGCTTTTTGTCTCCGCAATTGCCATCCATAACCTGCCTGAGGGTATCGCCGCCGGAGTGGGCTTCGGCGCGGAAAACACCGCCGAGGCCATGCTCATCGCCGGAGGTATTGCCCTGCAAAACATCCCGGAGGGCATGGTCATCATCGGGCCTATGCTGGCGGCGGGCATTTCTCCCAGACGCACCTTTCTCTGCGCCCTTTTCACCGGGCTGGTAGAGGTCTTCGGCACCCTGCTGGGCTATTTCGCCGTTTCCATCGCATCAGCGATTCTCCCCTTTGCCCTGGCCTTTGCCGGAGGCACTATGCTCTATGTCATCAGCGATGAAATGATCCCAGAGACCCATCACGACGATGCCAGCGGCGCAACCTACGCTCTGCTGATTGGTTTCTGCGTCATGCTGCTGTCCGATGTTTTGCTGAGCTGACTTTTCTCTCCAAAAACACGAAAAGAAAGGAGATTCCCCATGCAAAAGACGTTTTTATTTGATTTGGATGGTACCCTCACCGATTCCGGAGAAGGGATCATCAACTGCGCCGTCGCCGCTCTCCGGCATTTCGCTCTTCCGATCCCTTCCCGGGAGGAAATGCGGGTCTTCGTTGGACCACCGCTGCATGAAACCTTTCTCAAATTCGGCGTGGCCCCGGAGCAGGTGGAGGAGGCCATTCGGGTCTATCGGGAGCGGTACCTTCCCATCGGAAAATACGAGAATACCCCCTACCCCGGCATTGACTCCCTGCTGGCGAATCTGAAAAAAGCCGGTCATACCCTTTTTGTGGCGACCTCCAAGCCGGAAACCACTTCCGTCGATATTCTGGAGCACTTTGGCCTTGCGAAGTACTTTGACCGGATCTGCGGCGCTTCCATGGATCTGTCCCGAAACTCCAAGGAGGATGTCATCGCCTACCTTCTGGCGCAAAACGGAAGAGCCGACAACATGGTGATGATCGGGGATACGAAATTTGACGTTCTGGGCGCAAAGGCCCACGGAATTCCCACCGTTGGCGTGGCCTGGGGCTACGGCGAGGTGGCGGATATGATCGAGGCCGGAGCCGTGAAAATCGTCGATACCATGGAGGCGCTCCAGGACTATCTACTAAAGTAACGAAGGTGAACCATATGAAAATTACATCCATCCGTCTGGGCCGGATCTCCGTCCCCCTTCGCACCCCCTTTAAAACCGCTCTTCGCAGCGTCAACAGTGTGGAAGATGTGATTGTAGAAATTCACACGGACTGCGGCAGCGTTGGCTATGGTGAAGCCCCTCCCACCGGTGCCATCACCGGCGATACCACCGGGGCCATCATTGGAGCCATTCAGGACCACATCGGGAAAACCATTTTGGGCCGGGATGTGGAGGACTTTGAGCCTCTGCTCCAGTCTGTTCAGGGGGCCATTGTGGGCAATTCCAGCGCCAAGGCAGCCGTGGATATGGCCCTGTGGGATCTGTACGGTCAGCTCTGGGGGATTCCCGTCTGCAAGCTCCTGGGCAGCGGCAGAAAGCAGCTTGTAACGGACATCACCATTTCCGTCAACGGGCCGGAAACCATGGCTCAGGATGCCCGCAAGGCTGTAGCCCGGGGCTACGACTGCTTAAAAATGAAGGTGGGCATTGATCCTACCCTGGACGTTCTCCGGCTGAAGGCCGTCCGGGAGGCTGTGGGACCGGACATCGTCATCCGCATTGACGCGAATCAGGCCTGGAGCCCCAAGCAGGCGGTACGGATTCTGAACCAGATGCAGGAGCAGGGCCTGGATATTGAGCTGGTAGAACAGCCGGTCAAGGCCCATGATCTGGAGGGACTGAAATATGTGACGGACCGGAGCTTTGTGCCGGTGCTGGCTGACGAATCGGTCTTTTCCCCGGAAAACGCCATGACCATTCTGAAAATGGGGGCCGCGGACCTGATCAACATCAAGCTGATGAAATGCGGCGGCATCTATAACGCGCTGAAAATCGCCAGTGCCGCTGAGGTGTACGGCGTGGAGTGCATGATCGGCTGTATGCTGGAGGCAAAGATTTCGGTCAACGCCGCCGTCCATCTGGCCTGCGCCAGGAATATTATCACCAAGGTCGATCTGGACGGACCGGTTCTGTGCAGTGAGGACCCCATTGTGGGTGGCGCGGTATTCGACGAGAAACAAATTACCGTATCCGACGCGCCGGGTCTGGGCATTTCCGGCATCCAGGACGGAAAGGTTACCTGGTTCTGGGACAGCAAGGCTCAATAAGCGATAAACCGCGAAGCTGTTTTTCAACGCTTCGCGGTTTTTTGTTGACAGTTTGGTCTATTTGTGATAGACTGGTGAAAAGGTCTATTGTAAATAGACCATATGAAGGAGGGATCTTCATGGAAGATTACCGGCTGGGCGTGGTAGAGACACGGTTTGCGGAATTGGTGTGGGCAAATGAGCCGATTTCCTCCGGCGATTTGGTGAAGCTTTGTGCCAGGCAGCTGGAGTGGAAGAAATCCACCACCTACACGGTGCTGAAAAAGCTTTGCGAAAAGGGACTTTTCCAAAATGTCAATGGCATTGTCACCTCCCTCGTTTCCCAAAAGGCCTTTCTTTCCGGACAGAGCCGGCAGTTTGTGGCAGATACCTTTTCCGGGTCCCTTCCTGCCTTCATTGCCGCCTTTGCGGAAAACCAGGGCTTAAATGATCAGGATATTACAGAGATTCAAAAAATGATTGAGACATATGGAGGGAGGCAGCGAAAATGACCAGGGTATTTTTACAGCTTGCCAACCTGAGTATCACCGCGTCCTTCCTGATTCTTGGGGTGCTGGTGCTGCGGCTGCTTCTGCGGAAGGTTCCCAAAAATCTGTTTCTATGGATGTGGGCCCTGGTGGGTATCCGCCTGGCGCTGCCCTTTTCTCTGGAAAGCGCCCTGAGTCTGATTCCCAAAGCCCAGCCCATCCCGCTGGACATTGGGCTGTCCCCGGCCCCGGCGATTTCCAGTGGCATTTCCATGGTGGACAACGCCCTCAATCCCGTAATTGCGGAGAACTTTACCCCCTCACCGGCAGCCAGCGCCAATCCATTGCAGGTGGTATTGCCCATTGCGGCGGCGCTGTGGCTGACGGGTGTGGTCTTCATGGTCCTTTACCAGTTCCTCAGTTATTGCCGTCTTTCCAGGAAGGTCAGGGTATCCCTGCCTCTGGAGAGAAACATCTACCTGTGTGACGGTATTCCAACCCCCTTCCTTCTGGGGCTGCTGCGGCCCAGGATTTACCTGCCCTCGGAAATGGATTCGGCGCACCGGGCCTTTGTTCTGAAGCATGAATATGCCCACCTGCGCCACCATGACAACTGGTGGAAGCTGCTGGGCTTTCTGCTGCTGAGCGTATACTGGTTCCAGCCTCTGGTATGGGTTTCCTATCTTCTCTTCTGCCGGGACCTGGAAATTGCCTGCGATGAGCGGGCTGTGAAGGATCTGGGAGAGGAAGATCGCAAAGCCTATTCCTATGCGCTGCTGGCCTGTGCCGCACCCAGACACACCATTTCCGTCTGTCCTGTGGCCTTTGGGGAAACCAGTGTGAAGTCCCGGATTCGCAATGTGCTTCGGTTTCAAAAAGCAACCATCTGGATTTCGGCCCTGGTATTCCTGATTGCCGCAATCACCGCCATCTGCTTCCTGACAAACCCAAAGGCGGAAGAGACCCCATCGGCAGAAGCAGAAGAAGTGGCCTGGCAAGTATATGACGCGCCTCCGAATGGCTCCTATACCTACCAAAACAGAGAGCTCCAGCTCCATTTTGACAACGTCAGCCGGGTTTTGACCCGCACTCTCCAGGATGAAAATGGGAAAAGCTATACGCAAACCGCCCTGATGATCGATCACGCCGGTTCTGTCAGTGTCATGCTTCCAAATTCGGGACAAGGCTTCAATACCTGGCAGCTGTGTGAATCCACCGGAACCCTTGATGCCACATCCCTTACCGGGTCGGTTTCCCGTCTCTTTCTGACCAACAATACCTATGATCTGTATGACCCGGATCACCGTCAGGTTCTCCTCATCAGACGGGGCGCCAGGCTTTCCACCGAAAATGGGGTACTCCGTCCCGAGACGGCCCAGGCCGCCCTGGTTATGGATGCCCGTACCGGGGAAATTGTCTATTCCTACCAACCCTCCCAGCGGGTAAGCGCCAGGATTGCCAATCGGCTGGCACTGGCCCTGGCTGTTCTGGAAGATCACAACCCGGAGGAAATGGTGGACACCCGGGGAGTGACGGACCTTCTGGAAGGCAACGATGCTCTCTCCCTCTACGCCACCGCCTGCGACCCCAATCTGGAGGAAATGGAAACGGTGTCCCTGGAGGCACTGGTGAATCTGGCTATCATGGCTGCGGGAACCCACTATGACGCTGTCTGCGCCCTGGCCCGGTTTGGAGCCGGAAGTGAAGAGGCCATGGTGGCAAAAATGAACGACTACGTTTCCGCCATCTGCCCAAACACCCATTTTACAGACATCCATGGTATTACAGAAGGACAATACACCACCGCTGAGGATCTGCTGACACTGGTAAACCGGGCGCTGAAGCATCCCTTCCTGTCCAAGGTCTGGTCAAGCCGTTCCGTCACCCTCGACAGCCCGGCGCTGAAGGCGAAGCGCCTCTACCCTACCCGCAACTACATGATGGACGACGCCGTTATCCCAGACTTCTACGACACCCGGGTCACCGGCGGCTTTGCCACCAACAATGATCTCGTCTGCACCGCCGGGGATGATGGTCGGGAGCTGATCTGTATTCTTCTGGGAGCGGAACGGCGGATGGACGAGGAAATCGACTGGGTCGTCCGGTATTACGGAAACTTTGAGGAAATGGGCGCTCTGCTGAACACCGTTTTCGAGGAATAAGCAAAAAAGCGATTGCGGTTTTCTTTCCGCAATCGCTTTTCTCTTACACCTCTCAGGGACACAGCATGTCCCGAATGTATTGTCTTGCCTGGGCTGGCTCCATGCCCATGACCACACTGACCTCGCTGCCCAGCAGCTTTTCCGCATCCCGGAGGAAGTTCTCGTCACACAAATGACAGCGTCGTCCGGCTGCCATCTGGGCGGCCCGGTGTCCGTAAAGGGTATGTACCATGCACATCAGTCCCTCCCGGTTTCCGCTGCCGATCAGCTCCCGGTAGGTCTGCTTCCGCTCATTCTCGTTTTGTATCCAGCCATTGGCATGAACCGCCTGAGAATGCAGCAGGTTCTCCATCTCTTCCTTTGTTAAAATCCGCTGCACCTTCCCCATGGCAGACGCGTTATGGGTGGGCACCAGATACTTGGAGCCATCCCTTTCCACCGGCTCCAGAACCAGATAGGTCAGTTTCCTTCTGTCCGCAATTTTGTCTTCCGTTCCCGATACACAGCACACACCATGAATTCCGTAAATCACCTTATCGCCAATCTCAAACACCGTATTTTCCCTCCCAAAAAACCCGTCAAACATCCTTTTACCACATTAATTATAACACAAATAAAAGGAAAAATCATATGGAACTTTCGCCAAATTTTAGGGATCATTCTATGGGAAAAAGTTGTGCTTTCTGGTAAAAATGCTGCCGCAGAACCCCTGCGGCAGCACTTTACATAATATGGGAGGTTACACCACTTCCAGCTTGATGGTGTTGGTATTGCCCTGGCTGCCGCCTACCGGTCCGCCGGTGAGGAGCAAGTTGTCCCCGGGCTTTAAATCCAGCACATCAATGGCTGCTTTTTTGGCGTAATAGAACATGACATTCACATCCGGGAACTTTTCCGCCATCACCGGTGTCACGCCCCAGCTCATGGACAGACGCCGCCAGATCTTCCGGTCTGTGGTCATACCGATGATGTTTACCGGCGTGCGGAACCGGCTGACCAGCATAGCCGTCTTGCCGGACACGGAGCAGACCACAATGGCCTTGGCCTTTACGTCGATTGCCATGGCACACACCGCATGGGAGATGCAGTCCAGATTGTTCTTGCCGGTGTACTCCGAGGCAAGGAAGCGGCGCACATAGTCGGTGTGCTTTTCGGTGTACTCCGCGATTTCCGCCATTGCCTTCACGGACTCCACCGGGTACTTACCGGCGGCGGATTCTCCGGAGAGCATGATGCAGGAGGTTCCGTCATAGACAGCATTGGCTACGTCAGAGATTTCCGCCCGGGTGGGACGGGGATTCTGGATCATGGACTCCAGCATTTCGGTGGCGGTAATGACACGCTTGCCCATGAGACGGCATTTCCGAATCAGACGCTTCTGAACCACCGGCACCTCTACAAAGGGAATTTCCACGCCCAGGTCGCCTCTGGCAATCATAATGCCGCCGCAGACAGAGCAGATTTCCTCCACATTGTCCACGCCCGCCTGGTTTTCGATCTTGGCAACGATTTCGATATCGCTGCCCCCATTCTCATCCAGGAGCTTCTGAATATCCAGCACGTCCTGCTTGGTGGAAACAAAGGAGGCCGCGATAAAGTCCACCCCATGCCGGATGCCAAAGAGGATATCCGCCTTGTCCTGCTCTCCCAGATAGGGGCCGGACATGACCTTGTTGGGGAAGGACATGCTCTTGCGGTTACTGAGGACACCGCCCACCAGGCACTTGCAGTGAATGTCACTGCCCACAATCTCCTGGACTTCAAATTTCACCATACCGTTATTCACGGTGACAACATTGCCGGGCTTCAAATCCCGGTTGAGCTGCTTATAATTGACGCTGACCCGGGTCTCGTCCCCCTCCACCTCGTCTACCGTGAAGGTAAAGGGATCACCCTCGTGAATCTCCACCTTGCCGCTGGCAAAGGTACGAATCCGATATTCCGGTCCCTTGGTGTCCAGCATAATGGCGATGGGCATGTCCAACTTTTCCCGAACACGCTTGATCAGCGCAATTTTCTTTTCGTGTTCCTCATGGGTTCCGTGGGAAAAATTCAGCCGGGCAACATTCATACCAGCCAGACACATTTGTGTCAGGACTTCCTCATTTTCACTGGCGGGGCCAATGGTGCAGATAATTTTTGTTTTTCGCATTTCGCTTTCTCCTTAACATTCTTTTACATTGTCTCGGATTTATTTTAACACGGTCACATTTCGCCGTCAATAGCATTTTCTCCCGTTTTTCAGGGTGGATTTCCGATTACAGAGCCTCCCGTGCAGAAAGATTCCCCGGCACGCAAAGTGAATACCGGGGAATCAGGTCCTTGGAAAGATAGCCCTTCGGCGTCCGGGGAGTCCCTTATGTCAGCGTCAGATCGCCCTCTTTGATCCAGCCGATCTTGCGCAGAACCTCACAAAACACCCAGGACAGCACCCCAGGCAGCAGGAAGGAAATCAGAATCAGGCCCAGCCAATCAAAGGCAGAGGGCGTAATCGCCGCCGCTCCCTTGGCAACCGCCTGCTCCACAGGATTCAGCCAGCCGGTCCAGACGCCGATCTGACCGCAGAAGCCGCAGGTGCCCATGCCGGAGTTGATGGGCGCGCCGTTCATTTCCAGATGAAAGACGCAGGTGGCAATGGGGCCGGTAATGGCGGAGGCCAGCGTGGGGGGAATCCAGATCCGGGGGTTCTTCACGATGTTGGGCATTTGCAGCATGGAGGTGCCGATGCCCTGGCTGACCAGGCCTCCCCAGCGGTTCTCCCGGAAGCTCATTACCGCAAAACCAACCATCTGGGCACAGCATCCGGCTACCGCCGCGCCCCCTGCCAGGCCCGTCAGGCCCAGCACAGAGCAGATCGCCGCGGAGGAAATGGGCAGCGTTAACGCAACGCCCACCAAAACGGAAACCAGAATGCCCATCAGGAAGGGCTGGAGCCGGGTGGTTTCCATAATCAAATCTCCAAAGGCACTGGCAGCTGTGCCGATGGGCGGTGCAATCAGGGCGGACAATCCCACGCCCACCAGAATGGTCACCAATGGGGTCACAAGGATATCCACCTTTGTTTCCTTGCTGACGGCCTTGCCGCATTCGGCAGCCAGAATCGCCACAAAAAGCACTGCCAGAGGACCGCCTGCGCCGCCCAAAGCGTTGGCGGCAAACCCGGCTGTAATCAAGGAAAACAGCACCAGCGGCGGCGCCTGGAGGGCATAGCCAATGGCAACCGCCATGGCAGGTCCGCTCATTGCCATTGCCATTCCACCCACGGTATAGGAGACGGCCTTCTCCCCGCTTCCGATTGTGGCTACCACCTGGGTCAAAAGCCCAATGTGGAACTGACTGCCGATGGTATTGATGATGGTGCCAATCAGCAGTGAACAGAAAAGTCCCTGGGCCATGGCGCCCAGAGCGTCAATTCCATAGCGTTTTGCAGAAAATACAATGTTTTTCCGATGGAGGAACTCTTTCATGTTCTTCATAGGAACACCTGCTTCCATGTTTGAATTTGGGGGTGCGGGAGTATCCGAACCAGAAAACCGTGGTATATAGATGTCTTGACACCTGTATACCACGGTATAATACTCTATCTCTCTCCCGTTGTCAATCCCTGTCGGAGAAAATCCTATTCTTCCACCAGCACACCCAGGCGGCGAAGCGCCTCTTTCACCCGCTTGAGGGCTTCCTCATCCGGACAGGAAAGGGTGTGCAGATGGATTCCCCCGGTCAGATCCGAAAGAGGCCGGGCATCGGAGCGGGTACAGCGCTCCAGGAACTGACTTACATCATACCGGCTGGCAAGCTGTAAGGGGCCGGTTAACTGCCCATAAACAGGATGCTCCACGATCACGTCCACAACCGTACAGCCCTGGTCCACAATTGCGTTCAGCTCTTCTTCCATCTGTGCCCCGGTATGCTGACAGGCAATCTGACGGAGGATTCCCTTTTCCGCCTGTAAGATCATATAGCCCTGAGGGGTGGCGGAAATTTCCTCCCCACCGGCCCGCAGAAGCGCAATGTCCCCCACAATAATCTGGCGGCTCACAGAAAAGCGGGCGGCTAAGGCTCCGGCGCTGATGGGCTTATTGGAGCAGTGCAGGGCTTCCAGGATGGACTGACGGCGTAATTCCGCGCGCATAGCAATGCCTCCTTATTCTTCACGGAATATTAGCAGTATATCATGGCTGCCCGGGAATGTAAAGCATGGAAAGAAGGGCTGCATTTTTCTTTCTTTTGACGGATCAAGCATCGCAGCAGAAATATTTTACAAATAATCCGTGCGTTTTCCGAGAACTTGTGATATGATGGAATAAGAACCAAACCCAGAAAGAGAAAGGGGCATTCTCATGGAAAACACCCAGGAAGTTCATACAGAAAAAGTCATATTGCCGGAAAGGAAAGCGGAAGGAACCCCGCTGAAAGCAGGTCCGGACAGTATCGCGCCGGAGAATCAGGCCCTACTGCCCTTGCTGCTGGAGCAAAAGGCCCATAACCAGAAAATGGAACGTCTTATGAAGCTGGCAGCTGGCTGTCTCATTGGCATTCTGGTTTTGGCGCTTCTGACGGCTGTGCTGATTCTGCCCCGGGCACTGGCAATTCTGTCCGACGCCCAGCAGATCACATCCCAGGTTCAGCAGATGGCGGATCAGGCCGGAGAGATTTTGACGGAAGCCCAGGAGGTGGTGACCCA
This sequence comes from uncultured Oscillospiraceae bacterium, assembly GCA_964422935.1. GTDB lineage: Bacteria > Bacillota > Clostridia > Oscillospirales > Oscillospiraceae > Faecousia. The sequence continues at coordinate 10,061 of CAYRDE010000017.1, read as the reverse complement.
GGTAAAGGAAGGCGATCCCAAAAGGCTGATGGACAATCTGAACAGCCTGGCCCAGGAGGGAGAAGCTGCCATGCTGGAGTGCGTAGAGCAGGTGAAACGGGCGGTGGATATTCTGGACAAAATGGACATCGAATCTCTGAATACCGCCGTTGACAATCTGGGGAAAGCAGTTGCACCCATGGCGAAGCTCTTCGGCGGCAGATGATTCCAAAAGCTGCACCTATATGGTACTCATTGACGATATCGCCATGAAGCATACACAAACGCAAGGAGGGTAATGTATGTTTTTCTTTCCTGTGGCTCCCCTGCTGTACCGTACCCTTGTGATCTATGTACTTGCCGCGGTCATTCCCGCCCTGTTTCTGCTCCGCTTTCTATACAATCAGGATAAAATCGAGAAGGAACCACCTGGTTTAATCGGGTCGCTGATTCTCCGGGGCGTTGCCGCGGCACTGTGCGCCATTGTTCTGGAGTGGATCGGCAACGCCATTTTGGACAGCACAATGTCTTCCAGCCACCCCTACTACATCACTGTGCTGGCCTTCCTGGTGGTTGCGGCAGCGGAAGAGGGGTCAAAGCTCTTCTTCCTGAAACGCCGGACATGGAATGACCCCAATTTCAACTATCTGTTTGATGCTGTGGTTTACGCCGCCGCCGTATCCCTGGGATTTGCCGCCTTTGAAAATATCAAGTATGTGTTTTCCTATGGGTTGTCCGTTGTGCTTCCGAGAGCCTTGTTTGCCATTCCCGGGCATCTGGGATTCTCCGTGTTCATGGGCATTTTCTATGGGCGGGCAAAGCAGTGCACCAATCGGGGAAACCATGTGGGAACCGTCTGGAATCTTCTGCTCGGGTATCTAAGTTCCGTATTTCTCCACGGCTTTTACGATGCCTGCGCCATGAGCGGCACCCCCCAGGCGACCCTGATATTCTACGGATTCGTGGCGGTTATGTATCTTGTTGTATACCGGCTGATCCGGTCTGCCTCACGAAAGGATCGGCCTATTTAAAAACGCAGTATGCCGGGACTGATTTTCAGTCCCGGCATTTTTCTGCAATCCCTATATAACCTCAATATCTTTAATATTGATCTCGTTTCCCGTGACCAGATAGGTATTCCCGCTGCCGCAATGGGGACATTGCCGGGCATAGGCGGTGGTTTTATAGGTCTGAGAGCAATCCTGACAATAGGATATGGCCTCCAGAATCACTATTTCCAGTTCCGTATCCTGCATATGGCGGGTCTTCTTTCTGGCCCACTGGAAGCAGTCGGTAAACAGCTCCGGTACGACAGAGGAAACTTCCCCCACTTCCATGCGAAGCTTCAATACTTTGGAAACCCCATTCTCCTCCGCCGCCTGCTCCACCTGGTCGATGGCCTGCATCACAATTCCCAGCTCGTGCATTTACTTGCTCCCAGCCCTCTTTGCCTGCTTGAAGGCACGGCGCTTCTTTGCCATTTCCCGGGCCTCCGGACTGCCGGAGTAGAGGGCAATCTTCACGGCACGCTTGAGGGCGTAGCCAGCCAGGCCGAGGATCTTATCCTCACCCATCCGCATGTCGGTGCATTCCGGATGGTCCCGAATCAGGTGAATCGCGTCGAACCGGCACCGGGTGGTACACAGGCCGCAGCCGATACACTTGTTGGGGTCCACATAAGCCGCGCCGCAGGACAGGCACCGGGCCGTCTCGATCCTGATCTGCTCCTCTGTCAGAGTGCCATGGGCATCCTGGAAGGAACGGCGGTGGTCAATATTGGGATTCATCAGGGCCTCCTGGCGGCCTGCGTGGTCATAGGAGGGATAGGTCAGGTCTTCCTTATTCAGGGGCTGATAGTCTCTCCGATCCCGACCAATGGTCATAGACGCACCGGGACGCACATGCCGGTGGAGGCTCTCCGCTGCCTGATGGCCTGCCGCGATGGCGTCGATCACAAACCGGGGGCCGGTATATACGTCGCCGCCTACGAAGATGTCCTCATCCGCCGTCTGATAGGTCAGCTGATCCGCAACGGGATAATTGCCGTGCCAGAATTCCACCTTGGTGCCGTCAAGCAAATTGCCCCACTCGATACACTGTCCGATGGCGAAAATGATCTGACCGGCAGGAACCTCCATAGTTTCGTTCTCATCATAGACAGGGTTAAAGCGCTTGGTCTCCGGGTCGATGGTGCGCAGACACTTCTTCAGCACGATGCCGCACACATGACCGCTTTCGTCCACCCTGACCTCCTTGGGGCCCCAGGAAGGATACAGCTGAACGCCCTCTTCCAGGACTTCCTCAATTTCCGATTTGCTTGCGGGCATGGTATCCCGGTCCTCCAGGCAGAACATACTGACAGACCTGGCGCCCAGCCGGGTGGCATTTCCGGCGCAGTCGATGGCAACGTTGCCGCCGCCGATGACCACCACGTCACCCTCGAAGCGCTCCCGCTTCTCAAAAGCGTTTCTCAGATAGCTTACAGCGATGTCCGTGCCGGGAGCTGCGTCGTTCGCCACGCCGGGGCGTCTGCCGCCCTGGCAGCCGATGGCAATGTAGAAAGCCTTATAGCCCTGCTCCTTAAGCTGCTGGATGGTCACATCCCTGCCAACCTCCACGCCGCAGCGGATTTCCACGCCGAGCTTCCGCAGAACGTCAATTTCGCCGTCGATCACATCCTTCTCCAGCTTATAGCTGGGGATACCATAGGTCATCATACCGCCGGGCCGGGCGTTCTTCTCAAACACTGTGGGCCGGTATCCCATGGCAGCCAGATAGTAGGCAGCGCTGAGGCCAGCGGGACCGGCGCCGATGATGGCAATCTTTTCGCTCCACTCTCCATGGACCGTAGGCATGATCTTCTCCGGAACGAACCGGTTTTCCTCTTGCAGTTCCAGATCCGCCACAAACTTCTTTACCGCGTCGATAGACACGGGCTTGTCAATGGTGCCCCGGGTGCAGGCGTCCTCACAGCGCTTGTTGCAGATCCGACCGCAGACCGCCGGGAAGGGGTTCTCAGTCTTGATCACCTCAAGGGCCTCCCGGTACTTGCCGTCCCGGGCCAGCTTCAGGTACGCCTGGACAGGTACATGGGCAGGGCAGGCAGCCTTACAGGGAGCGGAGCCGGTGGGGTAGGTATTGTGGAGCCGGGCCGTATCCCGGTACTCCTCGTCCCAGGCGTACTCGCCCCAGTGAATCTTGTCCGGCAGCGGGGCGTGGGGATAGGTAACGGCGCTGCCGTCCTTCTTGCACAGCTTCTGGCCCAGCTTCACGGCACCTGCGGGACAGGACTCCACACACTTGCCGCAGGCCATGCAGTTTTCCTTCTCCACTTTAGCGGTGTAGGCGCTGCGGGACAGGTTGGGCGTGTTGAACAGCATGGAGGTACGCAGAGCGTTACAGATCTTTACATCACAGTTGCAGATGTCAAAAATCTTGTTTGCGCCGTCAATGTTGGTAATCTGGTGGACAAAGCCGTTCTTTTCCGCCAGCTGCAAAATTTCCAATGCCCGCTCCTTGGTGATGTAATGGGCGCGGCCGGTCTCTACGGTGTAGTCCGCCATGTCGCCCAGCTGGATGCACCAATCGTCCACATCATCGGCACAGCCGTCTCCCAGTACGGACCGGGAGGCCCGGCAGGAGCAGATACCGGCGGAAATGTGACCCTCATATTTTTTCAGCCAGTAGGAGATATGCTCCAAATCCACAGAAGTATTCTCCGCCTCGATGGCTTTCTCCACCGGAATGACATGCATACCGATGCCGTCGCCTCCGGGAGGAACCATCTGGGTGATGCCCGCCAGAGGGATAAAGGTCATCCGCTCAAAGAAGGAAGCCACGGCAGGATTCTTCTCGATCCGCTCCACGGTGGAGTTGAACAGCTCCGCCGAGCCGGGGACGAAGAAGGGCAGCCGGTAGCGCTTGATCCTGGGTTTGTCTTTCAGCTCTCCGTCATGGTCGTAGTTGTCACCGTAATCGTATTCCAGGATGCCGATGACGGACATTTCCTCCAGCAGCTCCCGCAGACGAATTGGCTCAAACTCCGGGTTCATTTTCACGAGCTGCTCAAAGGTGTAGAACTTACGCAGCTTCATCTTGTTGCCAATGTCGCACATCTCGGGAGTCAAAACCTCTTTCAGGCCCCAATACTCCGGGTCGTTGCTGTTGATGCCGAAGAGCATATGGGGGGCTACATCCGTGATCTTGCGGCCCAGCTTCAGGTATCGCTTGTCGGGATTTGCTTCTCCCTGGTATTTGCTCAGGATTTTTTTGTTTTGTTCTGGCATTTGGGGTCCTCCTTCAAATTGTTTACTGCCCTTCGGAAATAATCCGCCGCTTCTTCCATGCTCTCCCCGGTCTTTGCGGAAATGGGAATGATTTTCGCCTGGGGATTTCTTGCGAGAATACGCCGTTTGCAGGCCTCCGGGTCAAAGTCAAAATAGGCCAGGGTGTCCATCTTGTTGATCAGTACCAGTCCGCATTTTTCGTAAATAAGGGGATATTTCAGAGGCTTGTCGTCCCCCTCCGGTACGGACAAAATGGTCATATTCAGCTGTGCTCCGGTGTCATATTCCGCCGGACACACCAGGTTTCCCACATTTTCCAGGAACACGATGTCGAAATTCTCCACTCCCAGCTCCCGCAGACCCTGCCAGGTCATGGCGGCGTCCAGGTGACACATACCGCCGGTGTGAAGCTGGATGGAGGGACAGCCGGTCTGCTCCGCCACGGTCACCGCGTCTACATTGGAATCGATATCCGCTTCCATAACCCCCACCCGATACCTGTCCCCCAGACAGCGGATGAGGGAAATCAGGGTGGTTGTCTTCCCTGCCCCGGGCGAGGACATGACGTTGACCAGCAGCAAGCCCTTTTCACTCAGGTACTGTCTGAGCATTTGGGCCTCCCGGTCATTATCTTCAAATACGCTTTTGGATAGGACAATGGTTCTGACCTTTTCCACTTACTTCACATCCTTTGGCGGGGCGGGGGTACACCCCGCCCCTTTCGTATCTTACTGGAAGAATCTCCGGATCAGGTCACGACTGTATTCCACCGTCTCCTCCATGTCGCCAAAGGACATGACCTCGCCTGCGTAGTAGGTATTGTCCTTGCCCTGCATGGCTTCCACCTTGTCGTACCAGCCGTCGGCGTAATCCTTGCAGGAAACGTGGGGGAAGTAATACCAGTCGTCGATCCGCTCTACCTTCTCCACCTTCTTGCCGCAGATCTCCATATCCTTCAGCGTGGTCTCCTTTGCCAGCTCAAAGGGAATGTCCTCCATGCCTTCGTGATTGCGTAACGTGAAGGTCACCAGCGGTTGATCGTCGGCATCGGGCCAACGGTGATAGAACACCATCAGATGACCCCGGGTCTCATTGGTCATATTCTCGAAGAAGTAATAGGAGATATCGGGGCAGTTGCCCTCCTCCGTCCGGACCGCCATGGTGAAGTATTCCTTATGCTGAATCCGGGAGAACAGATCCTTCTCCTCTTCCCGGGGGTCGCCGTAGCCCAGGAACAGCTCCAGAGGCGTGCAGATGATCAGCTTGTCGAACTCCTCCACAGTGCCGTTGACGGTGATGTATACCTTATCGTTCTTCCGCTCGATGCCCGTGACCTCACTGTTTAACAGTGCGGGGTGCTTCAGGTGGGCATTAACGCCCTCCCAGATGGACTGGGTGCCGTCCTTCCAGGTCCACAGCTTGCCGGTGGACAGGAACTGCCGGACGGTGAAGGCGTCCAGGTACTTGACCACATAGGCAGCGGGGATCTCGTCAAAGTAGCCATAGCCGAAGGAGGTGAAGGGGCCCTTCCATACAAGGGTGGCGTCCTCGCACTTGTTCAGCTTCAGGAACTCGGAGAAGGGCATACTCAGGTCCTTCAGATTGGGGTTCTCACCCTCGATGTGCTGTAAACGCAGCTCGGGAGAGGGGCAGGGTCCTTCGTAGCGGCCCTGGGCCACGCCCCGGTGACCGTTGACATCATAGCCCTTGTACTTGGTATTCAGCAGCCGGGAGAGCTTGTTCATCTTAATGACCTTTTTCAGGAGTGCCAGCTTGGAGGACTTCTGGGGGGTTCCGTCGGTCTCCATGAACCGGCGGCCCATGGCAGGCCCGCCTATGTGGGTGGTGCCGCCGAATTCCTCGCACTCCGCCACGGCGAAGTAGGTGTCGCAGCCCATAACCGCACCCATTTCAATGGTCCGGTCTCCCCACTTACCGTCCTTGTCCTTGACCGCCATCATGGGAGACAGACACTTGCCGCCGACCCGTCCGCTCTTCTCATAGATGACATAGTTGTCGTAACCGGCCTTTTCCAGGTACATAGCCGCGCTGGTTCCGGCAGGGCCAGCGCCAATGATACAGATGCGCGCGTTTTTATCCATGGTTTTCTCCTCCAATTTCTGCCCTTTCAGGCATTTTTTATCTTTTCGATTTCCTTGCGGAGATATGCTGCCAGCTCGTCGATTCCCTCCCCTGTGCGCCCCGAGGTGAAGAATACGGGTGCGGAAGGATTTCTTCTGCGGATGTTCTCCACAGCCCGCTCCCGTGAAAAGTCGAAGGCCGGGGCCACATCGGTTTTCGTCACTGCCACCGCTGTGGCTACCTCAAACATAAGGGGATATTTTAAGGGCTTATCGTCCCCTTCCGGCAGAGACAACAGCACCAGATTCATGGCGGCCCCGGTATCAAATTCCGCGGGACACACCAGGTTTCCGATATTTTCCAGGACCACCACATCCAGCTCCTCCAGGCCCAGCGCATCCAGCGCCTCCCTGGACATCTGCCAGGTGATGTGGCAGGCCCCGGCAGTGTGCATCTGGATGGTTTTCACACCCGTTTGGGCAATGGTTCTCGCGTCTACGTCGGAGTCAAGATCCGCTTCGATTACGCCGATTCGGTAGCCGTCCTTCAGCTTCTCAATCAGCCTCGTCAGCAGGGTTGTCTTTCCGCTGCCCGGGGAGGACATGAGGTTCAGGTAAAAAACCCTTTTTTCCTTCACCGCCCGGCGCAATGCCTCTGCCTGGGCATTGTTGCGGGAGGTGATGTCCTCCTTAATCTCCACCGTGAGAAGGTTCCGGGAAACATTCTGATATTCCATGACTTCCCCTCCGCCATAAGGAAAATATGCATGATGAACAATTTTTTGAAGAAATGATGATATAAAATTATATCATTCATCCGATCACAAATCAACCTTTTTCGATAAACTTTCCAAAAAAATCCATATGCAATTGCAGACGCGGATGCAAAAAACGGGCGGCAGATTGTCTCTGCTGCCCGTTATATCGCCTGAAAGGGTCTAATCTCTTCCCCCGGCATTTGCTATCATCCGGGTGATACCGTCGTCATTTAAGTAGACATACTGATATCCGGCCTTGCCATAAACAACCTGGAATTCCACCCGCCACATTCTGGCGGCTTCATCCCGGTATACAACGATCTTGGTGTAGTCCACACTGCATTCTTTCACCGCCTGGGCAATGGCCTCCGGGGCGTTGGTGACTGGGGATGCCGCTGTGTTCCTGAAGGAGACTTCCAGGGCCGTTTGCTCCTTCTGATCCTGCTCCCAGGAAAACCTCCGGTAGAAGTTCACATCCTGTTCGGCGATTTTCCGGGAAATGGCAGCGTCGTCTGTATCCAGGATTTGGATGGTCATGGTGTAGGTAACAGGTACATAGGCGTTTTCCCCATAGAAATGCTTTCTGAAACGGGTCCAAATGATTTCTTTCAGATTGCCCCCATCGTCAAAGCGATAAGAAACGATATCCGTGCCGTTCTCATCGTCACTTAGCCTGCGCTGGAAGGTGATTTCCCCATCGCTGATGACGCCCACTCCCTCCGGGAATGTCACTGCCTCCGGTTCATAATAGTCTGCCCACCAGGCAAGTCTGTTGTCATCCAAATCAGGCCAGACGCTCCAGCCTGCCACAGGGGTGGTGCTGTCATATTCCGTTTCGTTATCCAGCCGATACTTGACGCCGTTCTTTTTCATCATGCCGTCTACGACCTGGCCCTCCTCCCTGGCAAAGAGTTCCAGATAATCCTCACCGGACTTCCAGAATTCCGAATAGGAGGTGTCGCCTTCATCGTCAAGCCCTACCCCTTCCGGAATTTCACCGTATTCGGTGCGCTGGCTCAGATACACATGATAGCATTCCCGGTTTAAAACGGCGTCTACGGCATCATTGCATTTACGGATGGCCTCCGCGTTTGTCAGGTGGGAGGAATCCGCAATGGTGAACTCCACACTGACCTCCGGCTGTCCCTCCACCACGGTGGTGATCAGCCGGTAGATTCCAGGCTTTAGTCGACCGTACACCAGGCTCCAGGAGTAGCCTAAGTCCAGCCAGCCCCCTGTGATGTAGTTTTGCTTTGACCAGGTGGCATCCTCAATCCGCTTTGGCAGCTCCTCCCAGCCGGTATCTGTCTTCTTTTCCAGATAGAAGGGTCCGTTGATGATCTCGATGGCGGTTTCCCCGTCCTCCTGGTTGACCTGAGAGAAGGTTTCGCCCCGGATGCGGCACATCAGACTGATGCCGGTGGGGCTGACCCCGGTGACCGTCAGCTCTATATCCTCATAGGAAATATCCGAACCGGTGAGCCTTGGCAAATCGGTAAAGGGAGACTGGGCCCACACATAATGGATCACCGTTGCGCAGCCTCCCAGCGCAAGCAGTGCGGCAATCACCGCCGCAATCAGAAGCAGCCTCCTGCGGGGGAACCCTGTCCTGGTAATTTCGCTGTGGGCATCCACAATATATTCATCCGGAAGATGCCCGATTGCTTCCAACAGTGCCATTGCGTTCTTCATCTGATCCCCTCCCGCACCAAACGCTTTTTCAGTCTGCCTCGTATTCTGTGGAGCATGGAGCTGACCTTATTTTCGGAAAACCCAAACCGTTTCGCAATGTCCGCCGTGGAATCCAGATACCAATACCGGCAGACAAATACCCTGCGCTCCGTATCCGACAAGCCGTCTACAAACTGCCGAACCTGGCGGACAAGCTCCTTCTGCTCATACCGCTGCTCCAGGTCCTCTCCGCTTGCCACACAAGCCTCAAGCTCCTCCAGGGCCAGGGGCATCTCCCCGCCGCCCCGCTTCCGCGCGCCGTTCTTCCGCCACCGGTCAATGGAAATGTTGCGGACCAGCCTTCCCAGGAAGGGCGCAAGAGGATTGGGCTTTCTGGGGGGAATGGCGTTCCAGGCGGACAGGTATGTATCATTGACGCTTTCCTCGCAGTCCTCCTGATTTGCCAGAATGTGATAGGCTATGCTGTAGCAGTAGCCGCCATATTTTGCGTCCGTTTCCCGGATGGCCTGCTCGGACCGTGCGAAATACAGCGCTACAATGCTGCTGTCATCCATATTGATCTCTCCTTGTGTATATATTTGAGGGCCTTCACTTATATAAACGGAAACGAATTCTTTTCCTTGCATGAAATACAAAAAGAATACCACATTCCCGGAGCAGAAACAACCGGACAGCAGAGCTTGTCTGCTGTCCGGTATGGGAATGATCCAACTGTATTCGGGGCGCTGTGTTATCAGGCAAGCACGGCCTTGTGGAAGACCTTCTTGCCCTTGCGGATCTTTACGCCCTCCTTAAGCTGCTCCTCGGTAACCGCAAACTGGACACTCAGCACCTTCTCGTCATTGACCAGGACGCCGCCCTGCTCCACCAGCTGCCGGGCCTGCTTATTGGAGGGAGCCAGGCCGCAGGCCACCATCAGGTTCAGAATGCCAATCCTGCCATCCGTCAGCTTGTCGGCGGGGATTTCCGTGGTGGGCATATTGACGTCGTCGCCGCCGCCTACAAACAGGGCCTTGGCAGCGGCCTGGGCCTTGTTGGCCTCTTCCTCTCCATGGACCAGCTTGGTCAGCTCGTAGGCCAGAATCTCCTTGGCCTCGTTCAGCTTTGCATCCTTCCAGTCTGCCATGGCGTCGATCTGCTCCAACGGCAGGAAGGTCAGCATCCGGATGCACTTCATTACGTCCGCGTCCTCCACATTCCGCCAATACTGGTAGAACTCGAAGGGGCTGGTCTTATTGGGGTCCAGCCAGACGGCGCCCTTGGCG
>CAYRDE010000016.1:0-26996 GCA_964422935.1 uncultured Oscillospiraceae bacterium | reverse complement strand
GTCTGTCAGGTCTTTCAGTTCCTGCTCGTCCTTATCCAGATAGGTGCGCATTTCTGCAAGGGCCTGGATCATACCCATGCGGATGCCGGGGTTGTAGATGGACATAAGCTGCTGTTCTTCATAGGTGAAATTCATGGTCAAATCTCCTGTTCTTTTGATTTTTTCGGCTTAGACTTGCGTGGCTGCTGCGGTGGCTTATCTTTTAGCTTTCCAAGGACAGCGGGCTTTTCTTCCCAGTGGACGGCGTCTGCCAAATCCATAAGAGATATGGGTTGACCGGACTTGGCCTGCTGATCAAGCTCTGCCACGGAAGGCTGCTTGCCGTTATTGATGATCCCGTCAATCATGCCGTAATCATCCTCCGTGGACAGCTCCGCTGCCTTCAGGTAGTTCTCTTGGCGGAAATCAGGAAGTTCCTTGAAACCCATGCTGTCGCAGTAATGGTAAGATACCATGCCATCCTGTTTCAGCGCAACGATGTCACTGACACTTAAAGATGGACTATGATAATCTACCGGAGTGCGAAAATTAAACTGCTCAAATAGTGCTTCCAGTTTGGCCTCGGTGCTGCCGGTGCCAGTCAGGGGCGCAGTGTAGATGAGGTCATAGTTTTGTCGCTTAACCCCCAGATTGTGGGATTGCAGCCAGTCTATATTCATAAACCGCACGCTGTCGGGATCGCCCATCTTTACCTGGTAGATTGCATAGCAGTCCCCGGAATGGGTGAGAAAAGCGTTCTCCCGCTCCTCCTGATGCTGCTGGCGTTCCACGATTTTTTCGTGGAACATGGGGCGTTGCTCCCATTCCTCACGGGAGACGGCAAAAACAGTGCCGGGGGCCTGGGCCTCCAATTCCTCCCGGTCAAACAGCATTTCAGCATTGCCACCGTCCACAATGGTGTAGATGGTCAGTTCCCTCTTACCCAGGAACTTTCCGAAAAGCTCAGCAAAGAAGATATGGACTCCGTGATGGCCCTGCGGGAACTGCTGTTTCAGGCACAGGACATAGAACTGGAAAGTCAGTTCGCCTTTGGCTTTGCCGCTGGGATGATGCTGCAATGGGAGACTATGAATCTTCTGCGGGGCATAATTGGCAAATGAAGCACTTGCCAAGACTTATAAAAGTATGCTTCCAGATGTGGGTTAAGGCACATTTGGAAGCATGTTCTTTTATTTTTTCACCGTGCGAAACTTCGCAATCTGCTTATGAGCACACAGTAATTTTTGTTTACTTGCCGGTATTTCGATGTTATAATATAGGCAATATGACTGTGACAAAACCGAAACCAAAGGGGTATAATAAAGGCACCCAGGAAAGGCTGTGAAAAGATGCTGAACATTTACTTTGGCGATATGCCAGAAGCAATTTACAATACGGAAGTATACTTTAAGAACACCTATCAGGATGAATGGCTTTGCGATGACTTCGCAAAGCGGGTAATTAAGGGTGTAGACAAGTCAGAAGTTCTGGACACCCACTTAATCAAAAGCCCTGTATTGGGCCTGATTCCTCCTGCCCTTCTGTCCGGAGGAACCAAGACCCTGCTGCTCATCAAGAACTGCCCGGATCTGATATTCAACGCATCCACCTGCGGCGATAACTGCGCAAAATATATCCTGGAGATTGCCAAGAACCAGGATATCACCATCAACCTGCGGCATATCATGCGCTTCGGAAAGAGGTTCCATGCAAAGATACTCAATGAAGGTGTTATCGTTGAGAGCATGGAAGAATTGATCCCGATTGCCGGGAAGTACGTCTGAGCGGAGGCTGGGTATGAAGGGGTCATATGAAGTCAAGATTTCCAATGCGAAGCTTTCCTTCACATTACAGTTGGAGCGCAACATCACGGTCATTCGTGGCGACAGCGCTACCGGAAAAACAACATTTGTGGAAATGCTCCGGGACTTTGAGCAGAATGGCCGGAACAGCGGTGTTGTGGTTCAATCCTCAAAACCTTGCCGAGTACTGACCAGCGTAGATTGGGAGTACCGACTGAGCGGCATCCGGGACAGTTTTATTTTCATTGATGAGGGCAATGCCTTTGTCCGGTCGGAGGCATTTGCCAGAGCCATCCAAGGCAGCAGCAATTATTATGTGATTATCACAAGAGAGAACCTATATCAACTGCCCTATAGCGTGAATTCCATTTTGAAGCTGAAGAAGACAGGCAAACGGCAAAAAACCTATGTTCGATCCTATCCGCTTTATGACCATTTGGATGACCCGGTAGAGAGCATTACCAGTGTTCAGGAAATCCTTACAGAGGACTCCAATTCCGGGCATGAAATGTTTGTGCATATAGGAAAGCAGAATGGCGTTGCATGTATCTCTGCCCAGGGAAAATCCAATGTATTTTCCGAACTGGCAGCGCATACATCAAACCAGGTTCTGGTGATTGCCGACGGTGCGGCATTTGGTGCAGAGCTTGAGAAAATTCATCAGCTGATGGAATTGCACCCCAAACACATTTCGCTTTACCTTCCGGAATCCTTTGAGTGGCTTGTGTTAAAATCCGGCATTCTTGGCGGGCAAACACCAGATATGCTTCTGAGAAACCCGGCGGAGAACATTGAGTCCAGTTTGTATTTCAGCTGGGAGCTGTATTTTACGGATCTGCTGGTTACGCTCACCAAGGATTCGATCCTGCATTACAGTAAGCGCCACTTGAATCCCGCCTATCTCCAGCCCGGCAATGTAGCAAAGATTCTGGAGGCAATGAAGAGGTAGATGAGATAAGCATTGGGAAAAAGCTATGTCATTTGAGGGAAACTTCCTGTCAGAGAGGCCATATGTGTTATGTACTTTTTGATTTTCTTATCTAACTGACGTAGAATCATAAGAACCTCACCTGTTTGCTCACTTATCCGGGAAAAGTGTAGTCTGAAATCGAAAAATATTTCAGTTTTTTCTTTTAGCCTTTTCTCTGCACTTCTGAATCAAGATTCTGTCTCTTGTAGATTGCTTAAACTCTATGTAAACAGTTGAAAATGGGTTAAAAGCAGCCAAAGATACAGTCCCCTTAGCGCAGGCTCTCGAAAAGAAACAATTTTCGAGACTACACTAAGGGGATTATCATTATTTTAAGAACGGGAAAAGCGTGAAAATGCTGCCGGAATAGGGATTAGAAAAAGATTTTTAAAGTTCTGTATCCGAGCTTGTTATTTCTTTAGAACCCGTTTGTAATTTCTGCCTATGTTGTCCCACAGTTCAATGGGATTTTTTGCCGCTACAGAGGTGCCGTAGCCGCCTCGATAAGTCCATGTAGCCAGCCGATCCACGCCCAGTTCCTCACACATGTCAACCACCTTGTCAATCTGGCGAAAGTCATCCGGTCGCTTGTTGTAACCCATGAGCCAGCGCTCAGACTGCTTTCCGTACTTTCTGGCCATGGCCACGGTTCGTTCGGTGATTTCCCGAAAGAAGCTTTCCGGCAGGGACCAGTTAATGATGGTGGTGGAGAAAACATCAAAATAAGGACAGCCTGCCACCATCTCCCAGTTGTCATACCCCCGCAGCTCGGTAACATAGTAGCTGTTCAGGGTGGCGTGAACACAACAGGTGATTTCCAGTTGTGGGTTGCACTCCTTCAAGCACTGGGACACATCCGCCAGTGTCTGCAAAGCCTCTCTCCACCGGAACTGCTTTACGTCGTCGTTCATGAATTTAGGCATTTCATAGCCATAGTAGGCTTCAAACTTGCGCATACACTCCGGGCAGCGGCAGGCCCAGTCATCGCCGGCGCCGCCGGTGATGGATGCGTAGGACTTGGGATAGGCGTAGTGAGGTTCATCCCAGAAGAAGCCGTCCACCTCTGTTTCCCGTGCAATCTTCATGCAGATTCCTCGGAAATAGTCCCGGAAGGAGTTGGTGTTGAAGCAGGCGGCGTTCAGCACCTCACCGGTATAGGCGGAAACCTGCCGATGGTGGATGTTGTTCTGTAGGAACAGGGAAACCTGCTCGCCGCCAAAATACTTGCCGATGCCCCATGTGTCCGCCAGAACCCGCAGACCCATCTCATGGGCCCTTTTTACAATGGCGTTGAGGTTGGGGAACCAGAAATCAACGTCAAACTCTGTGATGGCCAGGATCACGGTGTCACAGCCATGGTCAAGCATCTCTTGAAAATCTTTTTCTGCGTGCTCTACATAATTCAGCCCATAGTAGCTGACAGCAGCGTGCTTGATAGACATTCTCTTCCTCCTTAATTGATCGTTATTCCGGATGCGGCGATCCGTGATTCTTGTTCTGATCCTCTGGCAGTTCAAATTCCAGCTGCTTCGCTGCCTCGGGGTGTTCCCTGTAGTAGGGAAGGAAGATGAACCGCTCCGCAGCAAACCAGCCGAAAAAGCTCCCATTATAGACAATGATACTGAACCAGATCAAAGCCAGAAACGGAAAGGAATAGGGATAGGTGATGAAGCCCGCCAGCAGCATCATGCCGGTGCTGGCACTTCCCGCAACCGTGCGCAGGCCATTCGTTCCACACAGTAGTACCGCATTTTTCAGTGCCGTGCCAAAGGACCCATCCATACACGCAAGCAAAGGCAGAAAGTATACGCAAATGGCACAGCCCAAAAAGAAAATAAGGAAAATCACCACAGCCACGCCCATGCCGACATTGCCAAACAGCAGCAAACGAACACATCGCAGGCAGTACGCCGTAGCCGCTGCCATAATCGGGATCACCATTACATTCAGAACCAGTCCGGTTTTGAATTCCCGTTTCACTGTCTGCAAAAAGGCCAAGATCAGGTGCTGATCCACACCTCTGTGAATCAGGCAGGCCACCCGGTTCAACGCAATCAGGGCAGCGCCAGCTGTAACCACCGGAAGGCACAGTGCGATGAAAAGCAGGTTGCAGATTGCCAGTGGAAATATATGGGCAAACAGCCCGGAAAGGTATTTATGCACCCCATGCTTTTTGCTATTGGACGGAACTGTCATATTCCTCCCCGGCATTTTATCAGGCCTTCTCCCTATACATTGCAATCACCCGATTCAGTCTTGCTTCCTCTTTCGGATCTCCGCTGGTATCCCCCCATCCAATCCCCCCGGTATAGACGATGGTGGCAAGAGAGGTTTCCGGTTTATGCCAGGTGGTCTGCATAATGCCCAGGCTCCCGTGTTGCTTGCACAGTTTGACCATGCTTCCGGCACCGGCCTTGTTGAAGAAGGGAGAATAGATGGTCTGGAAGCCCTTATCCTCAAAGAAGTCAATGTCGTTCCAGTAGTTACCCGGATCGTTGTGGGTCCAAATGTTCATCAGAATATCCTTGGGCAGGTAGTTGGCGGTGTGGGGATCACACTTCCAGATCATGGTATCCATGGAGGAATAAAGCATATCCGACCACATCACCATCCGCACGCCCTTCCCGGAGAGGTAATTATGGAGAAAGCACAAATGGTTGACATACAGCACATCCGCCGGCCTGGTACGGTCTTCCTCTTCTGAGCCGAAGCCAAAGCACTTATCGCAGCTGCAATGCAGGAAGGGAGGATTGTGATACATTTCGATCAGATCGTCCATAATGTCCCGAAGAAAAGCCTTGGTTGCTTCCCGTTCAGTGGTGAAGCACCAGCCGCCTTGAATATACAGGTGAGCCATTTCCGGGTGCTGATCCAACATGACGTGCTGCCGGGAGACCAAGCGGCTCCACGCGGCATGGCTTGTCAGGTTCTGAGTGGGGCAGGGGATCATATGCAGGTCGTTGATGATGAAGTCCACCAATTCCCTTACCTCTTCCCAGGTGTATGCCTCCGGCCACTTGGCCTTGGGCTGTCTCTTATAGGGGAACATTCCCCAAAATTCCAGGAAGCAGTAATTGTAGTTGGACAGGGCTGCCACAATCAGTCTGCGGCGAAGGGACTGCAAATCCGTTTCTTCTTTTTCTGTGCCATCATTGGGACGGAAGACACACATGTGAATGCCCCGGAATCGGATCTCAGGATGATCCTGAACATACACGCCCTGGGACAGCATTCCTGCCCGATGCAGACGCACCAGCAGCTTTACACCAAGGGCCAGCCCTTTTTCCGTATTCGCCGCAATCACGATGGAATCGGCAGTGGATTCCATCGCATATGCCTCTTCTCCGCCGTTATCCGGACGGAGGCTAAGCTTCTGGGGCACCTTGCCCAAAACCAGATACAGCACAGAAAGATCATCTGTGGCGATATCTCCTTTTTTCTCGTAGGTCATTCCTGCCATACCCAGCAGGAAATCGTAGCTGGCAGGATCTTTCGCATTGGTGCTGCACACCACTCTGCCTGTCACATGACACTGTTCTCCATTTGCAACAATCTTGCAGGGCTGTGGAAGGAAGGGAACATGCAAATTCTTGGTACTCATTTTCCTTTTTCTCCTTTACTTATGATGCTTTTTCGTCAGAGCATTTTCACCCTGCCCATGTACTTTTCCAGATACGCCTTGTTCCGTTCGTCACCGCCGGGGGCATTGGCACTGTGCCATATGGGTGCCTGAATCCCACGCCGGACGCATTCTGCCGCTGTCTCCAGCTCCAATCTGTGGGCGATGTAAAAGTCCACAATGTTGGAGGTAGGCGCCATGGCTTCGTCCACGCCTTCCACCCGGGTTGCGGCGTCACCCATGGGGTTGAGATCATCTATGCACACATCCGCAAAATCGAACAGGTTTTTCTTGGAGGGATGTCGAATAGGGCTGTCCTCAGGGGTTTCCCCCTGCCAGTGGCTGCTGGAAACCGCAATGATCCGGGCACCATCGGCTTTTGCCTGCATGGCTGCATCAATGGTAGCGGGATTGATGCCGATGTTGTGGAAAATAATGAGAACATCCTCCGGCTTCAGCTGGTAGTACCGGACAATGGCGGAGCCAAAGTTCACTGTCCGTTCCAGTTCCAAATACTTGAGGGCCTGGTTAAACACCGACAGTCCCGTCTCCATCACAGGATTGATGCAGGCAAGACCGCCTGCCCGGAAAAACATCTCACCCACAGGCAGGGTAGTATGACCACCGCCGCCGTAAACATGGATTAATCTATCATGCGCAATGGCGTCCACCATCAGCTTTGCTGCTGCTTTGATGTTATCCGCCTGGGTCATCTCCACCTGGCGCAGAATATTGGTCACTGTGTCAAGATAGCCAAAGCTGTCACTCATATTGTTATACCTCCTGTAAAAAGTCCATCCTATTTAATGCCGGACATGGCCATGCTGTCAATAAACTTACTCTGGCACATATAGAACACCGTCAGCAGCGGGATTGTAGACAGTGTGGAGGCCGCCATGACCAAATGCCATTTGGTTCCGCCTTCGTCTGAGAACATGGCAAGCCCCAGAGGAAGCGTAAAATTGTTCTGAGAGCTGAGGAAAATCAAGGGCTGGAAGAACTCATTCCAGCAGTTTGCAAAGGTAAAGATTACTACGGTGGCAATGGCGGACCTTGCCATGGGCATCACAATCCGGAACACAATTCCCAAATGAGAGCAACCATCGATCCGGGCAGCCTCCATCAGCTCATCCGGCACTGTGATAAAGAACTGCCGCAGGATAAACAGTCCGAACACACCCGCCGAGCCGAAAATCGAGGGTATCATCAGACTGACCAGCTTGTCCACCCAGCCGATTTTTCCCAGCAGGAAGTACAGTGGCACGGTAATGACCTCTACAGGCACCATCAGTCCAGCCAGGAAGAAGAGGAAAATGATGTCTCGTCCCGCAAAACGGATCTTGGCAAAGGCATAGGCTGTAATCCCTGCAATGGAAACAATGCATAGGCTGTTCACACCGGCCACAAGCACGCTGTTCCACATGTAGCGGAAGAATTTCATGTGGTTAAACAGTTCAGCAAAGTTCTCAAAGGTGATCTTCCTGGGAAACAGCTGCGGTGGGAACACAAAGATTTGGGTGGCATCTTTCAAAGAAGTAATAACCATCCAGTAAAAGGGGAAAATCAGAAGCAGGCTCACAATAATCAGCACCATATATTTCAAAGCGGCAATGAGCCTCCGTTTTCTCTGCGTCTGTGCATTATGCTTCATAAAACACCCACTTCTTTCTTGCAAACCACTGTATTCCTGTGAGGACAAGAATAATCAAAAACAGAATCGTGGAGATTGCAGACGCATAGCCAAACTTAAAATAACGAAATGCCTGAACATAAATGTAGTATACAAATACATAGGAACTGGTAGCAGGCCCACCCTTAGACATGACATAGATCTGAGCAAACACCTTAAAGCAGCCTATGATGGTCAGAATCAATGCCAGGAACAGGGACTGAGAGATCATTGGCAGGGTGATGCTCTTAAATTGTTTCAGGCTGCTGGCGCCATCCAGTTGGGCCGCTTCGTAGTACATAGAGGGCACATCCTTCAGGGCGGAAATAAAAATCACCGTGTTCATGCCAAGACCCTTCAGCAGCGTAACCACCACAGCAATGGGGATCGCCGCTTTTTCACTGTACAGCCAGTTTACCGGATCGATACCGAACCAGGCCATCACCACATTGATTAATCCGTTGTCCGTCTGAAACAGGTATTTCCACACAATGGCCCAGGCAACCATGGATGTCACATAAGGCGTGAACAAAATGGTGCGGAAAAAGCCTACGCCCTTGAAGTTTGCGTACATCAGCAATGCAAGTCCCAGACAAATCAGCATATTCAGCGGAACGAACAGCAGGGTAAAGTACACCGTGTTCCATACGGTATCCAGGAATGTTTTATCCTCGGTGAAAAGCTGTCGGTAATTTTCCAGACCGATAAAGGACGCTGGCTTTAAAAGCGCGTAGTCTGTCATGCTTAAATACAGCATGACAATCACAGGCACAATCATGAAAAGAATATATCCCACCGACATAGGTGTAATCATGGCATACCCCGTCAGATTGGTACGCTGTTTTAAAGTCAATCCGCAGGGACGACCAGCCTTTTTCATGTTAGGACCCCTCCCTTTGCCTGATTCTATCCATCAAATCTTGATGGCCAGCAAACAGCACATGAGGTTCCACTTGCTGGCCATTCAGATCCAATTTCTTATTTCGTTTGCGTGCCTGGTTTTACTTTGCCAGAAGGGCGTTGAAGGTACTCTCCATCTCCGCAGCGATATCCGCAGGCGCCGCACTGCCGGTGTAGAGCTTATCAAAGATCTGCTTGCCTGCCTCGTTGACCTCATTCCAGTTCACAGTGGCAGGATATACCCGGGTATTGGCTGCGAACACATCCAGGTAAAGGATCTTTCTGCCCTCAGGAGAAGGCATGGCGGGAGTTGTGTTCAGGAACGCATCGGAATTCTTCAGCGGCTCTCTGGTAGGTGTGAAGGTAGCGGATAATTCCTTCTGCATGGATTCGCTGGTGATAAATTTCACCACATCAATGGCGGCATCAACATTCTTGGAGGTGTTCATAACACCATAGAGAGCAACGCCTACCACATTGGTCAGATTTCCATTGGCATCGGTAGGAACCGTAATATAATCCCATTCGAAGTCCACATTCTGATAGTTATTGCCCTCACTGGGATTGCCGGGATACATAGCCAGCTGGCCGGACTCAAAGGAGATCATTTCACCGGGAACCACACAGGCCTTATCGGTGAACATCAGATCGTAATATTTCTGCAAAGCGGCAATGCCGGCTTCATTGTTGATAATGCACTTTGTGGTGTCAGTGTCAAACATGTCCGCACCCATGGCCCAGATGAAGTCCAGCAGCGGCGGCCAGTTGGTGGGATCTACAGTCTGCACAAGGCTCAGTCCATAGGTTCCGGTAGACTTATCAGTCAGCGCCACAGCACATTCCATCATCTTGTCGATGTTCCATTCGCCCTTGTTGTACAGCTCCAGAGGCGTTTCTAAGCCGGCGTTCTTGAACAGGGTGGCGTTATAGAAGAAGGCCAGAGGGTTGGCAGTAAAGGGGATGGCAGTCAGCTTACCGTCTTTGATGTAGTTGCCAGCCAGGGAGGTGGAATAGTCATCAAACTTGTATTCCGGATCGCTCATCAGGACGCTTATGTCAGCCAAATATCCTGCGTCGGCAAACATGGGATAATAGCGCTCTGTCAGCCACACCACGTCCGGGCCGTTCCCACCGGCGGTCTCGGTAAGCACCTTGGTGGCATACTCAGAAGAGGCATAGACGGAGACTTCCACATTGCAGTTGTACTCCTTTTCAAAGTCCTCAAAGTAGCCCTCAAAAAGATCCTTGCGGGTGTTGTCACCCCACATGGCCACACGGATTGTCTGTCCGCCGTAGTCTTTTTTGCCTGGTTCAGTTTCCTGTTTCTGGGCAGCAGCCGGAGCGTTCGTAGGTTTTGCCGCTTCTGTCGGTGTCTGCGCAGACTCGGCTTTTCCACAGCCGCTGGTCGCGAAGACCATTACCACGATCAATACCAGTGCGATCAGTCTCTTCATTGTTTTTTCCTCCCGTAATATAATATTTGACACACACGAATGTGCATGTTCCTATGAAGCGGGCCCTCTTTTTTGATATACTAAATATTATATTTAATATATAACATTTTCGCATATGCCTGCAATGAATCATTGAAAATACATGAGGGCTCCCTCTGATTGCATCAGGACTTTGCAGAAATTCTTAATGGACTGTTTTCCACTCCTTTGTATACATATTATACTAATACTTCATTTCTGTCAATAATATTATATTAAAATATAACAAATAATCTTTCGCAATCTGTTATTTCCATTCCTTCGCTTGTTAAAAAGCATGTCAAACAGCAATCTCCAAAGTTAATTTTTAAATCTTATGATCGTATTGCGTTTTCCTGTACTTGACAACTTTTATTTTATACTATATAGTATATATTATATAAAAGTGATACATAGGAGGGCGTTCCATGGACAATGAAATAATCTCCAATCTCACCTTATCCGCTCAGGAGCAGCTCGTGATTCAAAACGAGATTCTTCAGGGAAAGTTTGGGCAGCCGGGAAACGTGTTTATGACTACCCGCGCCTTGTCAGAAGCCTACCAAGTTTCCGTTGTGACCGCACACAAGATCATGAAGGGCCTCTGCTCCGCCGGTTACATTAAGCTGCAGGGAAAACGGTATTATCTTACCCACTCGGAGCTTCCCGATGCCGAAAATAATCAAAAGAACGTGATCGGTCTCCTGATTCCTCAGCTGAACAACGAGTTTTACGCCTCGTTGTCTGAGGAGGTCACCAATTTTGCCAGGCAAAACGGATATAAGGTACTGATTCTCTGTGCTTCTTATCAGCCGGATGAAGAGCAAAGGGCAATCAACTTTCTATGCAGTCAGAAGGTTGCCGGAATCATCAACTGCATCCCCACGCCCCGGGAAAACTCCCACCTTTACCAGTCGCTGCCCATCCCGTGCGTGATGCTGGGCCACTCTTTGGACAAAAGCAAACTTTCCTCTGTCCAGGTCAACAGCTTTACCATTTCCCAAAAGGTTGCCCAGCACCTGGTAGAGGAAGGGTATCAGAAATTTCTGTATATCAGTACAAAAAACATCCCCCTGGAAAATGACATCCGTTTTACTGGATTCCGTATGGAACTGAATCGCTGCGGGTTTGAACTCAATACCCAAGACATTCTCCGCATATCCTTTCATTCCAAGGCAGATGACGAACTGCTGACCAGCGTCCTGCTGGCACAACAGGAGCCGGTGGGCGTATTCTGTTATCATGATCTCATTGCCGCCCAGCTGTACCGAATTTGCGCCAAACTGGGCAAGCCCATACCGGAAGCCGTTGGAATCGTTGGATTTGACGATCTTTCCATCGCTTCCTCCCTGTATCCTTCCCTCACCACCGTACAGTATCGAACCTCCACCATGGCGGAAATGGCCTTCAACCTTCTTTGTGCCGCCATCAAATCCCCAGATGTTCCCTATGACAACTACTATATTGAACCCAACCTGGTAATCCGCAAAAGCTCTGTACGCGCCAGCGGAAGGCCTGCCAGCGGTGAGGAGTGTGAAGCATATGTTGATTGACCAATACGCCTCCCTGATCCACACCGCCATTGACCGCATTTGTCAGACGCAGAATGAGGCCATGGCCCAGGCCGCACAGATAGCCGCAAAGGTCATCTGCCAGGATGGACTGATCTATGTATTTGGTTGTGGTCATTCCCATATTCTTTCCGAGGAAACCTTTTACCGGGCCGGCGGGCTGGCCTGTGTTGCCCCGGTGTTCTGTGAGCGACTGATGCTCCACGAAAGTGCCTGGGAGAGCAGCCGTTTGGAGAAAGAGTCAGGATATGCCCGGCATTTGCTGGAAAAATATCCCTTCACACCCCGGGATATGGTATTCTGCGTTTCTACCTCGGGGAAAAACGCCGTACCTGTAGAATTTGCTATGGGCTTGGCAGAAAAAGGGGTTCCTACTGTGGCCATCTGCTCTGGGGCCTATGCCGATGTGCCTGTCTCCAACCCTCTGGGGAAACATCTGTATCAGGTATGCGACCTGTGGCTGGACAACCAGGCTCCTTATGGAGACGCCTGCCTTTCTCTGCGATGGGCTGATGTGCCCATGGCCCCTCTATCCACCATCACCGGCAGCTTTCTGATAAACAGTGTGCTGGCTCAGGCCACCCAACTGGCTTTGGACCAGGGGGCAGACGCGCCCATTTATCTCAGTGGAAATCTGCCCGGTGGCCGGGAACGAAACCATCAGTTAGTGGAGCGGTACGCAGCCCGGATTCCTCATCTGTAAGGAGGATACTATGAGTCAAATATCCAGAATTGGCGCGGTGGGACTGGTAGGTTTGTCTGCCTTTCTCCAGGTGGATCACTTCCATTCCCCCGGCGAGACCGTTCACGCTCGGCATCTGCATCTGGAATTCGGCGGCAAGGCCAGCAATCAGGCAGTGGCCGCTTTCAGGATGGGCACCGAGGTTACCTTTTTCGGTGCCGTTGGAACCGATGAAAATGGCATTCGTGCCAGCGCGTTTCTGGAATCAGAGGGCGTACAGCCCTGTCTGGAACAGGTGCAGGATGTTCCCTCCGCTTATGCCTGCATCCTTACAGACAAGCAGGGAGAAAATCAGGTCAGCGTCTATGCCGGTGCCGCTTCCCACCTTTCTGAAGCATTCATTCGTAGTCAGGAATCCCGGATTCAGGCGTGTGATCTTCTTTTGACCGGGTTAGAATGTCCCTGGGAAGCTACCTTGGCCGTTTTGGATATTGCCCAAAGCAGTCATATCCCGGTAATTCTGAATCCGGCCCCGGCCCAACAGCTTCCGATAGATCAGTTGCGCCGCTTTTCTCTCCTGACCCCCAATATCCAGGAGGCCGCCACGCTGTTGGGGCTTCCCCAATCTGCCAATCCTGTGGAAATTTGTCAGGCACTGGCCGCTCAGGATTTCCCCATTACCATTGTCACCCTCGGTGCCTGGGGTGCCATGCTATGGGATGGAATGCAGGGAGTCCTGTTTAATCCGGCAAAAGCGACGCCTGTGGACACCACCGGAGCCGGAGACTGTTTCAACGGTGTCCTTGCTGCCATGCTGGTTCAGGGCAAGTCTCTGGAATTTGCCATTTCCATGGCCATCCGGGCTTCTGCCAAAAGTGTGGAGACCGCCTATGTATTACCTTCCCTGCCCCATCTGCGAGATCTTTCCCAAGTCCCCACCCCAGCCGGACGTGTGATTTTCAGAAAGGCCTGACCTTCCACCCTCAGAGCCCCGTTCGTTCAATTTGTAAGTAAACAAAATCGCAGGCCCAGCAGATTTGCGGTCCTGCGATTTTTCGATTCCGACGCATCTGCCAGAGCTGTTTTTAAAAATCAAAGGCAGTGTCATGGTTATTTCTATGGAGGAATAGAAAATGATTTTAGAAGCTAATCCGGAAGGCATTCTGAAACGTTTGATGGGGCAGAAGTAAATGGGTGCACTTTGTTGCGAAAACAGAGAAATTCTTTTTCGCTTTTTCCCTGCCAATTTGCAAAAGAACCCCTATTCTCGCTTAGAAAATAGTGGGTTCTTTGACAGACTGAAGGAACCTCTCTTGCCCGCAAGGACAAGAGAGGTTCCTTTTCAAGGAAACCCACCCTGCCGGATGGGTGGGTTTCCTTTCATCCACGCGGTGGATGCCGTTATACCCTCGTCAAGAGGCGCTTCCCTTCTTAATAGATGAAGTGCTCTCCTCCATAAATCTCCATGACATAGAGGGACAGTCTCAGATAATTGCGTTCGTAGACATCGTCCAGATTTGCTGTAAGAAGACTGTTGAGCTTCTCCAGACGGTATACCAGTGTATTGCGGTGCATATACAGGCCCTTAGCCGTATTGCTCATGTTCCGCTCATTGTCCAGATAACACCGCAGCAGGGAGAGATAGTCCGAAACCGTGTTGGTATCCAGAGCTTTCAGCTTCAGAACATCTGGATGGCAGGCAAATACAATCCCCTCCTGTCCGGAGAATTGAATGATATAGCGGATCATGTACGAGAATGCGTGGATAATGGAATGCGCGTTGTCCCGGGAATCACGAATCGCGGCTTCAATGGCATAGGTGGTCTGGGAAAAGTAGTACTTCAGCTGGGTCAGATCACGAATGGGAAGGCTGACACCAATGCAGGCCTTGTTGCCAAGCCGCAATTCCGTACGCAGCAGCTCCGGTGGATTGGCCTCCATATCCGCTGACTTGAAGATAATGGCGAGATAGTCATGGATGATGGAAACTGTGCACAGCGGGAACATTTTCAGAATCGTGCGGCGCAGCTGATGATAAATATCGTTGTCCAGATTGTTCTTGTCCGCCCGAATCAACACCAGCCGGAACTCGCGGACATCGGACCACCCCAGATAAGAAATGTTCTTCTCCAGCAGAGTCTTGTCCACTTTTCCGGTGATGATCAGATCAGAAAAAAGCTCTCTGTTCGGCAGACCGGACAGGGAAGCGTCTTGAATTAACAGACAGGGAGAGAGAATTTCCTCCAGATGCGTCATAATCTGAAGATCCCCGTAGTTAATGGGGCGGCCCTTTTCGTGAATCACGAGCCTGCCGCACAGGGCGTCGCCCACATACAGCTTAATGCCCGCAATCCGTAAATAGTAGCCATCCATTGCGGGTATCAGATGGGGCTCGTTATGCAGTCCCACATGAATCCCCTGACTGGCGTACTTCATCAGTTTGATGGCATCGACGGAACTGAAGCCGGTGCGTTTCAGGTATTTCCACTCCAGGTCCACTTCATCCTCACCATAGCAGCTGCTCATGGCAATCACCCGATAGTTCGCATCGAATAAGACAATGGGATTGTGGAAAATCGGGTGACAGCTGTCAATAAATTCCTGAAAACGCTTATGAGCGGTAAACCGAAGGAGGGTTGCCTCCCATTTATTATAGAAGTCAAAGATCCCCTGAATAATCTCAAATCCCTCTTGAAGCCCGATATCCTCAATGATAAACCGGTCCCCGGTAAAGCTCTTGCAGAGAATTCCACTGCCGTAGGGGCTGACCTGTACGCAGTTCGGCGCGTAGGCCATCCGTGCGCTCATCAGTTCGGGCTGGTCTGTCTCCTCGCTGACCGTGGCGCAAATGGGAAGATTTTCCAACCGGTTCAAAATCATTTGCATAGAAAGCAGCATTTCGGCACCTCCTTTGGGGTATTCTTCTTTAATATACAACATTATTTACAAAATGACAAGGCTTTTCGGTATTCTTTATCATTTTGCTTTGGACACAAATGACGAAAATCGATCGGAAATTTATGCAATCGTGGTGAACAATTACCATGTTCAAAATATGAAAAGTATGGTACTCTAATCGCGGATGATTGTACAATATTCCTCAAAAGACGAATCTCAACCCACGTATTCTGTGCATTATGTACAGTATCATACGATAGAATTGGAAAGGAGAACCAATGGATACTATCGAAAAAGAAAGCACTCTGGAAATAAACCGCCAAAAAGCAAGACGCGTATTCGGCCTGGGTGACTTCGGATTTCCCTCCATGACAAACGTAGAGTCACAGTTCTGGACATTCTTTATGACAGATGTTGCAATGGTTCCTCTGGGCCTGATGGCCCTGATCCAGACGGTTACCGGCATCATTGAAATGATCATGTCTCCTCTGTACGGAGTCATCCTGTCTGCGACCAAGAGCGGCAAATTTGGTCGCTACAGCACCTGGATGATTCTGTGCCCGCCGTTCATCGTCGGTTCGTATATCTTCCAGTGGTTTGCCCTCAGTGGAAGCGGTACGGTCAATGGTATTATCATAGCCGTAGGCTATACCATTTCCCATATGCTGTGGAACGCCATCTGGGTTGCCAACGTTTCCCTGCTGCCCATCCTGGCAACAAACGCGGAAGAGCGTGTGAAACTGTCCTCCAAGCGCTTCACCTTCAATTACGCCGCCCGTGTCTGCGCCAGCTTCTATCTGGTTCCCCTGCTGTCCCTGTTCCAGGGCGTTGTTGGCGTTAAGTTTGCCTATGCCTGCGTGGCTCTGTTTACCTCCCTGCTGATGCTGATCGGCTACACCACCGTCGCAAAAGCTGCTTCCAAGGTTGAGCTGGCAGTCGCTGCTCCCGCTCCGGCCTCCGGCAAGCGGAAAATCTGGGGTCCTATGCTGAAGGCTTTTGTCGGTAACCCCCACCTGATTGCCTTGATCGTCGTGGACGCTGCCCGGAATGTTGGCAGCTTCGTCATCGGCTCCTTCAACATGTACTACTTCACCTATGTTGTAGGCAGCATGGATTTCTTCTCCACCAATATGTTTATCGGAACGCTGTGCGGCCTGACCGGCGCTTATGTTGCCCGTTTTGCCACCAAGTTTATGACAAACCGTACCTCTTGCATCGTTACCGCTCTTACCTCCGCGGGACTGCTGGCGATGATTATGTTCCTGGGCCAGACCCTGATTGTTTATATTGTCTGCATGGCCCTTTACCAGATGATGACCGCCGCCTTCCAGGCGCTGCTGGTTCCTCTGTACTCCGAGACCTGCACCTTCGCCGAGTGGAAGACCGGCGTCGATAACTCCGGTGTTATCATGGGTATGCAGCAACTGGGTGTTAAACTGGGTGCGGTGTTTAAGGGCGTTGCCGTTTCCATCAGCCTGTCTGCGGCTGGTTACGTTGCCGGTATGGACCCCACGCCCGCTCTGAAGGCCGGTATCCTCCGGGGCTACTTCCTGTTCCCTGGCACCGCATTCATCATCGGCGGCCTGGCACTGATTTTCTTCTATAAGCTGACGCCAAAGGGTGTTGAGGATATGCAGAAGGAGATCGAGTCCCGGCACAACGCCTGATTGACAGACGAAGAGAAACACTGAGCTTCCATAGGCAGGTATCAGAGTATGCAACAGATTGAAATTGAACTGAAAAACAAATATCAGATAATCCCCATTGCCATTGCCGCCGTTCTGGCGGCGATGGTGGGGTGCGTAACCCATTTCTTCAAGGTTCAGCTGCCCAATGTTCGGCCCAACACCATCAGCCTGTTTACCGCGGCGGGAACGTTGCTGCTTTACGGTTATGATTTGGGCTGGATGAAAGCGAAGATCTGTGAACTGACAGACGCGGTGAATCTGTCAAATGTTCATTTCACCCCGATGGACCGCAGGGCTCTGCTGATAAATGTGGCAGCAATTTCCTGCTACATACTGCTGACTATGATCATTTAACCGTTTATGCCGTAAGAAAAAAGGAGAAAACGCATGCGTAAAGAAGTAACAGCAAAGGTGAGAAACCTGTGGGGAATCGGCAACCTCTTTTTCGCCATTATGACGGGAATTGAAACCGCGTATTTCACCGTTTTTCTCACGGAGGCTATCCGTTTTCCGCTGGTGCTGTCCAATGTGATCATGCTCGCCACGAGTATCATTGACTTCGCCATTTCCCCCTTTGCCGGCGTTATCATCAGTTCCACGAAGGCCATGAAGTGGGGCAAGATCCGCTCCTGGGTCCGGCTTTGCCCTCCGTTGATCGTCCTGTTTTACACGCTGGAGTTTGCCGGTATCAACAATGCCACCAGCGGTGCAGTATTCACCATTGCCGCGTTTACCCTGACCCATCTGCTGTGGAATCTCGCGGATGCCGCAAACATCTCCCTGATCTCCGTGATCGCTCCCGACGGCCCGGACAGAATGCATCTGAACGCCCGCAGAATGATGGGCTCCAGTGGTGGTCGTATGCTGGCCTCCTATCTGGTTCCCTATGTACTGGTGTTCTACGCCTCTATGGTAAAGGAGCAGCGCTACCTTTATATGCTGATGGCATTTACTGCCAGTATGCTCATGTGGGGCGGCTTCGCCATCCATTATAAGCTGTCGGAGGGCTACGAATCAACGGACACCAGGTATGAGGAGCGGACAAGGCTCTCTGCCAAGGACATCTGGGAAGTTCTCTCCCAGAATAAGCATCTGGCTGCCATCTTCGTCAGTGACCTGACCAGTAACGTCGGCGCAATTCTGCTGCCCAGTCTGGCGTTCTATTACTACACCTATGTGCTCCAGCAGCCGCAGTACCTGCCGACCCATATGCTGATCACCGGAATTGGTCAGTTTTTGGGCGCATGGCTGGTAGGCAAGGTCATCCGCAAGGCGGAAGCAAAAAAACCGACGCTGATTGGTCTGTACTTCCTCATCTCTGCCTGTATGCTGTCTGTTTACCTGTATGCCTACAATGTCACGGTGTTTATCACCATGCAGACGATTATGAATGTGTTTGTTGGCATGACCCAGCCTATGGAGGCAGACCTGTATATCGATACGGCAACCTACCATGAGTGGAGAACCGGTAAAAATGCCCTGGGCTTCATCGTGGGACTGATGGCTCTGCCTGTCAAACTCTCCGTGATTATCAAGAGCATTGCCATTTCCGTTGCGTTCTCCGCCATCGGTTATGTATCCGGCATGGCGGTCACCCCCGCCCTGCAGCAGAGTTTTGTGAACGCCTATGTCATCGTTCCTGCCATTATTCCCTTGCTGGGCGTTATCAGCATTGGCTTTTTTTACAAGCTGAAGCCTGCCGAGGTGGATAAGATGCGGCAGGAGATTGAGCAGAGGAATCGCATTTAACGCAAGCTTCCTGTTTCCCGCCGTCTCTTGACAGCTGGCAGGAAACCGTTTGAATCGATCTGCGTCGGCGCCTGCCCAAAGGAGGGACTTCTGATGGATTCCGTATTTCGGTTTTTTGGTGACTTTCTGTCCATGATCTGTGCCGGCGGTGGGGGAATGGGACTGGCGGTTGCGGTGTTCGCCGTCATCGTATCGGTGTTTATGATCATTCCGACGTTCTCAGAGGTCCGTTCCCTTCAGCTGGCAGATGAGATCCGACCCATTTTCAGCTGGATCGTCGATCACTATGAGCAGGATTCCGATAAGATGGGAAAAGAGCTGCTGCGCATGAACCAAAGCTTCGGCTATCATACCTTCCTGGGGTTCTCCGGCAACCTGGTACATGTTGTTGCAGTGGTACTGCTGTTTGCCGCCTTTTCCCAGGCCGGAAAGTATCTGCGGGTCTCTCCCGGAGAGCTATCCTTCCTGTGGATTCGGGACCTGACGGCCTCGCCCCTGGACCTGATTCGGGAGGGCAGGCTATGGACAGAGGGCATGTTCGCGTTAATGAATCTGCTGCTGGCGGATATGCTGATGAGCTGGAATGCGCGGCTGATCATCCGTAAATCTCTGATGCCGGTGAAGAAGCTTTGCCAGAGCATCCAAGTGCTGATATTGCTTGCCTGCTTTTTGGCGCCCCAGGCGGTGAGCGTGTATTTCCTGGTGTTTTTCCTGCTGAAAAACATCATCTCCAACCTGGCAATCCATCAGCTCCCCTACAAGCTGAGCCCTGCTCAGCAACAAACCTATCAGAAATATGCCCGCCGCATGAAGTAGCTGACCCTGCTTCTGCGTCGATACGAAAGGAAATAACTATGGGTATTCCGTTTCAAGAGAAAGAGTTAGAGGCCGTTGGTGTTCAGCACATGCGGACCGCCCTGCTCAAGCAGGATGTCAAAGTCTATAACTTCCCTGTACCCCCCCGGGAATCCTTCTGGGGTCCTCACAAGGGCAAGCCGGTCTGGGTGAATTACCTGGTGGAGACCCAGTATGTCACGCCCTACATCATTCCCGACTGTGTGGCCCGGGGCACCGTCAGCGACAAGGTCCTGACCAATGAGGAAAAAGGTGGTCCCGATATGTTCGGCGTGGAATGGGAGTTTGTTCCCACCGTCGGCGGCTCCATGGTCCGCCCCGGCAAACCTATGCTGGAGGATATTTGCGATTGGCGGGAGAAGATCAAATTCCCCGATATTGACAGCTGGGACTGGGAAGGTGCGTCCCAGCGCTGGAAAGAGCAGCACGACCCCACCAAAGCTCAGATGGCTATGCTGCTCAATGGCTTCTGGTTCGAGCGGCTGATCAGCTTTATGAACTTCGAGGATGCGGCTATCGCCTTGTTAACCGAGCAGGAGGAGGTCAATGCTCTCTTCGAGGCTACCACCGAGCTGGGCTGCCGTCTGGTTGACAAGATCTGCCAGTACTTCGATGTGGACTGCATCGATGTCCATGACGACTGGGGCACCATGCGCAGCTCCTTCTTCTCTCCCGCTCTGTGCAAAGAACTCATCGTGCCCCATATGCGCAGGTTTACCGACCATGTCCATTCCAAGGGCGTCCTGGCAGACCTGCATAGTTGCGGCAAGATCGATAACATGATTCAGAATATCGTGGATGCGGGCTGGGATTCCTGGACGCCCATGGCAATCTGCGATACAGCGAAGCTTTTTGACGAGTATGGCGACAAGATCGTTCTGGGCGTAGTGCCCGAGATGTTCGACCCTGCAACCACCTCTGAGGAGATGCAGCGGGAGTATGCCAGACAGTTCGTAGAGCACTACTGCCAAAAGGACAAGTCTGCAAAGTACAGCATCTATGGCCTGGCTCAGCTGACCCCCGCCTTCCTGGAGGAGCTGTATGTAGGCTCTCGTAAAAAGTTCGCGGAATTCTATTAATCTGCTCCTATTTTTGAAAGGAGGCACAATACATGGGCCTTACCAAAAAAGAAAACTTCATGCGCATGATGAACGGGGAGTGTCCGCAATGGATTCCCACCTACACCTTCGGCAAGGGACCCAATGACACAGAGGAACCCGACTGCGCGAAAATCATGCCCGGCTTCATTTCCGACTATCGTCGTGTGGATGGGGGAAAGGATATCTGGGGCGTAAAGCATATCATTTACAAGGAAGGCATGGGAGCCTCCATTCCCGCTCCCGGCTTCATCCTTCTGGACGATATCAGCAACTGGCGTGATGTCATCAAGGCGCCTTCCCTAGAGGGCATCGACTTTGAGGCCATGGCAAAGCGGGATATCGAGCGTGCCAGAATCAACCGCAACGAGACGGCCCTGATCTACAACCTCCATGTTGGTTTCTTCCAGAACTTGATGGCGTTTATGGGCTTCTCTGAGGGCCTGATGGCGTTGGCGGAAGATCCGGAGGAATGCACAGAGCTGTTAAACTACATCTGTGACTGGTACTGCGAATTCGCGGAGCGCTCCATCGATTACTATCAGCCGGATGTGTACGCTATTACCGATGATACTGCAACGGAGTTCTCTCCCTTTATCTCTCTGGATATGTTCCAGGAGATCTTCATGCCCCTGTACGACCGTCAGGCAGAGGTTGCCAGACGCAGAGGCATCCCCCTGGAAATGCACAATTGCGGACGCTGTGAAATCTTTGTAGACGACTGGATTAAGTTGGGCATTCGTGCCTGGAACCCGGCCCAGGATTCCAATGACCTGCTGGGCATCAAGGCCAAGTATGGCAATCAGCTTGCATTCTGCGGCGGATTTTCCTACCGTGGAGAGCTGGGCTTTGATAACTGTCCGGAAGATGTGTTTAAGGCTGCGGTCAAGGATACCATTGATCGTCTGGCGCCCGGCGGCGGCTTTGCCTGGGGCAATTTCGTTTTGGGCGATACGGAAGTGGCAAAGAGGAAAAATCGCTGGATTCACGAGGTCCTTGATACTTACGGTCGGGATTTCTATCAATAATCGCGCTTTTGTGAAAGAGCCCGGCACCTTGTTGGGCTTCTTTTACAGTTGCCCCAGGCAAGGGAATGCAGCGGTCAAATACCATGCCTGAGTTCTAGGGCATTAAGGAGGTAACTATGAATCTGGTGATTCTCGGCGGTTTTCTGGGGTCTGGAAAAACCACATTTCTGTTAAAACTGGCCCACTATTTGGCAGAGCATTCGCAAAGTAATAAAAAAACCAAGTTGGCAATCATCGAAAATGAAATCGGCGAGGTCGGGGTTGACAGCAGCATTCTTACCGCAAACAGCCTGATCACCCGGGACCTGTTTGCAGGCTGTGCCTGCTGTTCTCTTCGCGGAGAGCTGATCGATGCCATTGAAGAAATTGAGGCGGAGCTGGACCCCGAAACGGTTATCATTGAAGCCACCGGCGTTGCCATCCCTTTGAATATCCGCCAGCTGATCCAGGAGCGGTTGGGGCGCGAGGCATGCGTGGCCGTTCTGGCAGATGGCAGCAGATGGTTCCGGATGCTGCCGGTCATCGGGCAGCTGGCCCGGGGACAATTGGTGGGAGCGGATCTCGTTGTGATTAACAAGATTGATTTGCTGTCTGAGGCGGAACTGGAAAATGCCATGGAGAGTATGCGCCGGGAGGCTCCGGATGCGCTGGTTTTGCCATTCAATGCCATGGCAGATCACCCGGATGAAGCGGTTCTTGCGCAGATTCCCAGAATATGGAGGGAGCGGGAAGTATGAACGACCACGACCACTGCCATCATCATCACGACCATGACCATTGTGATCACGACCACTGTCATCATCACGACCATGACTATGATGATCACGACCACTGTGATCACCATCACAATCACGACCATGTCCGTATTCCCTCAAGGCATCTGTCCCTGAGAGGCGGCAGTATGCGCTTGGATCAAAGCACCCACGAACAGGCATCAATCTGCACAGCCGTGTGCCAATGGCCCTGCAGTGACCTGGAGCAGGAAGAAGCCTATGTTGCGGAGGTTATGAAACAGGTCGCCGCCTGGGTTACGGAAGCTGGCGGATTTGTGGGACATATCAAATCTGTTATGAAACTGACGGAGAAAAAAAGCTTTTCCATCACCCTGAATACGCTTCAGGCAAAGGAAATTGGAAAAGAAGTGACCGTGGAACTGGCTGCAATTGTTTATGGCGTCACGCCGGAAGACTTGGCTGAGCAGCTGATCCGGATCGCAGGCGCAGAATCCCAACCGGACACTTAAGAAAATCAGCATGATGTATCCCGGAGCTTGCACTCTGGGCAGACTGTCGAAAAAGCCCAGCAGGAGCTGGGCTTTTTCCATTATGTATGATATAATGGTCATGGGTGATGAAGCATACTGGAACGGTGGAGGCAAAGCGGTATGCTGAGGAGCGGATGGAAGAAGGGAATGCTGACCGGCTCGCCCATGGCAAGAAGCCTTTTGCCGCAGAGGAAGAGGAAACGGATGAGAAGGGCGGAGAGAATTTGCCCTCCACGCCAAAGAAAAGCATGGCATGAGAGATACGAGATACACAGGCTTGGCGCAGGTAATGAACTGGGTGAAGCTTAGATTTGCTACCATGAATCTGAAGAAATTTGCCATTAGAAGGTGGGAGAATACCCACAACCTTTTGCAAATCCTCATATTTTTGCCTCTTTATGCGAGAACCCCCAGTTTTGTCTGACGCAAAACTGGGGGTTTCTTGACGCGCTGGGGGATGGGGTCTTAAATAAGGCTGCATCCCTTTCTTCCTGTAAAAACGTAAAAATCTGACCGATTCACTCCTCGGATAACAGTGCGAAGGCTTCCCAGGGCCGCATCGTCATTTTCTCTGCGGGAACGGTATCGTTATAGTTGGAAATCAGCACTGTGCTACCCAGAAACCCGGCGGGGATTGAAGCAGGGGCCTCCCGACCGGAGAGATTGCATATTGCGAGCAGCGTCTTGCCCTCCCAGTGCCTGGTGTAGGCATAGATCTGCTCGCTCTCCGGACAGAGAAGCTGATAGTCACCGTAGACAATTATGTCATGGCTGTGCCGAAGGGCGATGAGCCTCCGGTAGAAGTGAAACACGGAGTCCTGCCGAGCTACCTGCTCGGCAGCGTTGATCTGATGATAATTGGGATTCACCCCAATCCAGGGAGTTCCTGTAGTGAAGCCGCCGTTTGGAACACCCTTCCACTGCATGGGCGTTCGGGCGTTGTCCCGACTTTTGTATCGCAGGTATGCCATCATATCCTCTGGATCGATGGTTCCCTGCTCCGCCAGCTCATGGTATGCGTTGATGCTTTCCACGTCACGGAAATCCTGGATGGAGCGAAAACAGCCGTTGGTCATACCCAGCTCTTCTCCCTGAAACACAAAGGGAGTGCCCTGCATCATGTGAATGCACAGAGCAAGTGCTTTGGCGCTGCGCTCCCGGACTTCGGGTGTGCGGTCATCCCCCATCCGGGAAACAATTCGGGGCTGATCATGGTTACACCAATAGAGGCTGTTCCAGGCCTTACCCTCCAGGCCGTATTGCCACTTGCTGAGCACCTGCTTCAGTTCCACCAGGTTGATCTTCCGCAGATTCCATTTGAAGGTCTCACCGCCGTCCAAATCCATATGTTCAAACTGGAATGCCATGGTTAGCTCTGTGCCTTCGCTATTGGCGTAATGGATTGCCTGCTCCACCGTCAGGCCGGAGCATTCTCCTACCGTGAGCAAATCATAATGGGACAGCACTTCCCGATTCATTTCCTGCAAATATTCGTGGACATGGGGTTCGTTGATCACATAGGGAGCAAAGCTTCCATAGACGCTGCCTTCCTTCTTGGGACCATCAGGCATTTGGGGTGACTTGCTGATCATGCTGATTACGTCCATCCGGAAGCCGTCTACCCCACGGTCACACCACCAGCGCATCATTTTGTATATCTCCTGCCGCACCGCCGGGTTGTCCCAGTTCAGATCCGGCTGGAAGTCCCCGAAGGTGTGCAGGTAATATTGACCGGTGGCCTCGTCATAGCGCCAGGCACTGCCGGAGAAGCAAGATCCCCAGTTATTCGGTGGGCCGCCGTTGACGCCGTCCCGCCAGATGTAGTAGTCCCGATAGGGGTTATCCCTTCTTTTCCGGCTTTCCCGGAACCAGAAGTGCTCTTTCGATGTGTGATTCACCACCAGATCAATGATGACCCTGAGGCCCAGACGGTGGGCTTTGGCAAGGAGACGGTCAAAGTCCTCCAGCGTGCCGAATTCCGGGGCAATGGCCTGATAGTCGCTGATGTCATAGCCGTTATCGCCGCCGGGGGACTGATAGAATGGGGACAGCCAGATCACGTCCACCCCAAGCTCCCGCAGATATTCCAACCGGCTGGTGATACCGGGCAGATCGCCCACACCGTCACCGTTGGAATCCTGAAAGCTGCGGGGATAAATCTGATAGACAATTGCTTCTTTCCACCATGTCTTTTTCATGGGCAATTCCTCCCAATCGTATTCAAAAAGCATACCCCATCCGGAAAACCACATGCCGGCTTTGCGGGCAAGAGAAGCAGAAGATAAGTTCGTTGTAGCATTTCGGTCAGAGAATGTAAATAACGATTGAGAAGCCCCCCAGTGTTGCGCTTGCCGTAACACTGGGGGGCTTTTGACAGATTGCCGTTATGGGAAAAGGATTCGGAAAGAATTACCGGAAGAGTTCATCAGCCGAATGCCTTGACAGCGGACACCAATGCCCGGATGTTTTCACTGGGTGTGTTGGGACCCAGGGCGCAGCCGGGACCGATCATCAGGCCGCCCTTGCCCCGGAAGAGATCCAGAAGCACCTTGACCTCTGCCGTAACCTGCTGGGGAGTGCCTTCGGCGAGCATGGTCGGCGCAAGCGGCGCTTTCTTCGGCTTTGAAAATCTCCCAAGGAAGCGCTGCATCCATCGTCAATGAACCCCAAACAGCAGTTCCCCGTAGGTGGGGAAGGGCCAGTATTTTTCGGCGGTGAGGGTTTCCGCCTGGTCCGCTGCCCCACGGAGGTCCGCCATCTTTCCGAGGACGGTATCCCGGATGGCGGCGGATTCCTGGAACACATCCGAAGCGTTCCGCAGCTCCAGCACCGCTGCTTCCAGCGCATCTGTCCGTTCTGCAATCTGGTCAGTCAGCTCGGACAGCTTTGCGATCAGGCTGGTCTCATAGCCGCAGGCAATACCGGAAATCACACTGCGCTTTGCCGCAACGGTTCCAGCCAGCTCACCGGCATAGGCCTGTACGGCGGGAAGAATCTGCTTCCGGGCCATGTCGATCATGGTGTTTGCCTCAATGAGAACGGTCTTACAGTAGTTCTCCAACTGAATATCGCAGCGGGATTTCAGCTCTGCCAGGGAGAAGACATGATGGGAGGTCAGCATCCGCACATTCTTTTCATCCAGGCAATGGGGGATACAGTCGGGGGTGGTGGGATAGTTGGAAAGTCCCCGCCGGGCGGCTTCTTCCAGCCAGGCTTCGTCATAGCCGTTGCCGTTGAAGATGATTTTCTTGTGATCCCGGATGGTCTTTTGAATCATCTCATGGAGGGCGGTTTCAAAGTCTTCCGCCCCTTCCAGACGGTCAGCGTAGTTTTTCAGGGATTCTGCCACGGCAGCATTGAGCATGATGTTGGCGCAGGCAATGGAATTGGAGGAGCCAACCATACGGAACTCGAACTTATTGCCGGTGAAGGCGAAGGGAGAGGTGCGGTTGCGGTCGGTGGTGTCTCTGGGGAACCGGGGCAGCACATCCACGCCCAGCTTCATGGTTTTCTTTTCGGCTGCTTCGTAGGGAGCGTCGTTTTCGATGGCATCCAGAATCCCCTGGAGCTCCTCCCCCAGGAAGATGGAAACCACGGCGGGCGGGGCTTCATTGGCGCCCAGCCGGTGGTCGTTGCCGGCGGTGGCTACGGCAATCCGCAGCAGATCCTGGTAATCGTCCACGGCCTTGATCACCGCGCACAGGAACAGCAGGAACTGGGCGTTTTCATAGGGCGTTTCTCCGGGAGACAGCA
>CAYRDE010000015.1:0-27413 GCA_964422935.1 uncultured Oscillospiraceae bacterium | reverse complement strand
GCCAAGCTGGACCAGAACGGTGTGGGTATTCTGATGGAGATGGCGTTAGAGAAGGGCAAGAAGGTACGTCCCGAACTGCACGCAGGTATCTGCGGCGAGCATGGCGGCGATCCCATGAGCGTGGAATTCTGCCACCGGATTGGCCTGGACTATGTGTCCTGCTCCCCCTTCCGGGTACCCATCGCAAGACTGGCTGCCGCCCAGGCTACCATCAAGGATCTGTAATCCGAATCACGAAAGCAGACGCACCGCAAAAAACGGTGCGTCTGTTTTCTTTTCAGATCAGACAAGGTGTTCCACAGTCGAATCATGCCACTCCGCTTTCAAAGCCGGGTTGGAAGATTACTGGCGCTCAAAAATTGCCCCAACCATTTTAGACGTTCAGCGCCTCCCGGGAAGGAAGCCGTCATGTACAGGGCAATCTGCAGACAAGCCGCGCAGGTCTTGACTTGGGCGAACATAGGCAGGCTCTCAATGCCCGGAGAATACCCGAAAAACTGGTCAAACTCACCGTCACAGCATTTCCGCCGTAAGGATTTGGCCCGGCTCCAGGCAGAGGAACCGATCCTCAGGCCAGGGCCCGGTGAGCAGCTGCCTCAGGAAGGACAGGTCCGCCGGAATCTCCCGGTAGCCCAGAGAGAAGCGCCGGGCCATGGCCTGGGTTTCTGCCCGGGCGGGGGCAAGGGGAAAGGTGCCGGTGTCCAGCAGGGCCAGATCGGTAAAGTGGAGAAGCATCCGGGCAAAGACCCGGTCCGCCCGGCCCTTGCCGTATTTCCGGCACAGGTCCTCATATTCCGCCATAAGGTTCCGCTCTCCCCGAAGCCACCCCGCCGTCATAAAATAGACTCCCTTATGGGAGAGAGCGTGACTTTGGGCAGAACCCAGCAGAAGAGAGACGCAGTCGTCAGCTCTGGGCACAATCAGGGGAGCGGTGCAGTGAATGCCCACCAGGGAGTTGCCGCAGGACCCCATAGCAAGCAGCACCCGGTCCGCCGGCGGCAGGCCGTCCAGGGTCTGCTGGAGACAGGTATGTAAATTGGCGGGCACATTGTGCAGGCCCGAGGGAATCCAGAATACCGGCAGCTCCGGACCCGGGCCTTTCATCAGCAGCCCCAGCTCATCCTCCATCGTTTTGCAGGCGACAATAATGGTTGACATAATTTCTTCACTCCCTCGGTTATCCCGGCCTTTCTCTGGCAGAACAAGGAAACCGGATGCTTGACAGAATTATGGGAAACGAATATAATGGGGTTAAAAGTAGGTGAAATTGTATGAAAATTTCCATGTATATTATAGAACACTGGCTGAAAAAGGAGGGCTTTCGGGTCCATTCCGCTATCAAAAGCGGGAAGGCGATTCTGCAAAGCGCCCAGATGACCGAGGGCAATTCCCTGACCGGCGTGGTCACGGTGAGCACCCAGAAGGAAGATTCCAGGACGGCCCTGATTGAGAACCAGGAGGATGTAATCTTTGTGGTTGACACCACCCTGGACGCCGTATTCAACGAGGTCGTATCGGCCTTTAACTATTATAATGCCTGGGAGAATAGCCTCCTTCGGTCGGTGTTTCTGGGCTTTTCCCTCCAGGAGATCCTGGACATCGCGCAGCTTGCCTTTGGACGGCCCATACTGATTCAGAACTCCCGGTTTGAGGTGGTGGGCATAACCCAGTCCTACAGCGCCCAGGTCCATCCCCTGTGGAAGTACTACTATGAATCCAACCGGAAGGTGATTCCCTTTCGGAATTGGGGCATTCCCACGGGCTTCAATGAAAAGCTTGAGTGGGCAAGCCTCCAGGAGCCTACGAAGATCTACTCCAACACCTTTGGTTCAGATTTCGTGCTGGCAAACCTGTTCCTCAAGAACGTCCGCGTGGGCCATATCGTCATGTACCAGCACTACCGGCCCTTTTATGAGGGGGACCTGCAGCTGATGAAGGCCTTCCAGGAGGTGGTCTCCTTTGCCATCAGCGCCAACGAATCCCTTCTCTTCACAGCCAGCAGCCTGAATAATTATTTGCTGGAGGCCATGGGCGGCGAGGGGATTCCCGGGCAGAAGACCTCTGTGAACACGGTATACGGCGAGACGGGCTGGCAGGACAGCACCTGCTTCCTGTTTGCCTATTTCCGGATTGCCCCTGCGGTGGAGGAACAGGATTACGACGGCTTGCGCAAGGAACTGGAGGGTACACTGGCGACAGATGCCAGCTGCCTGTATCAGGATGGCATCGGCATTCTGCTGAATCTGACGGAGCGGGACTATGAGAAGCAGACCGCCGTCATAGGGGAAAAGACCCGCTATCCGGAGATCGCCGCCTGGGGCCTGAGCCAGCCCTTTTATGGGCTTGAGAATTTAAAGCAGTACTGCCAGGTGGCCCGTCTCAGCGCCCTGCTTGCCCAGAAGGAAGACAGGAGGGGCCTGAGAATGCGGGATGCGGGCCTTCATATCCTGCTGGAGAATGGG
Organism: uncultured Oscillospiraceae bacterium; assembly: GCA_964422935.1. Classification (GTDB taxonomy): domain Bacteria; phylum Bacillota; class Clostridia; order Oscillospirales; family Oscillospiraceae; genus Faecousia. The sequence goes on along the minus strand of CAYRDE010000015.1, from coordinate 24,951 downwards.
GAAATCCAGTCCATGCTTTCGGGCCTTACCCATCCGGAGTATGAGACGCTGACCCGCTACGATGCCGAGAGCCACACCCAACTTGCCAAGACCCTGTTCTGGTATCTGGTAGCCAACTGCAACTGTTCAGATGCCTCTGTCTGGATGAACACCCACCGCAACACAGTCAACAACCGGATGACGAAGGTCTGGGAGATTATCTCTCCTGATGCCTTTGACACATTGGAGAGCCGTCTTCTCTACCAGCTGACCTATCTTCACCGGACCGGTGAACCGATACACAAACTCCCGGGCAGGCCATGAGCCGCCCGGGAGTCTTTCTGTGGTTGCTTAGGATACAATAGCGGCAACGATGCCGCAGTACACAATGATGCAGGCCAGCATGACAAAGGCGGAAATCAGCATTTCGAACATCAGCCTTTCCCGCTTCTTTTCATCCATGCAGCTGCCCAGAACGATGGAGCCGCCGGTGGAGAAGGGGGAGGTGGCGGTAATGGCGGAGCCCAGGGCGATGGCGGTGAAGCAGATGCCGGGGTTCAGGCCGCTGACGGCGGCAATCTCCGGAACCATGGGGAACATGGTGGGAATCACCACGCTGATGGCGCTGGAGAAGAAGCTCATAATACCCGCAATCAGGGTGACCATCGGAATGGTGAGCCACCGGGGCAGACTGCCGCCCAGCAGCTGGGCCAGGAATTCGGTCATACCGGCCTGGGAGGCCACGCCGATGAGCATGGTAATACCGCTGACCATGAACAGGGTTTTCCAGGGAATTCTGGTTTTGATGATGTTGGAGACATTGCCCAGTTTAAGGAAGCTGGAAATCAGCGCGAAGATCAGGGCCATGAAGGCCACATCCAGCTTCTTTGCCAGACCCTTGAGGACAGGGCTTCCGGTAAGCTCACCCAGGATGGCGGGAACGGCGACCACCAGAATAAACAGGAAAATCAGCCACAGATTTGTCTTCTGCTTTTTGTCCAGGGGTTCCGGTTTGTCCAAGTCGATTGCCTTGCCGGAGCCCCGGAAGAGCAGAAGGATCAAAGCAATCAATATAGAGCTGCTGATGATATTGTGGACAAAAATGGTCATGCTGATTCCGAAGGCGCTGTCAGCAAAGACCGTCTCCTCCACCATGCCCCGCATGATTACGCCGCCGGCGGCGAACATGTAATTGGAGCCGATGCCGGCGCCCAACATGACGGACAGGGCGTAGGGCAGGAGGGGCTGGTCCCCCAGAGCCACGATGCTCATGGCGATGGGAGCCATAATGGCGCCGATGGAACCGGCGTCCATACCGGCAACGCCCAGGGCGGAGCACATGACGAAGAGGAGAATGGGCATCAGACTCCTTGCGTTCCGGAAGCGATAAACCAGGTGATGGACCACCTTGACCAGAGTGCCGTTTTCCATGGCAAAGCCATAAAAGGTGGTAATGGCAACAATGGGAAAGATGATCTTGATGGGCATGGTGTTTTTCAGGGCGGCGGGGGCCATTCCCAGGCCGAACACACCGATGAGGAACGCACACACGGCGGCGGTCAGGCCCATATTGATGTGCCATTTCCATTCCAGCGCAATGCACAGGATGATGGCAAGAGCTGCCAGAAAGATATACATGATGTTAGCCCTCCTTTTTTGGCTCACCACAGGGAAGCGATTATTCTGCCATTCTGCTCAGCTTGTAAACCCATTCCCGGACTCTGGCATCGGGGAAGGTGTCCGCCAGGTATACGGGCCGCTGCCGGATATCGGGCATATAGCTTGCCACGAAGTCCCTGCAGAAGGCCTCCACCTCCTCGTCGGTGCCGTTGCCGCGGAAGGGGCTGTTGATGGCAATCATCAGCTTGTCGCCGTACTGGGCGTGAACCAGGGCCTTGTCGTTGATGGGCTGCCCGCCCCAGGCGTCCATGCCGCTTTCGATCATGGCAGGCACCAGCCGCTCGTTTTTGCCGCAGCAGTGGAAGTCGAAGATGATCTCGTTTTCGTGGCAGCAGTCCACGATCTGCTTCATATAGGGCACCAGCAGCTCCCGGCACAGCTCAAGGGAGAAGAAGGGGGATTTCTGTCCGCCCCAGTCGTCGTGGAAGTAGAGCATATCGATGCCGAAGTATGCTTTCTCCTTCCGGATGATTTTTTTATACAGGTCCGTCAGAGCCTGGAATAGGCTGTGAACATAGGGTACGCTGTCTTCGTCGATCAGAGCCATTGCGGCGCCTTCGAAGTCCAGGAAGGAAATCAGCCGTTCAAAGAAGCCGGTGAAGTGCCAGCCCTCAATGAGTCGGTCGGTATTCAGGTATGCCTTGCTGATCTGGGCGCTGCCCTCCCAGTCCCAGCTGTCCACATCCGGGAACCGGATTACACGCTCCCAGTCGGAGATGTCCTCCAGGATGGGCTTACCGGGCCGGACCATGGAGCCCTTGATCACCGGGTCGAAGATCCATTCCACTCCGAACATATCATAGCCGCCAAGCGTTTCCGGCCGGGGACCGCCGTCCAGGACGAAACCTCTGGCGATGTTGTCCGGGATGCACCGGGGGGTGAAGCTGATGGTGTCGCTGCGCATGGGAATCCAGGCAGGGGTTTCATGCCGCAGGGCCCGCATAAAGTTTTCCTTGGGGGAGATGGGGGTTTTGAAATGGGGGTAGGGACTTCTCCCGCCCTCGTCGTAAACACCGGCCTGGGTGATTTCCGCCGGGTCAAAGGGAAAAACTGCCATCGTAATAACCTCCGAATCCTTATTGTTTCTGAAATTTTTCCGCGTTATACCAGGCGGTGTACTTCCGAAGCTCATCCATATAGACAGCCTGGACGCGCTTGTTCAGAGCCATAACGCTGGGAATGCCCACCACAAGACCGCCATGGGGCGCATAGGTATCGATGGCCCGGCGGACCTCCCGGCGGATCTCCTCCTCGGGGCAGGCGGGGTAATCAATTTTCGCGATATCAATGCCGCCCATGAAGCCGATTTTACCGTGGTACTGCTTTTGCAGGGCCACCAGATCATTCTGGGGAATGCAGCCCTGCCAGACATCGATGCCCATTTCGATCATATCCGGGATCAGCGGCTCCAGGAAGGTGTCACTGTGGTGGATAAAGAGGATGTTCCCGTCTCCCAGACTCTTGACAAACTGAATAATCTTAGCCTCTCTGGGCTTGATGAATTCTCTCCAGACTGCGGGAGAGAGGAACAGGGAGTGCTTTGTGCCCCAGTCGTCATGGAAGAAGACGGCGTCCATTTTCAGCTCCCGGTATGCCTTTGCCAGGAGCTGTATTTTATGCTCCATGATCACATCCAGGATTTCCTCCATCTCCTCCGGGTATTCCAGGAAGGCAGTCAGGCAGCTCTCGAAGCCCAGCAGGGAGTGGGCCCGCTCAAAGAGACCCTGCACGCAGGAAATGCACAGCAGGTTTTCTTCCCGGTCCACCTGAGCAGCCTCCTTCACGGCCCGGGAAAAGTCGATTTCCTCCACATCGGGAATGGTGACGTAGTCCCGCCAGTGCTCGATGTCCCGGACGGGGGAGCCGTCGGGCAGCACGCAGGCGCTCCGGGCCACATTCTCGTCGGTGAAGCCCCATTTTACGTTCCAGCGGTCATAATAGGGCTCACGGTTTACAATGTTGGAATTGCCGGAGGCAGGGTCCCGCAAGTTGGCGATGCCATCCCAATCGACCACCAGGTACTCCGGATTGCCGCAGCGGATTGTCTCCAGAAAATTCTGTTTCTTAGTCAGTGCCATTGTTTAGACCTCCTGTTTCTGTTCGGTGCGAAGTAAGAGATGTGCAATCTTCCATATTAAAATTGCCTCTATTTAATTTATAGCACATTTATATGCCTGCTGTCAAATGGGACTTGCGATTCTGACGGCATAATAATGTACAAAAATACACAAATGAATATATAAGAAATGACAAAATGCACATTTCCTTATTGACATCCGCCCCAGAGGGCATTACAATGAAACCCGATAGGAGGCGAGTGCATGCTGATTGTTGGCGAATTAATTAATACCAGCCGCAAATCCGTGAAGGAGGCGGTCTTAAATCGGGATGGGGACTTCATCGCCGCTTTGGCGAAAAAGCAGACCGATGGAGGCGCGACCTACTTGGATGTGAACTGCGGTACCATGCTGGACGATGAGAAGGCGTCCATGCAGTGGCTGGTTGGGGTGATTCAGGAGGCGGTGCCCACCCCTCTTTGCATTGACAGCCCGGACCCGGCGGTTCTGGAAGCGGGACTGGCACTGTGCAGCGACCGGGGCAGGATGATCAACTCCACCACCTTGGAGAGCGCCCGGTATCAGGAGGTTGTTCCCCTGGTGAAGAAGTACGGCGCCAAGATCATCGGCCTGTGCATTGACGACAGCGGAATGCCTGCCCATGTGGAGGACCGGGTGTCCATTGCGGGAGCGCTGATTGCCAGACTGGAGGCGGACGGCGTGGCGGCGGATGATATTTATATCGATCCACTGGTCAAGCCCGTCAGCGCGGATATCACCCAGGGCATGGACGTACTGACCAGCATCCGCCGGATTATGACGGAGAACCCGGGCGTGCATACCATCTGCGGCCTGACCAATATTTCCTTTAATCTGCCTGAGCGGATGCAGTTGAACCGGACCTTTATGATCCAGACCATGGCCTGCGGCATGGACAGCTATATCATCGACATTACCAACAAGAAGATTGCGGCGGCCCTGCATACCTCTGCTGCCCTGCTGGGTCAGGACAGATACTGCCGGAAGTATCTGAAGGCCTACCGCAGCGGAATCCTGAGTGAATAACCGGAAAGAAGGAGGAACAAACATGAACCAGAAGATCATCGACGCCATGGCGGATCTGGAAGACGAGCAGCTGATGGAGGAGGTAGAGAAGGCCTGGAAGGCAGGCACTCCTGCCCAGGAGATCATTGCGGACCTGCAGAAGGGCCTGGACATTGTAGGCGATCGCTTTGCCTCCAGGGAGTATTTCCTGTCCGAGCTGATGATGTCGGCGGACCTGTTCAACGAGGCCAGCGAGATTTTCGGCGGCGAGGAGGAGAGCGACAGCGTTGACACCTTGGGCACCTTTGTTATCGGTACGGTGGAGACGGATATCCATGACATCGGCAAGAACATCGTGGCCTCCGTGATGAAGTCCAACGGCTTCAAGGTCATTGACCTGGGCGTGGATGTACCGGTCCAGACCTTTGTGGACGCGGTGCGCAAGTACCAGCCCCAGGTAATCGGCATGTCCTGTCTGCTGACTACCTGCTTTGATGCCATGAAGAGGACAATTGCGGCAATCCGTGAGGCGGGACTGGACCAGGGAAGGCTGCTGCTCATCGGCGGCGGCCCGGTGGACGACAAGACGGTCCAGTATGTAAACGCCGATGCCCGCTGTGAGACGGCTCAGGTGACGGTCATCAAGGCAAAGCAGTTCCTGGGGGTGATGTAATGGCCCAGAAGGAAACCCGGCAGGTAAAATGGGATCGTCTGGAGAAGACCATTCACCGGCAGAAGACCGACCGTCCCCCGGTGGTCATCATGGGTCCCATTCCCTGCGCCAAGCTTGCCAACCCTGAGGTGGTGGTAGCCGATGCCATCGAGCGGCCCGAGTGGTTCCTGGATCAGGCCTTCGACGGCCTGGATCAGCTGGAATATGTGGATGCGATCCAAGGCTTTTCCAGCGCCCTGAGCAAGACCAAGGGCTTGAACTTCATGTGCCGGGTGAAGATGCCCGGTGTGGAGCTGGGCCGGGACGATATGATCCAGATTCTGGAGGTCCCCCAGATGACCATGGAGGACTACGACTACATCAATACCAAGGGCTGGAAGGCCTTCCAGCAGCATTACTACACCGACATCCTGGGCATTCGCCCCGAGGACTTTGACCTGAGCAAGCGCTTCCGTGGCTATGCGGGGGAGAAGATGGGTCAGTGCGAGTATGTGGAGTGGGGCGGCGGCGGCAGTCCCTCCGCTTGGGATATGCTCACCTCCATGCGGGGCATGACCCGGTTCTTCCGGGACCTGCGGAAGGACCCGGCGCTGATCAAGGAGACTCTGGCGAACATTCACGCGGCCTGCTTCCCGGATTTCAAGGCGGGCCTGAGCAAGGGCGACGCTCTGACGGTGATGGTCCAGCCCGGCGTCCGGTGCAACTGCGACTTTGTCAGCCGGAAGATTTTTGAGGAATTCACCTGGCCCTATGTGAAGCTGTACGCCGACGCGGTGCTGGAGGCCGGACGGTATGTCCACTTCCATTACGATGCCCGGTGGGACGACTTCCTGGACTTCTTCACCTATTTCCCCAAGAATCGGTGCGTATTTGACAGCGATGGCGCTACGGATATCCACAAGGTAGGAAAGATTCTGGGGGACCGGATGGCGATAACCGGCAACATCACCGCGTCCATGCTGGCCCTGGGAACGCCGGAGGAGGTCCGGGACGAGGTCAGAAAGCAGATGGATGAATTCGGAGACGGCTATATGATCTGCTCAGCCTGTACGATTCCCTCCAATTGTAAACCGGAAAACCTGCGGGCCATGGTCCAGGCCTGCATATAAACAGAAGGCGAGATTAGAAAGGAGAGTTCTGAATGTTAAACGTAATTCTGACGCTGGCGGTGCTGGTGATTCTGATTCTGGCAATCGTCAAGAAGTACAATGTCTCCGCATTTATGATCTTCGGCAGTATTCTGGTTCTGGCGGTATTCTCTTTTGTCACCGGCACCAGCATGGCTGGAGATAAGTCCACAGGAAGCCTGTTCCTGGATGTCTATGAGTTCTTCAAGACTACCACATCCTCCCAGATGGGCAATTCCATTCTGACCATGATTTCCATTCTGGGCTACATTGCGTACATGAACTACCTGAAGGCCACGGAAGCCTTTGCCTTTGTGGTAGCCGGTCCCATGCGCAAGCTGAATAAGCCCTACCTGCTGGCAGCGGTTGCGGTCATCATCGGCATCATCCTGAAGCTGGCTCTGACCAGCCCCAGCGGTCTGATTGCACTGTTCATCGCCACCCTGTATCCCATCCTCCGGGCCTGCAAGGTGCCCAAGGCCACCATTGCCACCGCCTTTGTTCTGGCAATCAGCCCCATTTTCGCCATGGGCGACATCAACCTGATTATGGCTCTGGGCTTTGCGGGTATTGAAAATCCCAACATGGTGGATGTCTTTGTCAGCTACGGCATTCCTGCCGTCCTCTTTGCTCTGGTAGGCCTGATTCCCGTATTCGTCATTTCCGCAAAGTACTTCGATAAGAAGAGCACCATCGTGGACAACGAAGAGGCCATCATGGTTTCCAAATTCAGCGAGCTGGGCGTCCCCGGAATCTACGCCCTGCTGCCCGCACTGCCCATTCTGATCGCCCTGATTTTCTCCAGCTTTGTCAAGGCGACCCCCAACATCTCCTATGTAGCTGCCATCTGGCTGTCTCTGACCATTGCCATGGCGGTCCGCATGATCCACATTAAGTCCGTCAAGAAGGGCCTGGACGAGATCGGCGAGTTCTATAAGGGCTGCGGCAAGTATCTGGCAGCCGGCGCCTGGATTGTGGTAGGCGCCCAGATGATCAGTGCGGTTCTGACCCAGCTGGGCGGCATGGGCACCCTGGTCAATGGCATCATGTCCGTGGTAGGCGACAACTACCTGATCTTCTCCCTGCTCATCGGCGCGTTCATGTTCCTGCTGTGCGCCACCACCGGACCCACCGCGGCAGCTGCCGCGCTGTGTCCCCTGATCGGCTCCTACTGTGCCGCCTCCGGTCACGATCTGACCGGTATGGTCCAGATGGCTATGATGTGCGCCGGCCTGGGTTTTGCCTGCTATCCCATCAGCATCGGCATCATCCTGCTCAGCGACCATACCAGCACCCCCATCCCCACCATGCTCCGCAGAAACGTGTTCCCCGCTGCCGCAGGCGTACTGACCTGTGTCATCGGCTGCATGATTTTCTTCGGCTAAGCTTTCTGAAAAAAGGAAATCCCCTGGTTCCCCCAGTTCCGGGAGATTTCCGGGACCCTCCAAGCAAGTCGGCAGACCCATGTCTGCTGACTTGTTTGGGTTTTGGGGCCAGGGATTTGGAAAGGAGAGGGGCGGTATGCTGGAAATTTCCATCGTAACGGGCTTTCTGGGCGCAGGGAAAACGACCCTGATCAATGCCCTTTTGCGGGAGGGCCTGTTTCCGGCGGGGACACTGCTGGTAGAAAACGAGTTTGGGGAAATCGGAATTGACGGGAGGCTATTGGAGGAGGGCTATCCGGTGCTGGAGCTGAGCAGCGGATGTATCTGCTGCGGCATCGGCGCCGACTTTGTGGAGAGGGTCTGCGCCCTGGTGGACAAATATCAGCCCCAGGCCCTGATTATCGAGCCCTCGGGCTGCGCGGACCTGGAGCCGTTCCTAAAAAACTGCCGGCAGGTCTGCGACAAAACCGGCGGAGTGCTTCGCCGGGTCATTACCGTAGTCAATGCGGAGGCCCTGTTGGCCCAGCTGGAATTGGGCGGTCCCTTCTTCCGGGATCAGCTGGCGAAGGCCTCCTTTCTGGCCCTCAGCTGCATGGAGGCGGTGGATGATCAGGAGGGACAGCAGGTCCTGGAGGCCCTGGGCAGGTTGAACGATCACGCACCGGTGTGCGTTCTGCCCATGGATGGCAGGGAGCTGATGCGTCTGTCCGAGGGCTGCGTACATCAGGGAAAGCCCAGGGAGGGAGCAAGGGATCTGCTGCTTCGGCGTATGGACGGCGGAATGGAATCCCTGTCCCTTCGTCCACAGAAGCTCACCTATGGGGCGGCGGAGGCCTTCCTCGAAGCAGTGGCCCGGGGGGACTATGGCAGGGTCCTCCGGGTAAAGGGCCTGGCAGCGCTGGAGGGCAGGGGAACCTGCGCTCTGGAATACATACCGGGCAAGGCCCCCTCCATTCTGCCCAGGGAGAACGATTCCCCATCGGGACTGGTTGTTATTGGCAGAAACCTACAAAGGGAGAAGCTTTCTTCCGCTTTCCGATAACCCGGAAAAGAAAAGCGGCAGCGGAGCCATCCCTCACCAGAAGAGGGCAGCGCCCCGGTTCGAAAGAACCAGGGCGCTGCCTGCTATTTGGCAATATCATCAGGAATTCTTTACGGGGCGTACCGGAAAGGCGTGTCCGGTTCTCGGACCATGACGGTGATGGCAAACAGACGGGTATCGGGGGTGTAGGACCAATAGAAATCCCCCTGGTATTTTTGAAGGGCACTGGTCACATTCTTCAGCCCATAGCCGTGATGTCCACCTGCCGGTTTGGTAGTCTGCAAGTGTTCTTCCTCGGCGTGGGGCGCATTGTCACAGCTGTTTCTCAGGAAAATCACGCTGTAGCGGTTCCGGGCGAAAGTCTCCAGAATCACCTTCCGGTCTGCGGAGGCTTCGGCGGCGGCAAAGGCGTTGTCCATCAGGTTCCCCAATATGGAGACAAGGTCCAGATCCGCAATGCCGGACAGGGCGCAGCCCAGGGTATCATAGGCAAAGTGGATGGATCTGCGTCTTGCCTCCAGAACGTAACGGCTTATGATAGCATCAAGCATTTTGTTACCACTGTGGTAGGCGGGAACACAGGTATCCAGCTGCCCGCAGAGGCTTGCCACATAGGCGCCGATTCTGGGGTCCGTATTCAGAGCCTGAATGGCGGTCAGATGCTTATGGGCATCGTGGGCGTATGACAGCAGCGCCTGGTTCTGCTGCTCCAGAATGTCGTAGTGATCCTTTTCCATCCGCAGGTTGGTATTTTCATTTCGAATCCGCTCCAGCTCCCGGTCCTTTTTGGTTTCCGACTGAAAGGCGTTGAAGAGGAAGATGGTGACAAGCAGCAAAATGCCGCTGGCGACAGCCAAAAGAAGATGACCGGTGCTGCTGATAGTTTCTGTCAGAGAGAGATACCAGAACAGAAACAGGCAGATGACGGAGGAGATGGGATAGATGAACAGAGATGCCGGGATTTTTCGGGGAGAGGAGCCCTTGACAAAATTGGAAAAGAGCATACTGACCAGGAAGAAGGGTGTCTTGCAGGCGAGAAATTCCTGAATCAGCAGGGACAGGTCCTGGTTGTACCCCGTAACCTGGACGGAGAAGAGGGAGGAGGCACCGAGAATCACCAGCATTTCCAGAGCCAGTCCCAGGGCAGCCAGCACACTGGCATAGCACAGGGCGACCATGGCCCGGATGCGAAAGCAGGAACGGGCATAGAGGGCGCTGAAAAAGATGACAGACAGAATATTGACCCACATGGTGTTGTGAAACAAGAGGTTCACTCCGGAGGTCAATTCAAACAGGCACAGCCCGATGAGAAAGCATTTCCACATGGATAATCTGGGGGTGCCCACCCGGGCGTAGAAAACAAAATAGATCAGGGCCTCAATGCCGTAGACAGCGCAGGAAATAACCGGGTCCAACATGGCTATTGCCTCCCTAAGTATTCAAACCAGGCTTTGCGAAGCTCCGCCTGCTTTTTGGGCGCCACGGGAATCCGGGTGCCGTCGGACATGGTAAGCTCCGGGCGGGTATAGACATCCACATGGTGTAAATTCACGAGAAAAGACCTGTGTACCTGACGGAAGAAGGATTGCGGAAACCGGGGCACCCAATCCTCAAGCTTTCCTGTAAAGGAAAACCGGGCTTTTGTGGTTTGTATGACGACCTTCCTGCCTTCCAGGGTCAGATAGAGAATGTCGTCGAAGAGCACACGCTGCTGGGCGCCGCCGCAGTTGAGATAGAGAGATAAATAGGTGTCATTAATATTCTCAATGGCTTTCTCGATACCGGCCTTCAGCCGCTCCGGTTCGAAGGGCTTTTTGAAATACCGAAGGGCCCGCAAATCCATGGCGCTGTCCTGATACTCCGGAAAGTTGGTGATGAAGAACAGAATGGTATTTTCGTTCCGGCGGCGCAGTTCCTGGGCCAGAGTCAGACCGTTCACCTGGGGCATCTGGATATCCAGGAAGGCCAGGTCGAACTGCTGCCGGGAGGCGAAGATGGCTTGAGAATCCGTGGTGACAGTGATGTGACAGGGAATATTGTGCTGTTTCAGGCAGTCCTCCAGAAAGGAGCGCAAGGGGGAGATATAGGATTCTTCGTCGTCACAAATCAGGATACGCAAAAAAACACTTCCCTTTCGGATTCTCTTGACGGAACCGGCCCGCGTCGGTTTTGCGGCATTATTATATCACACAACTGCCTCCGCGTCAAAACAAAGGAAGAAAACTTTCCCAGGATTTTCCTGTTCAGAATTCCGAAAAAGGGACTTCCGGCGGACCTGGAAAAATTAGGAAGAAAAAGGAGAAGCAGGAAAATCGACAATTAAGCACATTTTCTCGACATTTTCGCAGGTGCCCTTGCAAAAGAAATATCGCCATGCTATGATACCCCAAAGGAGGTGAATACCATGAAGGAAACGAAAAAGCTGATTGCAAGCCTGGCGAAAAACGCTGCTGAGAAAGCCCTGCGCGCAGATGCCAACAAGACCACCTGCTTCGCGATTTATCAGCCCAAGGCGCCTGCCGGTCTGGAACGCTTCAAGCAGAACAAGGCATGATCACTGCCCTCAGTGGGCGGGTTACGGAAGTGTTGGTTAGCGCGGGTGTGATTCCCGGAGAAGAGCGGGAGCTGTACAGCTATGGATTTTTTATGCTGTTCTCCCAGGTCCTTTTCCTGGTTGTCTCCATGGTATTTGGCTTACTGTGGCATGTGCTTTTGGGAAGCGTTTTGTTCTTCCTTCAGTTTGCCTGCATCCGTGGCTATGCCGGAGGCGTCCATGCGGAAAAAGAAAGGGACTGCCTCCTGTTTACGACCCTCAGCTTATTCCTCTCGGTGGCGGGGATACGTCTGCTCCGGGAGTGGGGTGCACGGATACCGGCCATTGGGATCAGCGCTGTGTGCGCTGTGCTGATCCTTTGGCTGAGCCCCCTGGAATCTGCTGAGAAGCCCCTGACGTCCTCGGAGCGCCGCCGTTATTGGAAAATTACCAGCACGCTGGTGCTGTCACTGGCACTGATTGCGTGGGGTTTGGCGGCGATGGGATGGGATTTACTGTTGTTCAGCACAACGGCGGCGCTGGCTTTGGAAGCGGCGCTGCTGGTGGTGGGAACCTGTCAGGTCAAAAGAAACACTTCTGCCGCATCTGACTGACCCATTGGAAATGGGCGTCAGGCCGCGCCGGGCTGAGAAAGCCGAAAGCGCGGACGCAATAACAATCGGCGTTTATCTGCATAGAAAGCGCTGGAATCCTCCGTGGATTCCAGGGGAAGCTCTGATGTCTCCGGTTTCGACGCTCGTCATCCTTTGGAAGCGCCATGGGACATTGTCTTAGGAAGTAAGCAGAAACAGCAAAAGGAATGCTGTATGCGTGGGGAGTTCGCCTAAGTTCCCTGGATGGGCGGATGGTATTTCACGGGGGCGCTTTTGGTAAACATGGATTGTTTCCCGGATATCCTTGTCAGATCAGACAGGGATATCCGGGTTTTGCATATCGGGCGAATATACAGAGGGAAAGAGGCGGCTGCCTCTGTCCCAGGTAAATTGCGGAATCGGGAGGCATGCGCTTGACTATAGGGGGATTCTGGTGTAAAATGTAATAAAAATATACGCTGTCATGGTTCCGAGAGAAAATACGTGCCGAAAACAGAAAAGAGGAAGCGAAAATGTACAAAGCGAAGCTGCAGGGCTGGAAGAAACACCTGGATTTCATATTGCTGGATTTGCTGTGTCTGGTTCTGGGCTTTACAGTCGCCTACATGCTTCGCCATGGCGGAAGCCTGCCCTTCGCGAGCCAGGAGTATCTGAACTTGATGGCGGTTCTGGTTTTGGCGGATGTACTGGTACTGATTGGCAATTCTACCATGAGCGGCGTCCTTCACCGGGGATATTACCGGGAGGCTGCCGTTACCGTCAAGCATGTGTGTCTCATTGAGGTTCTATTGTTTACCTACATGTATGCCCTTAAGGTGAGTACTTTTTATTCCCGACAGGTTCTGTTTACCTTTGGGGTGTTTTACGGCCTGCTGTCCTATGGGGTGCGGACGGTCTGGAAGCGATTCTTAACCCACCGGAAGCAGCCGGCACAGACGGCACTGTATATGATCACCACCACCGGTTTTGTGGAAGACCTGGTTTCCCGGTATCTGGAGATCAAGCCCTCTTCCTACCGGATTACGGGCATCTGCATTCTGGATGAGGACCGGCAGGGTACATCCGTCCGGGACATCCCGGTGAATACCAACCAGGGCAGCGTATTGTCCTTCCTGTGCCGGGAATGGGTGGATGAAGTGGTGGTTTCCATACCGGACGAAACAAGGTATCTGTATAACGATCTGGTGGAGGAGCTTGTGAACATGGGCATCACCGTCCATGTGGAACTGGCAGAGGAAGCCTTCCGGGGTCGCTGCCGTCAGGAGACGGAGTGGATTGCCGAACGGACAGTCATTACTACCAGCCTGAATATGGCTACCACCCGTGAGGCCATTTTCAAGCGGGCGCTGGATATCCTGGGAGGACTGGTGGGCTGCGTGATCACAGGCGTACTCACCCTGATTCTGGGACCCATGATTTACATCAAATCCCCCGGACCCATCTTCTTCGCCCAAACCCGAGTGGGAAAAAACGGAAAGCTGTTCAAGTGCTATAAGTTCCGCAGCATGTATATGGACGCGGAGGCGAGAAAGGCAGAGCTGATGGCCCAGAACCGGATTGGCGGCGGCCTGATGTTCAAGCTGGAGTACGATCCCCGGATCATCGGCTGCGAAAAGCTGCCCGACGGCACCATCAAAAAGGGCCTGGGCAACTTTATCCGGGACTGGAGTCTGGATGAATTCCCCCAGTTCTTCAACGTTCTCAAGGGGGACATGTCGCTGGTAGGCACCCGGCCTCCCACGGTGGACGAATGGGAAAAATACGAGCTGCATCACAGGGCGAGGCTTGCCATCAAGCCGGGGATTACCGGCATGTGGCAGGTAAGCGGTCGGAGCAAGATTACGGACTTCGAGCAGGTCATCGCCCTGGACAAGCAGTACATACAGCAGTGGAGTATGGGCCTGGATTTCCGAATCCTGCTGAAAACGGTGAAGGCAGTGCTGAAACGGGAGGGGTCCATGTGAGGACTCCGGTTGCCTTCCCGGGACCCGATACAGGAATAAGAGAAATGAAGATTCTGGAAGTTAAGAGGATATGGAAAAAAGAATTTTGATCATTAACACAGTTGGGCTCGGTTTTGAGGGAATCTCCTCTGTCATATATAATTACATAAATTCGATGGACAGACAGGACCTTAAAATAGACTTCCTGACCTTTGCGCCTCTGGACCCACAGATCCGGGAAAGGTTTGAGAAGCTTGGCAGAATGATCGTTGTTCCCGGCAGGAAGGGAAGCGTTATCCCCTATATCCGGGCACTGAACAAAGTACTGGAAAGCGGCTATGATGTGGTCCACATTCATGGAAACAGCGGCACCATGGCGATCGAATCCTTCCTTGCCAGGGTGCATCGGGTGCCCAGAATTTTGGTGCATTGCCATAATTCTCAGACCGATTATCCAAAACTCAATCGAATTCTTACCCCGATTATGAAGTGCATGGCGACGGATCTCATTGCCTGCTCCCGGGCTTCCGGCGATTGGCTGTATGGTAAGAGCCAGCATCTCATCTTGAATAATGCGATTGACCCAAAGAAATATGAATTTGATCCATTGGTTCGCCAGGAAGTACGGGATGATTTCCAGATTGGGGATGCGCTGCTGATCGGGCATGTCGGAGCTTTTTGGGAAGCGAAAAATCAGCCCTACCTGGTGGAGGTTTTTGCGGATTTCCACCGCCGGTATCCCAATTCCAAGCTGATGCTGGTTGGTGAGGGACCTATGCTGGAAGAGGTAAAGCACCAGGCAGCCCAGCTTGAACTGTCGGAGTGTGTGATCTTTACCGGCAAGCGTGCTGACGCCCAGCGGCTTTACCAGGCAATGGATGCTTTTGTGATGCCGTCCCGCTGGGAGGGACTTCCCCTGGTCCTGCTGGAGGCCCAGGCCTCCGGACTAACCGTCCTCGCTTCGGACTGCATTACCCGGGACGTTGCCTGCACAGATCGGATACACTTCCTTAGGATCGATGATTCCCCATCCCTCTGGGCAGACGCTCTCATGGAGCTGACGGATAAAGAAACGGATCGGGGGTCCGGAGTTGGGGACCAATTGCGCAAGCATGGCTTTGACATTGCCGAGGAAGCAGAGGTCCTGCGGAACATTTATCTCGGATAAAGATATGGGAGGTGCGCTGTGAATAAAGGAAAAATCATCATAATCACCAGAAACCTTTTGGGCGGTGGGGCAGAGCGTGTCATTGTTCAGCTGGCAAATTACTTTGTTGCCCAGGAAAAGGAATGCACGATCATTACGGTGAATGATGACGAAGTGTTTTATCAGCTGGATGCCAGAATCCAACTGATTCCCGTTGGGAAAAAGCACAACAATAAGCTGGTAGATAAGTGGAGACGGTACCGGAAGGTACGCAGGATCGTAAAGCAGGAGCAGCCGGATCTGGTACTGTCCCTCCCTGAGGAAATCGGGGTCTATGTTCTTTTGGCATTATTGGAGACGGGCATCCCGGTGTATGTATCCGAACGTAACAATCCCTGGGCCATGCCGGATGTGAAGCTTACCAGAATTCTGCGCAGGCTGATGTATCCCTTTGCAAAGGGAATCATTTTCCAGACAGAGATGGCAAAATCCTTCTTCCCAAAGTCGATCCGGAAAAAGGGCATTGTGCTGCCCAACCCTGTGGACGACTCCCGCATTCCACAGGCCTATACAGGAAACCGGGAAAATTGGATTGCTGCCGTGGGACGTTTGGAGCCACAGAAGAACTTCCCGCTGCTGCTTCGAGCCTTCCGACGCTTCTCCGCGCAACACCCTGAGTATCGCCTGGTGATTTTTGGAGAAGGCAGAAAAAGGGCTGCTTTGGAAGCACTGATTGCGGAACTGGGATTGGAAGAGAAGGTGGCACTTCCGGGCAGGGATGCGCAGGTATTGGAAAAAATCCAAAAAGCTGCCATGTTTGTACTTTCTTCCGACTATGAGGGAATGCCCAATGTACTTCTGGAAGCGATGTGTATGGGCATGCCGGTTATTTCCACAGATTGTCCATCCGGCGGTCCCAGGGAATTGATTGAGGACGGTGTCAACGGCCTCCTGGTGCCGGTAGGCGATGAGATGGCAATGTATCAGGCCATGGAAGCCTGCCAGCAGAAGGAAACAAACGAAATGCTAGCCAGAAATGCATACCAGATACGGCATAAGCTGACCGATCCGGCTGTTTTTGCGCGATGGTATTCCTATTTGTGGGGAGAGGAACCGAAAAAGCCTGATTGAGGCAGCCTCAGACAAAAGAAAGAATAAAATACGACTTTGGAGTGGACAGTATGAATCCAAGGAACAGCCTGATGTGCCGTGTGCTTCGCAAGCTCCTGGCAATGGGAACCTTTCGGTGGCTTCCGGACAAGCCATATCTCAAACTGATTTATTATGCCCATTTTGGGAAAAAGCTGGATTTGAATCACCCAAAATCCTTCAATGAAAAGCTACAGTGGCTGAAGCTGTATGACCGGAATCCGGAATACACGAAAATGGTGGACAAATACGAGGCAAAACAGTATGTGAAGGAAAAAATCGGCGAGGAGTACATCATTCCGACGCTGGGCGTGTGGGATGACCCGGAGCAGATTGATTTTGACACGCTGCCACAGCAGTTTGTACTGAAATGCACCCATGACAGCGGCGGTCTGGTCATATGCAGAGACAAATCAAGCCTTAACATTGAGGAAGCAAAAAAGAAGCTGAAAAAGCGGTTGAAGTTCCAGTATTATAACTGGGGTAGAGAGTGGCCGTACAAGAATATTAAGCCCAGAATCATTGCCGAAGCGTTTATGGAAGATGGGTCCGGAACAGGGCTGAATGACTATAAAGTAATGTGTTTTGAAGGTGAGCCCAAAATTATCCAGGTACATCGTGGGCGCTTTACAACACACACACAGGATTTTTATGATACCCAGTGGCAGAAGCTTGAGATCACACAAGGATTTCCCGCTTCAGAAATTCCCATGGAGAAACCTGAATTTCTGGGAGAAATGCTCACCCTTTCAAAAAAACTGGCACAAAATCTTCATCAAATCAGGGTAGACTGGTATTATACGAAAAATCATTTGTATTTTGGGGAAATGACCTTTTTTGATGGGTCTGGGTTTGATGGCTTTGAACCGGATGAATATGATGCGCTTTTGGGAAGCTGGATCAAGATTTAGATATAATGTGAGGGTGTTTTGCGTTGAACGGGCAAATGCTGAGGATTGAGGCGGAGTGTAGGGAAAAGATGGCTGGTGTTTGAGAGTGCTTCCCTAATTATTCCCCAAAAGCCAATAAGCCAAAAGGAGACCTTATGAAAGATCAGGAGCTGCTATTTTGCATTTGTGTCCCTGTCTACAAGACAGAGACTTACTTGGTTGCATGTATTCAATCCGTTCTGAATCAGACTTATGGCAATTTTCGGCTGGTTTTGGTAGATGATGGTTCTCCAGATAATTGCGGTATAATCTGCGATCAATATGCAGTGCTGGATAACAGAATTATTGCCATTCATCAGTCAAACCAAGGCCAAATCATGGCAAGACAAGCCGCATTGAATTGCATTCACGGATATTTGCACCAGGAGGACATGGAAAACGCCTATGTGATGTTTCTCGACTCGGATGATACATGGAAAGAAAATACCCTGGAGGTAATAGCGGAAAAGATCCACGAGACAAACTGTGATTTGCTGATTTTTGGAGTGGATTTGGTATGCAATGGGAAAAAAATCGGAGAACTTGATAGATCCCCTGCATTTAAGGGAATATTGACGGATAAGGCTGAGATATATTCTATTGTGCTGTGTGATCCTTGTTACAACTCTCTGTGTCGAAAGGTAGTAAAGGCATCGCTTACGTTGAATCGGGATAATAGCCGCTTTGCGCAGTTCCGTCATGGTGAAGATCTGCTGCAAAGCTTAGATTATTATCGGGATGCCTCAAAAGTTGTGTTTGTGGATGATGCACTGTATAATTATACGCAGAATCCGGCATCGGTAACACACAGTGTCAGTTGTGTAGACAATGATCTGCTGGACTCTACTGTCCGCCAGATTGTGCTTGAATTTGTTCGGAAGGAAAATGTTTGGGGGTCACAGCAGTTTGCCAGGTACTATCGGCTTTGCAGAGAGTTGCTGTTTCAGAATGTTATCATCCTTTCCCATTTCCGTACCAGTATCAGCAATCGGATAGAACTGCTAGTACAAATTACTGACGATCCGTTTTACTTGCAGATACTACAGGCAGAAAAGAACAGAAACTTTTTCCTAAAGAGTTTGCTTAAAAGGCATTACTACATGACAATTCTAAAAGCACGTGCATATGAGTGTTTGAGAAAAGCATATAAAAGCTTGCGAAAACTCCTCAACAGAAAATGAGTTATATTTTGGAGAGTATATCGTGAAAGTTGGCATTATATCAGAATTCAAATTAGATACTGTTAATTTTGGAAATCAGTTGCAGAACTACGCGCTGAGCTTTTTCCTCCGCAACCATCTGGGTATTGAAACCGTAGAGAGTATTATATTGGATTCCAAGCAGATGATCCAGTATACGAAAATAGGTTCTGCTGCGTTTGCGGGGAAGATTTTGAGAGCCTTATGGGATAAGTTTGCCGCAAAGCTCCCGACGCATGGTCAGCAGAAGACCGTCGATCTGGAAAAGCGGTTACAGAAATTCCGGGAATTCCAGAAAAAAAATATTCCTGTCACCAAGAGACAGTTTTACAGGGACGAGATCTGCGATACGGACTATGACGCGATTATTGTGGGTTCGGATGTGGTTTGGAGTCAATATCCCTTGTATGTTAATAGGACAAAATTCCTTGACTTTGAAGCGAAAAAGCCCTTCCGAAAAATTTCCTATGCGGCATCCTTTGGAAGAAACTATATTCCGGCAGAGAATGAAAAATATATACGAAAGTATTTATCCAGGTTCGATGCGATCTCGGTTCGGGAACACTCCAGCGTGGCGATGCTGAACAAAATTGGTATTCCAAATGTTTCCTACTGCCTTGACCCTACGCTGCTGCTGACACAGCAGGAATGGGAATGCCTGGAAGAAAAGCCGCAAAAAGTAACGGATGGGGAGCGATATGTCTTTACCTATGTACTGGGCAGCGGCATTCAGCAGAGGAAAGAAATAGCTGCGTTTGCAAAAAAAACAGGGCTAACCGTTGTGACGGTTCCCCATGCGAATGGCTATTTCGTTGAAGCAGATGAGACCTTTGGAGATATCCGTTTACAGGATTGCTCCATTGGCAACTGGCTCTGGCTGATTCACCATGCGCAATATGTTATTACGGACAGCTTCCATGGCACCGTGTTTTCTACCATTTATCAAAAACGTTTTATTGTGCTGACCAGAGAGAGCGCTGTGAATATCAATAACCGAATGGAAGACTATCTTCGGGAAGTGGGACAAACCGATAAAGTACTTACCGAGGGAAGAGCGCCTGATGCAGAGAATCTCGTTTGGGACTATACGCAGATTGGAGAGGCAATTGAAGTTAGAAGGCGTACTTCTATAGCGTTCCTGACAAATGTACTTGGAGAAAAACATGGATAACCAAAGAAAAATCGGCGTGCTTCTGTCCTATGTATCGCAATTCGTCCATATTGCTGTTAACCTGATTTATACTCCGATCATGCTACGGCTTGTGGGGCAAAGCGAGTATGGCCTGTATCAACTGGTGTATTCCGTTGTTTCTTATCTGAGCCTGCTGAGTTTTGGATTTAGCGCAGCTTATATACGGTTTTATTCTCGATATAATTCGAAAAATGACAGACAAAGCATTGCTTCATTAAACGGAATGTTTCTGACTATTTTTACTGGTATAGCAGTAATTGCACTGGTCGGGGGCATTGTATTGCTGTGCAATATCGATTTGGTTTTAGGGGAAAAGCTAACAGCCGAAGAGATGCAGACAGCAAGAACGCTCATGGCGCTTATGGTATTCAATCTAGTGCTTACCTTCCCAAGCAGCGTCTTCAGCTGCTATGTTACGTCTCAGGAGTGCTTTATTTTTCAAAAGCTTATCATCATTGCCAAAGGGCTGTTGAGCCCCATAGTAACACTTCCGTTTTTGATTTTTGGATATGGCTCGGTTGCCATGATTAGCGTTTCCACGGTCCTTACGGCTGTGGAGTTCGGTGTGAATGTGTATTACTGCATTGTAAGGCTGAAAATGCAGTTCTGTTTCTCTGACTTCAACTTCTCACTGCTTCGGGAGATGTGGAAGTACACGTTTTTCATTTTCTTGGGGCAGATCATCGACCAGGTCAACTGGAGTGTGGATAAATTTTTGCTTGGTCGGTATATGGGTACAATTGCGGTGGCTGTGTATGGCCTGGCAAGCACAGTCAACAATATGTATCTACAAATGTCCATAACGGTTTCAAACGTATTTGTTCCGAAAATACACGCTTTGGTTGCGAAGGAAAACGATAATGATGTGCTGACGGATTTATTTATTAAGGTTGGCAGAGTGCAGTTTTTTGTGCTGGCACTGGTGCTAATCGGATTTATTTCCATTGGCAGGCCGTTTATGCGCCTATGGGGAGGAGGCGAATATGCGCAGTCATACTATGTCGCGCTTTTTCTTATCGTTCCAGTGACGATCCCGTTGATACAAAATTTGGGGATCGAGATCCAGCGCGCGAAAAATTTGCATCACATCCGTTCCATTGTATATCTTGTCATTTCGATTTGTAATATTTTGCTTAGTATACCCCTTATTCAACGTTTTGGAGAAGTTGGTGCCGCAGCGGGAACTGCGAGTGCATTACTGATCGGCAACGGGGTGTTTATGAACTGGTACTATCAAAAGAAGATTGGCCTGAACATCATTCGATTCTGGCGTGAAATCTTCTCGATTCTGCCTGCCCTTCTGCTGCCGGGCTTCGTAGGTGCTGTGATTTTTAAGTATGCCCAAATTGACAGCTGGAGGCAGCTCATTATGTATGGAATGTTGATTGTGGTAACGTACGGAATCAGCGTTTCCCTATGGGGTTTTAATGATTATGAAAAAGGGCTGATACGCTCGATGGCTGTGCGGAGAAACAGGCAGAAAGACACCAGCATCATTAGACGGCGGGGTAAGGAGTAGGAAATGGAAAAGCAGCGTAACCAAGGAATCAATATTTTGAGAATCCTCAGCATGTTGGGAATTATTGGACTGCATATACTAAACGCTGGTGGAGCAATGCTACGGGGGGAGAGACGGCGACAAGTGCTGCCTTGCACCTTTCCTATATTTTCTGTATCTGCTCAGTGGATGTTTTTGCCATGATAACGGGATATTTATATTGTGGACGGGAATCTGTACGTTATGAAAATATTCTGAACCTGCTTGCAACGGTCCTTTTCTATTGTGTTACGATAACGTTAGCCTTTTTAGCGCTACCCGGCAAGTATTTTGAGAATCCTAACAATATGAAATTCTCACTGTTTCCCATGCTGGTTGGTCGATACTGGTATATTACATGCTATGTGTTGGTATTTGTCCTGATACCTTACTTGAACATATTGATCAACCGTTTGAGCCGGAACCAATTTCGCAATCTTGTATTAATTCTTGTTTTTTTAACAAGCGCGTTAACAACCTGCTTTGACGAGGATTTCTTTCGCATGCAGGATGGGTATAGCAGTGCGTGGCTGATTGTGTGCTACTTTATCGGTGCATACATCAAACGAGAATGCCAGAATGTCAGTGCGAAGAAATGTATCTGGATTATCCTGGGGATCACGGCAGCTGTTTTTTTAGTCGCAAAAGGCGGACGGAATGGGGATAACTTTTTGAGAATGACGCAGTATACTTCACTCTCCGTAGTTGTAATGTCCGCAATGTTTGTGATGCTCTTTTCTGCAAAGCCTCAGCTCTTCATTGGAGGTGCCGGAGTATGGAACACGCTGGGACGGGCAAGCTTTGACGTTTATATCCTCCATGCATATATTATGATTTTTAATTACATCATTACGGACCACTTCCTGTTCTTGCAGGAGATAAGCGCGGTAAAAGCGATCTTGCTGTTTTGTCTGATACTTACCGGAATCTATTTATTGGGATGGATTCTGTACTGCGTGCGTACCGCGCTGTTTCGGGCGTTCCATCTAAACGTTCTTCTCGCCTCCTGTGGCGCAAAAATAGACAAAAGGCTGTTTGTTGATTTTCCATCGTAACAGAAACTGCACTGAAAAAAACACTAAGTGAGGATAAGCACATGAAGGAAACAAAGACGCAACCATTTCCAGGGGAAAAACCATTGAATACCTATGCCTGCTATAACACAAATTATGAAATCAGAATGTGCAGTTCCTCCGGTGCCATATTCAATTTGCTGGCAGTTCATGTTTTAGCGCAACACGGAGTCGTTTATGGTGTAGCCATGTCTGAGGACTGCTATTCGGCAGAGCTTATTTCGGTGGCTAGTATCGGGGAACTGAAAAGATTACAGGGTTCCAAGTACCTCCAGGCGAAGGTGGGAGATGCCTATCAGCGGGTGAAACAGGATCTGCTGGATGGGAAAATGGTCCTGTTTACGGGAACCGGCTGTCAGGTTAACGGCCTGAAATGCTTTTTAGGCAAGGAATATGAAAACCTACTGTGTGTGGACGTGGTTTGCCATGGGGCACCGTCTCCGGCGCTCTGGCAAAAGTACGCCAAGTATCAGGAAGAAAAATACGGTGGAAAGCTGTCTGCGGTTAATTTCCGGTGTAAGGATAACAGCTGGAAAAACTTTGGCATGAAGGAAACGTTGGATGGCAGGCAGGTATACATCTCAAAAGGAAAAGACCCCTATATGCAGATGTTCCTCAGCAATTACTGCCTGCGGCCGTCCTGCTATGCCTGCGTTGCTAAGCAGATAAAGCACTCAGATATCACCATTGGAGACTTCTGGGGAATCCAGCGGATAGCGCCGGAAATGGACGATTCGAAAGGTACATCCCTGGTTCTTGTTCGTACCGCCAAGGGGCAGGCCCTTTTTGACGCGATCCGGAACAATCTGACCTGGAAAGAGGTGTCCTACGAGGAGGGCGTGAGCGGCAACTCACCGGAGTATGCTTCTGTCAGTAAGCCACTGCAGCGTGAAACCTTTTTCACGGATATGCGCCAAATGGATTTTGCGAGTCTCGGCAAAAAATATCTGACGATATCATTGGTAAAGCGAATTAAGAAATGCGTTAGGCATGTTGCACGAATGACACGCAACAAAATCAAGCGGGGGGGGGTGAACTGCACAAAAACCAATGCTGATTACGGTGTGCTGTTTACTTTCTCGGAAAGGGTGTAGAGCTATTGAATAAGAAGATACAGACTTGGAGGGGAATCGCTATCATTGCGGTTGTCGCGATTCATACCTGCGGTGGAAGCCAGATGTTGGTTAGTACTGTGGTCATCAGACCGTTCATCAATTTCGCTGTGGGGATGTTTGTCTTTCTGTCCGGACTATTGACAAAAGAGAATCCGGAGCATGAATACAAAGCCAATGATTCTCAGACGCATAAAAAAAGTTATTGTCCCATACCTTGCTTGGTCATTCATATTCTCGTTTCTGTCCAGAAATATGGATACCTTTCTTCACGACCTGCTGCTTGCGAAATGCAATGGTACTTACTATTTCATTTTCGTCTATATGGAACTTGTGATTCTGACACCTGCGGTGTTCTGGTTGTGGAACAGCCGTTACAGGGTCTTAGGATGGCTCATTACTCCTATTACTATTGTAGTGGTACGGTATTTTTGTGTATTCATGCATATCCCTGTTGGTTTCCCGTTTGGATCTGAGCTGTTTGCACTCTGGTTCACATTCTACTATTTGGGGATCGGATTGGGTAATGGAAAAATCAAATTGAAATGGTCCATTAAGAAGACTGCGGCTCTATACCTGTTCTCCATTGTACTCCAAGAATGCGAAGGATTCCTTTGGTATCGGTGGGGCAGCTATGACCTTGCTACAACGCAGTTAAGACTGACCTCTGTTCTTACAACGAGCCTGCTTTGTATCTTGGCTTTTTATCATGTGAAGTCTGTATTCCCTCCAGAAAAAAAGGAAAGCATCGTTGAACGTGGCATGATCCTGGCTGGCGATTGCTCCTTTGGCGTTTATTTGTCCCACGGGATCATGATCAAAATAGTGGAACGGCTGCCGTTTGCAGCAGTCCGGGTTTTCCCGATTTATACAATTCTCGTTCTGGTTATGTCGGTGACCGCTGTACTGATCGGTAAAAAGGTACTGGGAAAGTACGCGTTTATTTTAGGCTTGTGATCAAGTGGGAGAAAATCGAAAAGAAAAGGATCGGAGACACTCGAGAATCTGCTAGAGGAGGAGGAAAAGCTTATGATTTCTGGAAAACTTCCGGTTTTCTTCATCAATAAGGAAGAATGCTGCGGCTGCAGTGCATGCTGCGCGATTTGTCCCAATGAAGCGATTACGATGCTTGCGGATGAGGAGGGCTTTTTGTACCCCCATGTGGATGCTGAAAAGTGCGTGAGATGCTATCGATGCCTGAAGGTTTGCCCGTTTAAAATGACGCCGGATGACGCAAGCGCCCCGGCTCTGTAAGGGCCCGGTGGGATAACGATCCCATGAGACCCTGAAAGAAAGGGGCCTGCGGCAAGTGAAAGCAAAATTAACAAATATCGTTCAACATGTATCGATATGAAATTAATACATGCAAAAAAATCGTCAGAATTGCTAAAAAATGAATGGACAAAAGGCCGATCATGGTTTATGATAGAAAGCGGAACTATGCGGTCCATTCCGCAAACATATGAAAGAGGTGAAGTAATATGGCGTTTTCTTTTTTCGGCGGGGTCCATCCCAAAGAAAATAAGTGGTACGCTT